>JAZLHN010000180.1:0-18365 GCA_045616815.1 Acutalibacteraceae bacterium
TGAGCCGACGGATGTTAGACGAGGAGAGCGATGATTTTATCTGCCGTTCTCCCGGTGCGGAAAAGGGGTATCGCTTTTCCGCCGCGATGAAAAATCCCTCATTTATCGGAGTCAACGACATTTTTGATACGTATCTTCCCGCCGGTTTTTCCGATTTCAAGATCGAGGGCCGCAATCTCGGCTCGGCGATGCTTCTTGAATTTCTTCTTTATTATCTTACGAAGCCGGAATACCGGCTGAACGTTCGTGAAGAGCTCTATCTTGGCGATATGCCCGATCTGTTCTGAAAGAAAGGTGACGATATGGAAATACGTTTCGCGCAAAAAGAGGACGTTTCGCTTATTCTGCGTTTTATCAGGGAGCTTGCCGATTACGAAGGCCTGTTGGACGAGGTCGTCGCGACGGAAGAATTGCTGGAAGAATGGCTTTTTGAAAAGCACAAGGCCGAGGTCATCTTTGCTCTTGAAAACGGGAAAGAGGTCGGTTTCGCTCTGTTTTTCCATAATTTCTCCACTTTTCTCGGCAGAGCGGGGATCTATTTAGAGGATCTGTACGTTATGCCGGAATACCGCGGCAAAGGTTACGGCAAGGGATTGATCAGAACGCTTGCCCGCATCGCGAAGGAGCGCGGCTGCGGCCGCCTCGAATGGTGGTGCCTCGATACCAATATCCCGAGCATCGACTTTTATCTTTCCCTCGGAGCTCAGCCGATGGACGAGTGGACGGTGTACCGCATCACGGGCGATACCCTGTCGGAGCTTGCCGGAGAGTAATTAAAAAAAACTTTTTTGAAAAATGATTCTGCTTAAGCCAGTGCGTCAAATCCGAACCACGCCTTGAAACGGCTCTTTTTCCGTCTGGCTGCGTTATCGTCATAGCAAGGCTGTCGTATTCGGAGCGAGGATGACACAGCAGATGAGTGCCGCAAAGCAAAATAAACGGGTTCGGATTTGACGCGCTGGCTTAATATCGGAGGTAAGTATGGACAATAGGGAATGGTTCCGCTCGGCGGGCTTCGGCATGATGGCGCATTGGGGGCTGTATTCCGTTTTAGGCGGCGAATGGCGGGGCAGGAGAGTACACGACTACGCCGAATGGATACAGAGCTTTATGCCGATAAAAAACGAAGAATACGCCGCACTTGCCGAGGTGTTCGATCCGATCTATTTTGATGCGGACGAGTGGATAAAGCTCGCGAAGGACTGCGGCATACAGTATTTCGTATTCACCTCCAAGCATCACGACGGCTTCGCGATGTATCATTCGAAGGCGGATAAGTTCAATATCGTGGACGCGACGCCCTACGGCAAAGATGTTACGGCGATGCTTGCCGAGGCGTGCTATAAATACGGCGTGAAATTCGGGCTCTATTATTCGCAGGAGCTGGACTGGCACCATCCGCACGGCGGCGGTTACGATAATCCCGACGGCTGTTCCGGCGTTTCGTGGGACAACAGCTGGGATTTTCCGGACAGAACGAAAAAGAACTTTGATATCTGCTTTGAAGAAAAGATAAAACCCCAGGTCAAAGAGATCCTCACCGGTTACGGGGACCTGAGCCTTATCTGGTTCGACGTGCCGCACACGATCTCTCCCGCGCAGAGCCTCGAGCTCAACCGCCTCGTGAAGACTTATCAGCCGGATTGCCTTATCAACTCGCGTATCGGCAACGGCGCTTACGATTACGTTTCTCTGTGCGACAATGAATATCCGGAAAAACGCACCGAAGCGGACGCGAGCATCGACCCGAACAGCCTTTGCGGCTTCAAGGTATCCCCCTACGATCTCTATGAAACGCCCGGTACGATGAATTCCTCGTGGGGCTTCAAGTATTACGACTGCAACTGGATCTCGCCCGAAACGATCGCCGAACGGCGGAAAAAGCTCAACTCCATGGGCGTGAATTATCTGTTGAACGTCGGCCCCGACGCGCTCGGACGCATCCCCTCGCAAAGCGCCGAAAACCTTCGCAGGGCGGCGGATCTGTTTTATTCGGAATTGTAAATATACTGTCCTGACGGAAAACGAAAAGACACACGGGATTTTTGTCCTGTGTGTCTCTTTGTTTTTGTTGCTTCATTCCCGAAAGTCGAATTATCCTTCTTTTTCCGGTTCGTCTTCCTTCGGTTCTTTTTCTTCTTTTTCCATGACATACTTTTCGCAGGTACCGATCTCGGCGGAAACGGCCGAAATATACAGCTGCGCGTCGGCCTGCATGGTAACGGCGCATTCTTTTCCGTTCAGCTTATCGCGGAAAATAACGGTGAATTCTCCCTCTTTCGTGGCGGTGACGACGAAATGCGTACCGTCGGTATCGTGTACGCTGCCCGATACCGTCACGTTCTCGGGTGCTTCTGTTTCCCAATAACCCGCCGGCGTGTCGGGGAAGAGTACCTCCGCTTTTGCGGCGTCGTCGGACGTCACCTTCACGGGCATATCCGTATCCTCGCCGAGAAGAGTTTCGGAAGCGGCTTTTCCGGACGAACCGGGCGTGACGCTCAATTTTCCGTTATCGTTGATCACGTTCACGCCGATGAAATAATCGAACGTGTTTTCGCCCGTCAGATGCAGGAAATTGACTTCCCCCGCGAAAAAGTCCGTTACGGTGATCTCGAATTTGCGGTCGCGCACTTTCGTGACCGTCAGTGCGTCGGTTTCGGCTGTCGTCTGCTCCCACGTGTCTTTGCCGTCGATCTTTACGGTCACGACGTTGTCCTTTACTTTATAGGAGTAGGGGTATTCGCCGTCCACCTTCGTAGTCGCGAGGCTGTTGATGACCGCGATGGCGGCGATAAGAGCGGCAATGACCGCCAGTACGGCGGCGATTATGATGATGAGTTTCTTTTTATTCATGATCCGCTCTCCTCTTTGTCAGTCGATCAGCCTGTTGCCGATATAGAAATGCGCGTCATTGGTCAAACGCAGGGTAGACGGCGCGTAGAAATAGGCGTTGATGATCATATCGAGAACGGGAAAATCCATGATCTGCGGTATGTTTACGATCGCCTGTCGCATCAGTCTTACCGTTGAACCGTTAAAGCGTATACTGTAGGGGCTTGTCCGGAAGCTGAGCTTACCGTCGCAGGTGAAATTGCCGTCGTTGACGATAAAGCACGTTGATTTGGAGATGAACATGGCCATCTCGGGATCGTAGTAGGAATCATAGCGGCAGGTTATATCCAGTTCACCGCCGAAGTCGATCACGAAATTGCCGTTATTGCCTGCGCCTCCATTGGTATAGATGCCGCCAAACGTCTGGTCTTTTCCGATAACGATCTTTCCGCCGTCTTCCACGATGATGGTACCGTTATTTTTGATGTAGCCTTCAAGGTAGAGCGTTCCTTTCACGTAGAGCACGGCGTCCTTCTTTATTTCAAGCGTCGTTTCCTCGGGAATGAGCGATATTTCATCGTCGAGCGTCATCGTCTGCCCTTCCGGAATATAATATTCGCCTTTCGGAATACCGGGGATATTTTCGTAATGACCGATCCAGAGATGGAAGACCTTGGAATCGTTGTCGCCGCCCTTCGTTTCATTCAGCGCCTGATAGTTATCGTAAGCGTCCCACATATAATTTGTGTTGTCGGTCTCAAAGATTTTTACGCCGTTTTTTTCCTTGTAGAAATCCGTGTTTTTCGGTATGCCCGGCGCGCCGAAGAAATAGAAGGAGAAATCCTCGCCCTCACTTCCCGAATTGAGCCGCCAGTCGGTATCGCCGTCGTTCCGGAGACCGTAAAGCTTTGAGGTGTTTTTGGTGATCTTTCCTGTGCTTTTATCATAGGAAACGTTATTGTCCGGATCAAAAAAAACTTTAAGGGAAAAGCCCTTCGCGTTTGTAAGGGAAGCGGTATGCTCGATCAGCATGGAGCTTTTTCTGTCGGTCGTAAGGAAGGGAGCGCCGCTTACGTCAAACCATTCGGTATCGGAAGGGGCGCCGGAGCACCACCAATCTTCTTTATTGTCGGACGGCATACTCGCGAAATAATGATCCTTGTTTTTTGACGTGAGAAGCATGGCGTAGTCGCAGCCGAGACCGGAGATCGAGGAGTAGTTCCGGTTGGTGAAATTCGTCTGCTTTACCTTGTCAATGGAATTGCAGTATATCCATTTCCACCTGTATACTCCGCTCTTGCCGGCGGATGCGATCGCGGTGCCGGCAGCCGACGCTCTGTGAACGTTCGGGAATACGGGCAGCAGCAGAAGAAGCGCGAGCAGAAGCGCCGCCGCTTTCGTTATACTTTTTTGTTTTTTCATATAGATGAACCTCGCTTTCCGTCAGTCGGCAAAATCGCAGAAATACGAAATGTAATCCTCCGCCCAACTATACTGGAGCATATATTCGCCCTTGAAGGCATTGACCGCCTCGGGCACGCCGTTCAGAAAATCGTAGGCGTCGCAGCTTACCTTGGATACGTCGAGCGCGTAGGAATTGTGTTCCATGAGCACCACGTCGCCGATATTGGCGTCTTCCAGGGTGTTTTTCAGACTCTTTAATATCTGTGTGATATAGGATTGCGCCGAACGGGTGTATTCTTCGTCCTCGAAAAGTACGGCGGCAAGCTCTTTACGCGTAACGGAAGAGCCCTGCATATTCGTAAGATACGCGAGCACCTCTTTCGCGGGGCCGCGCTGGAAGGTGAGGGGCTTTCCGTCGACGAAGATATCGAAATTGCCGAACGTTTTCAGAAAAACGCCGCTCTTTTTGTTGTCCGCTTCCACGGGATTCCGCAGGTTTTCCAGTTCTTTTCTTACGTCGCGCGTGGTCACCGGTTTGGTAAGATAACCGCTCGCGTGCATATTGAACGCTTCGGCGGCATACTCCGAATAGCCCGTGGCGAAAATGATATTCACCTTCGGATGGATCGCTTTCAGCTTTTTGGCGACCTGCAGACCGGTGATGCCGGGCATATTGATATCCAAAAACGCCACGTCCGGCGGGTCTTTTCTGCATTCGGAGACCGCAAGCGCGGGATCGGTAAAAAATCGCAGCTCATCGTCGGGGCAAACGGCTCTGACGGTCTTTTCCATCAGCTTGAGAGCGCCCTCTTCGTCGTCCAGTGCAATGATCTTCATGCTTTCTTTTCGCGGGGAAGGTGAATGACCACCTTTGTCCCTTCTCCTATTTTACTCGTTATTTCGGTTTCACCACCGGTGAGACGTTTTACGCGTTCCACGCCGCTTGTGAGACCTACGTGGCTTCCCTGAGAGGCAAAATTTACGCTCGTATCGAAGCCGACGCCGTCGTCTTCGATCGTAATGAGGAATTCGTCGTCGGTCTGTGCGGTGCCGATCTTCACGGTGCCGCCTTCGGGTTTCTGTGTTATTCCGTGTTTGACCGCGTTTTCGACTGCCATCTGTACCGACAGGGGAGGAATGCGGAAGTCTTTCGTCGTTATATCAAAAACAACGTTCAGCCGATTGCCGAAGCGGAGTTTTTCCAGGGAAAGATATCGTTCCACGTGTTCCATTTCCGCTGCGAAGGGTACAAGATCCTTACAGCTCAGCGAATCGAGATTTCCACGCAGATATCTTGAAAAGTCGGCGAGCGCGTCCAGCGTTTCGGGCGGATTGCCGTCGATCGCCATAATGGCGGAAAGGCTGTTGTAAAGGAAGTGCGGCTGAAGCTGTGACATCATGATTTTTGCTTTTGCCTCCTCCGCGGCTAATTCCGCCTCGTCCTTTTCCTTGGTGAGTTCGGCGGATTCAAGGATCATTTTTCTGCCGTGCCGGGCGATGAACGTCATGCACAATCCCGCAAAAATGATCAGCAGCGTGGAGAATAAACCGACGGAAATCTCCTGCCGCAATATGCTTTCTCCGGTAAGTATATCGTTTTCGATAAAAGTTTCGGTAAGGGTGGATGCAAAGGTGATCTGAGTTCCTGCGGGAATGGAGACGCGCTGCAGCATATAGTTGTTTGTGTAAAGATCGAATGCGGCTCCCGCCGGACGGCTGATAACGTTTGCGATCGCGCAAATAGCCGTTGTGCCGGCAGTGAATTTCAATTCACCGTATCTTACGCTTATCATGACGGGAAACATCAGCAGTAGACCGAAGTTTCCGTTTATAAGGATACACAGCAAAAAATTGTCGATGATAAACGCCGATATGAGCATTCTTTTTGCGTAAGGCGAGCGCCCCTCGTTTTTGATCGTCAGCAGCGCCGCCGTAGCGGTCACGGAGATCAGACTGGCAAGAACGAGCCCGAAGATCATGTTGTCGGCGATGAACAGCAAACCGGTCTCTGCCGCAGCCGCTATCAGAAGAAAAACTCCGGAGGCGGCGAGCAGCACCTTTGCAAAAAACAAATTGGAGGCGGTCTCATTGGAAACAAGGATCTCACTGTAGATGTCATCCGAGACGGAGAAAGCGGTTTTGCCGTTCTTTTTCTCTTTCAGAAAAGAGTCTCTGAAAAGAATGAGAATGAAGGCGATCAGAATCAGCGTAGATGCCGCGATGAGCGCCGTCAGATTTACCGGTGTGGCAAGATAGTATAAAACGGAATTATCCATAGATTTTTCTTTCTTCCTCCGGGAAGAGCTCCGAAGAAGTGCCTTCTTCGGATATCTCTTCCGAGGTCGTTTCTTGGGTGGTGATTTCTTCCGTCGTCGTTTCTTCCGTCGTGGGCTCGTCGGGTGCGTCAACGATTATATTGACGGCAAGCGACATGTCGGGGAATTCGACCGAAGTGAATACGATCCGATACTGCCCTTCTTTTATATTGCCGCCGCCGAATACAACGTTTCTCACTCTCGCCGACGTGCCCTGAATGGTGATCGCGTCATTTGCGGAGATCGGCATACCGTTGGCAATACGGTAGCATTCGCAGGTCGCACCCATGGAAGAGCCGCCGATGGAGGGCGTAAATGTGATCTTACCGGCAGTGTCGATCAGAATGCCTTCAAATGCCGTTCCGGTACCGGTGAATACCTTGTTATAGCTTGCATTCGTAGCGGAATTGTAGCTGAATACGTTTATGCTCATGGAGGCTGTGCTCAGGTTGATGGTAACGGGATCGTTTTCCGTCGCGGTGGAACCGACGGCGCGGGTAAGCTCCGTCTGTGTGCCCTTGACACTGTAAAGAATATTTACGTTTTCGATCGACCAGGAAGGCGGATTCTTTCCGTATTCAGGCTCATAAGGCGCGAATTCAACAGAACGCAGTGCGGAAAGGTTATTGACGAGCACCTTGGCGGTCAGCGTTTTGCCGGTAGCGGTGGAACCGGATAATGCGTAAGCGTTTATGTCGTCGAAAGTCTGCGTGCGTTCGTTACCGTTATTGTCATAGTAGCTCAGTCTCATGCGGACGGGCGAATTCGTGCCGCTTTCGATGTTCTGCGCCGCTTCCGCGGTCTTCACCGTGAGCGTCACGGGAGAAACCGTCATGCTGTCAAGAGAATCATCTACGGAAGAAGCCGTAAGAGAAGCACTTCTCGCACCGGAGGAAAGCGTGGACACGCCGAGGCCGAAGCTGTACCAACCAAGGCAGGTCTCTTTGCCGGTCTGGTCCACGTAGTAATTTGCCGCATAGGCGTTTTTGATGCCGGCATTGCCGATGATCTTGCCCATCGCGATGAACTGGATGCCGGTGATCTTGCTTACGTCGCTCTGACGGAAATTAACGGTGCATACCGTGCCGCCCTTGATGATATTCGTATCGGTCTCGCTGAGGAATACGTTGGGGGAGGTGAGACTGTGGCTTGATTTGCCGTTCAAGGAATCGTAGGTGATCGCCACGGCGATATCATCGGATTTGTAGCCGAGGATCGCAGACGCCGTATCGTCGGTCATCATGAATTCGACCGTCTGACGATAGTTTACCGAGCCGTCCGATGAACTGGAGGGAGAGCCTGTCACGGCAAGCGGGTAAGCCGCTGCTCCGTAGAACGGGATATTGTAGGTCTCGATCGCCACGCCCGAGCGGACATGCTCGATCACGACGCGGTTTACGTGTGCCGTGATGTAGGAATAGGAGTCTGCCTGTAAAGAGGTGGAGCAGATATTGATAAGGCCGGAGGCGGAAACACCGGTGGCGTAATATACTTTGCCTGCGGGATCCGCTCTGAGAGTGATCGCTTTCTGATATATCTTGTCTGTGATCGTGTCGGAGCCGTTCTGGCCGAGATTGACGGCATAGCTGACGGCGCACTTCATATCGTAGAGGTCAATGGAGGTCGCATCGTCGGACATGTAGACGTATACGTTCATCGTATCGTCCTTGTTCTGCGGAACGTAGTCTACGGTCGCCGTAAGAGCCTTGTTGCCCCAGTCGCTGACGGTGATCTGATTGTCGGCGAGCTGGATCTCCGGCGAATAGGTGGGTTTGTTTGTAAACGGTACCTGGAACGTATCGGTATCCGAGGTCGTGAGCAGGCTCTTTTCGCAGGCGATCTCATATTCCTGGTTCGCGTTGATCGTTCTCTGACCTGCCGCGTTCATCAGATACATGCTCACGTTGGAAATGTTCCACGTGCCGGTTTCGTTGGAATAAACGCAGAACTGTATGCTCTGAAGCTGGCTCACGTCGTCAATGGAGATCATGAAACGGTCGGTATGATAGGCGCGCAGCATGAAGGATTTATCGTTCGCAGCGCATTCCGTACCGTTGACCGCTATTTTGCCGCTTGCGGATTTGCCCGCGTATTCGAGCATGAGCTGTGTTACGTCGAGTCCGCTGAGCGTCTGATCCACGCCGTTGGAATCGCGGTAGCGGATATCGGCGAAGATGTGACCGGAGAACTGAACGGAATTGTTGTATCCGCCGGTGGTAACGGCAACGAGGATGTTGGTCGAATAGCCGGTGCCCGTTACAACGTAGGTACGGGCGATATCGCTTTCGCTCTTACCGGACTGACCGCTTACGGAATCCTGCGCGCCGGAATCGTTGTAATCAATGCTGATCCAGTCGTTGATCTCAACCTTCCAGGTAAGGTTGATGCCGCTGTTTTCTTTTTTTGATACGTTTATATAGTCAATCTTGAGCTTATCGAAGGTCGATTCATCGTCGTTCGGATTCTGCGGGATGATATGGATGGCTCGCAGGTCTCCGTAATCACGGTTGACGGAGATCTCAAAGCGTTCCTCTTTTCCCGTTCGGAAGCCGTCGGCCGAGAGCTGCTGATTGGCGAGCACGTAGCCGGATTTGCCGTTCATGAAAACGAGCTGGAAATAGAACTGGTTTTTGGAGCCGCAGTCGCTGTCGCCGTCGGCATCGTCGCCTACCTTGACCGCCACCTCGTAGGTGAGCCGGGATTTCGTGAATCCGAAGTCAAGTTTGGTATCCTCGTAGCTCATATAATAGGTGTACTGTTCCCATTCGATGTCCTTCTGAGAAACGTTGCCGTTAGAGAAGGAGAGCGATTTGCTTTCATTTGTCTGCAGCAGTACCTTGGTCGCGTACTGAACGCACTGGATACCGTCAAAGTCTCTCGTGATGATCCTGTCGGAATCGAAAGAATCCGGTGCGGAGGAGAATTCCTGTTGACCCGTGACGGTGCTGTCCGTCCATTGCGCGTTTCGATTTCCGAGGGCTGCGAGCTGATAAATATCGAGAGACGACATCTGCCATTCGTCGCTTCCGTCCAGGCGCAGCGTCGCACCCGTAAAGGAACTTACGTCGGAAAGATTCACGGTGAAATACAGCGTTCTGCCGGGGGAGATATAATAGAAATACCCGTATTCCGACAAACAGTATTCCGGATAAAGATAACGGAAGGAGGGAATCATTCTCTTGGGAAGACTGGTCCAGTCGCCGTAGAAATTATCCGATTGCTTGCGCAGCGAATATTCTTCCGTCGTATTCGCCATTCCGTTCGTCTTTGTGTAATCTAAGGAAATATACAGATCGTTTACGGTGCCGGATTTCGTGGCGTCGCCGTCGGTGCTGATTGCGATCAGATAGGTGTTGCTGCCTACCGAGGCCTTCGTTCTTACGCCCTGCTCGTATTTCGTCATCGGAAGAGCGGCGGGAGAACTGCCGACAGCGAGAGATGTGCCCGCGTAGGCGACCGATACCCAGCAGCATTCCGGTACGGGATCCGCTCCGGAAATGACGGGGGTGATATTGGTGCCGTTATAATGATAGGAAAGAGCGTTTTTCACGCCGTCGTAGACCCTCAGCGCGCTGATGGATACGGACGGATCCTTGAAGTGGTAATTATAGGTTTCCTGCGAGCATTCGGGCAGAACACCGCTGAAATCTGCGGCTGTTTTCGAGAACATGAGCCGGCACTTCGTAACGTTGACACAGAAGGGGAGATTGGCGTTGCATGCCATGGTATCGCCCTGCTGGAAGACGCCGAGGATCGGTTTATTGTCCGCGTCTTTGCCCATGGCCATGGACATTTCCGTATAGCACGACGTTATGAAGGGGATGAACACCGAACGGCTTTTGCCGAACATATCGTCGTAAATGACCTCTAATCTGAGAGTTTCCAAAGGCATCAAACGGTGAAGCGTTCTGACCTGATCGGTCTCGAGATCGCTGATCGAGGCGCCTGCCACGTCCGCTATATCCATAGCGAGGATCACGGCGTCGTTCTCCGCTTTATATTCCGAGCTTCCGTTCACAAACGTATCGGAAAGCTTGAATTTGGAATCGCTCGCGGTAAAGGAAAACGTGAAAAAAGCGGATCTGCCGGAGGTGGTGCAGCTTCCGCTGCCGAGAGACCGCGCGATCAGCGTACCGTCGAAAGGCGTGTAGTATTTCGGCGAGACGGAGCCTTCGTTTATCAGTCCGTGAACGGCGGACACTTCGAAAAGCGCTAAGCTTTTGAAAGCCCACGTATTATTGCCGCCGGACTTGTAGCTTGCGTGAACGCGTATATCCACGAGCTCTTCGATCGGCTCGGTCGTTGTGAAATAAAGCTGATCGTCGGAATTGATCCTCAGCGCTTTGTCATTGCATTCGTTGGGGATCATATTCATTCTGGCGTAACCCGAGAGCGAAAGGAGCGTGTATTGCATCAGTTGAGCGTTTTTTTCTTCCGGAAGGGAAATGCCGCTTTCGTACCCGACCCCGTAAGCGTCGTGCTTTGCGGTATCGGGAAAAATGAATTCGCTGTGTACCACGGAAGAGCCGGACTTGTATCGTATCTCAAAACAGGAAACGTTATCGCCCGCGGAATTGCCGGTCGTTACCGTCAGCATATAGGCATTCTGTCTGTGGATGAACGGTGATTCGGAAAAGCCCGCAAAGGTATTGTTATAAGTGATATCGGGCGTAGTCGGCGCGGCAGGCTTCGTCGGGTCGGATGTCTCGGAGATCGCAAAAGCGCGCACCCCGCAAAGGCAGGGGGAAGCCAGCATGATAAAGCCGAGAGCAAGGCAGAGTATGCCCCTCAGTTTTTTCCGCATTCTGTTTTTATGTTTCTGATAACTCGGTGACATTATTTTTTCCTCCGGAAAAACGTCAAAAGATATACGGGCGGCAGGTCTTTCCCTGCCGTCGGAGGCGGTTTATTCGAAATTGAGGATCTGTGAGAAGCCCGTCATTTCAAAGACTTCCATGACGGTGCTGTTCACGTTCGTAAGCACTAATTCACCGTCGGATTTCTTCTTGGCCATGTGCAGGATCTTCACAACGCGGAGTCCCGCCGATGAAATATAGGAAAGTCCCGAAAAATTCAGAATGATCTTTTCAAAACGTTCGTTGTTTGTGAGGATCAGTTTTTCAAGTTCCGGTGAGGTGTTGGTATCAAGCTTGCCCTCTATGATGAATTCTCCGGTTTCGCCTCTGTTGATAAGTTTAACTGTCATGTGCTTCAGCCTTTCTTTGCGGATTTGAGATTATAGCGTACAAGTTCTTCGAGAGAGATGGAGATAACGGTCGCGCCGTCTTCTTCCATTCTGTCGATGGGAGATTCTTCCTCCTCGTCCTCCACCACGGTCGAGGCAAGGTAGGCGAGTATATCGAAGCCGCCGGAAGTCTCTTCGCCGTCTTCGTCCTCTTCGTCAAACGCGGAGGTCTGCGGGGCGGTGTATTCTTCCTCTTCGTCATCTTCCTCGTCGTCGGACGAACCGAAAAGGTCGTCGAAAAGGGAACCGAGACTGTTGGTCGCTTCCTTTTCTTCTTCTGCGGGGGCGGCGATGGCGGACGGACGCTCTGCGGTCGTCTGATTCGCGTTTCCGAGCATATTGCGGACTTCGGACATGATGATGTCGTAGTTCATTTTTGTCATGTTGTCTACGACTTCGCCGAGCTTCATGACCACGCTTTCAAGCTCGCCGTTCGATTCCGTGCGTACCGTGATCTGCTGTACGGGAGCCGCCGCGGAAGCAGCCGGAGCGGCGGAAACGGCGGGTGTCGTATTTTCTGCAGGGATCGCAGGAACGGGAGCGCTCTCCTCGGCGAATCCCGATACCTCGGTGAAAATGAAATCGTCGGCGGCGTCGTCATCGGAGTACAGCTCCGCCCCGGAGGAACGCATATTCGCCTTTACGCCTACCTTGAGGTCTTTTACGTATTCGGCGCGCGCTTCTTCGAGCGCTTCTTTCGTTGCCTGCTCCTTCGCCTCTTCTTTTATGCGGCGGGCGTTTTCTTTTTCATATTCCTCTTCGGATATTTCAACGAATTCGAATTTACCGGCGTGCTTCTCGTTTTCTGTTTCTTCTTCGGTGCTGACGGCGGAGACTCCGATATTCTCTTCTCTGACGGCACGGCTTTCGGCGATCAGCTCCTCCCATCTTCTGCCGCCTTCTTCACCCGAATAAACGGGATTTTCGTAGTCCATCTCGCTGAAAGCGGCGACGGTCTCTTCGGGGATCTGTACCTTGAACGTGGAACGTTGTTTCGGGGAGAGGATCGCGAATGCCTGGCCTCTCGGTGCGGAAACGATCTGTTCCTGCTCTCTTTCGTTGATGCCGCCGGATTTTTCGTACAGCATGCACAGATCGTCCATATCGTTGGGGGAGAGGGAGAAAATGAACCTGTACTGGCAGGCGGTGATGATGGCGGTGGATTTGCGCGCGATCTCCTCGCTGCCTACGAAGTCCTTGATGTTCTGTGTGATGACGATCTGCATACCGTTGTACTTACGGATACGCTTGGCGAGCTGGAACATGAAATCGAGCGCGACCGGGTATTTCGTGTCGATGAATACGTGTGCCTCGTCGATCACGACCACGATCTTACGGTTGGCTTTATATTTGATGTTGTATTCTCTGTTTTTGATGATCTCGTTGTCTATGTATTTGAGCACGAGCAGCATCTGCGAATTGGCGATCGTCGAGTTGCGGTTCGCCAGCAGACTCTGGAAATTGAAGACCGTGAAATTCTCCTCGGTCGTTATCGAGGACGGACCGTTCCATATATTCGCGTTTCTGCCGCCGGTGGAGAACTTGGAGATATAGTTCATCAGCGTACGGAGCATGGTGCGGATATATTCGTTGTCCATGTGCTGGAATTCGGCGAGGATCGTATCGTAGAGGTCGTCGAAGGTGGGGTAGTCTTCGGGAGTAAGCCGGCTGAGGTTCGTTTCCGGAGAGATACCTTTATTGAGATACATCCTGTCGATGAGAGAATTCAGATATTCGAGAGCGTCTTTTTCACAGTCAGGAAGACTTTGACGGAAGAATTCCTCCAAAAACTGCAGGTGTGTTGCGTAGCTGCTGCTTTCGGCGGCACCGCCGGAGTTTTCGTCGTCCTCAAGTCCCGTGATGATATGGAACGGGTTGAGTCTGCCGTGAGAAGCGTTGCCCACGTTGATGATCTTACCGTGAAGATTGCAGGCAAGCTCCGCGTATTCGTTTTCGGGGTCGAGAATGAATATCTTCGCGTCGTCCGCCGCGAGGTTGGCAAGGAAGCTCTTGGTCGCGTAAGATTTACCGGAACCGGACTTACCTACGATGACCATGTTGGAGTTGACTCTTTCGTCGTCTCTGCGGAAGAAATCAAGGAAAACGGGCACGTCGTCGTTGACACCGAGCTTGACGCCGTTTTTGTCGCATATATTCGCGTAGATCCACGGATAGGCGGCGGCAATGGAATTGCTGGGCACGCCTCTGCCGTCTTTTATCTCGGGATCGTAGCCGCTGATCTGCCCACCGATGAACGCCTTCATCTGGTTGAACTCCATGTTTTCAAGCCGGACCTTGGATTCGCTGAAAATTCGGCGGACGGTCTTTTTCATGGAGGTGATATTCGAGCGCATGGACTTCGGCGGCTCGTTTTCGGAGGGAGTCGCACGGGTGAGATTGATATCGTACGCCGTGACGTACACGTTCATGCTGAGAAGATTTTCGTTGTCGCCCTGAATGGTGGCAAGAAGCTCGGAGAGCGTCTCCGCGTGGGTGGAGAGCTCGATCCTTCTGGATTCGATGCCCGTATTGTTGAGACGGTCGCGGATCTCCTGCAGGGAACGGTCGATCGAAAGCACCGCCTTCTGATGGTCTACGGGCGTACATTTTATCATGACCTTGGTGGCGGGGATGGACATAAGTCCCGCCATCCACGCATCACCCACGAGGGTGGGGTAGTTCACCACTCTCATATTATGAGTGATGATATGATCCACTTCCACCGTTCTGCCTTTTATGGCTACGGTCTGCGGCATAGCCCATTTTGCGTAATCTTCGGGGGATACCTTGTCGATATCGCGTTCGTCAAAGTCGATTTCATTGGAATATTTCAGAAAAACGGCGATCTCCCGGTCATTCAGACGTTTTGCGTCCAGTTCTCCGCCTTTCAGAATATCGAGTGCCGAGGTGCACTGATTATCAAGCTGCTTTTTATCGCTGTCAAACAATACGATATAATAGAACGGCTGAACGACGTGATTTTCGAAACAGAGATCCTTGAGCTCTTCGATCCGTCCGTTCAGGATCGCCATTCTCGCTTTGAGCTCTTCTTCACTGATAGCGCCGTTCTCATAAGAATGGATGATTTCTTCGGTTTTTTCCTGCTCCTTTTTGATATAGGAGTCAAAAAGAACAGGGCGTTCGAGCTTGACGATATTGGCCGAATATTCCGTGTTTACGGTACGCAGCACTCTGCCCACGGCATTTTCGATGGAATTTGCTCTGCGCGCCTCGGAGAAAAAGCGGAATTCCACGGGTGGGATCTCGATGACCGCGCCGTAGTAGTCGCCGTAGGAAATAAAGCCGTCCTTTATATCTTTATAGGGCATGATCTGCTCCATGGGAAGGTAGCTTACGCTCGCGCTCTTTTCTTTTTTCTTTTCCGTTTTCTTTTCGGCGCTGCGATTGGCGCGCGCAAGCCAGACGGCGTCCTTTTCCTCTTTGGTCGCCGTACGGCTGTGCAGTATCTTCTGCTCTTCTTTATAAAGCTTTTTTATCTCTTTTTTCGTGAGCTTCGCCGGGTTTTCCGCAGCGTTTTTCTGCTCGTCTTCACTGTCGAACAGTGCCTCTATCAGTCCGTCCTGTTCCGACGCATCGCTCGTGAGCATCTTATCGGGGTAGATCTTATCATAAAAACGTTTATAGGAAAAATGAAGCAGAATGCGTAGGAGGTAACGGTAACTCGGCTCACTGTCGAATCGCACGAGAAGAAGCGCGGCGAAAAACGCTATCGCCACGCAGAAATATACCTTTCCGGGAAGATTCGACACGAAAACGAGTATCATCAATCCCATCGCCACACCGCCCACGGCGATGTCGGCCAGGGAAACTCCCTTAAATAACTCAAGGCGTACCTTGGTTTTACCGGGTATCAGACGCATAAGACCATTACCTTTCAGATATCAGTAAGTTATATATTTTCCGTTTGCGGAGGGGTTATTTTCCGGAGGGACCCGGATCCGCGCCGCCGAGTTTGCCGTTGCCTACGGGCGTATCGGATTTCGGAGCGGAAGGACCTGCATCCGAACCGCCTATTTTGCCGTTGCTGGAGGGAAGATTTCGGAGTGCACCGATCAGACCGCCGTTTTCTTTCATGCTTTCCCAACCGCGTTCGATCGCCGCGCCGGCATTGTTCAGAGACGTGTTGATCTTTCTGCCCACGGTGGTAAGACCGGTCACGGTGGAAATACCGCTGAGTACGCCCTTGGCCGCGTTTCCGCCGACCTTGAGTCCTGTTGCGGCGACGCCGCCCGCCAGAGCGGTGCCCGCGGAGAACATGCGGTTCGCCGCCATGCCCATTCTTGCGTTGGCGCCCGCCGAAGCCATACCGCCGCTGCCCGCAAGAATGCCGCTGAATATCTGTCCGAAGGATTCTACTGCGAAGATGCCTGCAAGCATGAGCAGCACCTTGGAGATCAGATTGAGAAACTGCGAGTCGGGGAAAAGAGTCAGCTTGTCACTGAGAATGATCGGAATGAGCGTTATAAGCAGACGCATGGGGATGATCGTTCCGAATACGCCGAAGCACTGCACGATGAACGCCTGAACCCACTGCTTGAACTTTTCGCCGTCGTCCCACGGCATCGTGGCAATGAAGGGTGGCGCTACCAGATACAGCGCCGTCATCTGGAAGATCCTGCCCGCACAGAGCATGATGCATTCAAAAAGACTCTTCAGGGTAAGGAAGCCGAAGATCGCGATCAGTACGTAATCAATGGCTCCTACCTTTATGTTGAAGCTGGAGTTTACCTCGTCGATGTCGTACATGTTTTTTTCACCGGAATAAAACGGTCCTCTGACCGCGTCGGTGAACGAGGCGTTTTCATTGTATTTCGATGAACGGGCGGCGTGGGATGTGCCCATGAGGAAAATGGCTTTGTCGATGCCGACCTCCGAAGAAAGCGTATAGGTCGGGAAGGAGTAAGAACGCAGCGCGTTCAGATTCGGATTGTTCTGCAGGGTCTTCATCGCGGATATGATCGCATCGGAAATGCTCTCGTAATACACGTCCATCTGTATATCTCTGCTCAGATCCGCGGCTTCCACGATCTGCTGGAGCAGGGTCATCCAGTTGCTCACGGGGTCTCCGCCTTCATCGACGGTCTCATAATGTCCGTCGAACAGTCCTTCCGTTTGCAGTTCATACAGATCGGCGCGTATTTCGTTGTAGCAGCTGTTTATGTTGAAACGGCTGTCGTACGATGGGTTCAGTGAGAAATTGCCTATCGTGTTCAATACCCGCGACATCGTGGCGAACTGCGACTCCGTATAGACGACGGTGCTCGTCTGTCCTATGGCGTTCGCGTTATCGAAAAGATACGATATGCTCTGCATGAGTACGTTCGTGCCGTTGAGCACGCCGGATATGCAAAGGCTTAGTACGAGCGTGACGAAAATACTCTTGAAGCAGTTTTTGAGAATATTGCTCAGAGGTCTCTGCTGTTTGTCTTCAATGTCAAATATTTTCCGGATAACGGCAATGAGGGCGAAAGCGAACATCATCGCCATACCGATACACGCCATTCCCCAATATATATTGGTTATTAAATTATTATTAAAAAATACGTTGAGCAAAGGACTTTTCGTGCCGTCATAGTCAACGGAACGAAGTCCCGCAAATACCTCGAAAAGTCTGTAAAAAATATTTACGATGCTCAGCAGGCCTTTCACTATAAGATAGTAAAGGCCTTTGCCGACGAGCGTCGTTATCGCGTTGATGATCGCGCTGCCGATCTTTTCGGGGATGCTTGTTATGAAATTGCCGATATCGCTGAATACCGAGCCTATACCGAGCGGCAGGACAAAGGATGTAAGTCCGTATATCACAGGTTTTTCACCTTCTCTTTCGCGGGAGGAATTTTATCGGATTCTGAGTTTCTTTCCGGCAATGATAACGTACACCGCCACACCTGCAACGATCGCAGCGATCGCAATGAAGAAAACGAGACTGCCGGAATTGAAATAGATCATGATCGTAAACGCATAGGAGGTCTTATTTCCCGCCGCGTCGCTGACAACGATCTCATATTGTCCGCTTTTCGTAAGCTGCGGGGTATAGGACTCCGCTTCGCCGTTGCGGTATACGGCGACCGAGCCGCCGGGCTCCACGTCGGAAATATCCACGGGCCCCCACGCTTTTCCGTTGCTGAGTGCTTCGAGTTTCAGTTCGGGAGCGGTGTGATCCACTGTCAGGTTGAGCGAGTAGACGACGTTCGCTGCGGCGCAGCGATATTCCACCGTATAATCGCCGTCCTCCGTAAAATCGGCGTATCCATCATTGAAGGAATCGTTTTTTTCATTGAACGTAAATCTGGATATGCTGAAGCCTTCCGGCATTCTGTAACCGGAAACGGCACCGGAAGCGGAACCGACGAGCGTGAATGAGAAAACGGATTCCGATATCCCGGCGTTGGATTTTATTCGAAGAACATACGTGCCGGGCGTTGTCAGACCGGTTAAATCATCTTCGCACAGCTCGCCGTCACGGAAAAGCTCGTACGCTATACCGTCGGGAACGGCAACGGTCACTTTTTCATTCGTGATCATTCCGTCCATCAAAGTCGGAGGCC
>JAZLHN010000181.1:0-2460 GCA_045616815.1 Acutalibacteraceae bacterium
CGCGTGCGCGGGCGACGCTATAAAAATCGCCGTTTCCGAGTTTCCCGAAATGCTCGTGGGCGCGGGCACAGTGATAAACGCGCAGCAGGCGAAGGAAGCGCTCTCCTACGGCGCGAAATTCCTCGTTTCTCCCGGCTTCTCGGAAGAGGTAGCCGCGATCTGCAAAGAGGCGGGCGTTCCCTATCTCGGCGGCTGCGTGACTCCCACCGAGGTCATGACGGCGATCGCCAACGGCTGCGATATCATCAAGTTCTTCCCCTGCTCCAACTACGGCGGCCTTGCCACGATGAAAGCACTTGCCGCAGCGTTCCCGGCGGTCACTTTCCTGCCCACCGGCGGTATCTCGGACAAAAACCTTGCCGAGTATCTCGCGTGGGAAAAGATCTTCGCCGTGGGCGGCAGCTGGATGATGAAGGGCACGCCGGACGAAGTGAAGGCAAAGTGCGCCGAGGCAGTCGCCATATCCAAAGAATTCTGCTGATCCGAATATTAAGCATATAACGAACAGACCGCCCCTTTTCACGGACGGCCTGCTTTTTTACTTGCTTATGCGATGACTTCGATCGTTCCCGTATAGCCGCAGAACTCCGAAGCGATGAGATAAACGGCATCCTCGCGGCCGGTGATCAACTTGAGGTTATCGTCGTAACCGATCTTAAAATCGTCGATATTGCCGCCCGCATAGGTCGGATATGCCTCATCGAGGCCGAGTCCGTCTAAATACCGTCCGGCGACCGTAACGAGGCTTGTAACAGAATGTCCCGTACCGTTTGAGCCGATAAGCGCACCACAATAGCCAGTATACGCGTTTATCGCGTTTAGAATGGGATTTATACCGTCACATTCCACTATGACGTTTGCACAGGGGGCACAAACAAGACTTGCAGTGTTGTCTTTTTTCAGATGAATAAACGATCCGCAGGGCAGATAATATGCCTTGCTGCCGTCGGAAAGAGTGAAAAATGAAGCATCAGACGGAAAAAATTCCTCTTTGAATTCCGCCGTTTCAACAAGTTTTTCAAACTGCTTTTCATCCTCGGCGCATATTTTTTCAAGGTCGCAGCTTTCCGCTAAAAGCGCAGCCGCTGCATTGGCGATATTCTCCGCTTCTTCATAGGTGAGCAGACGCAGTCCGCCGTTCATCCAGTCGTTACGGTGTTCGATATACTCCTCTGCCATAGCGACCTTGCCGAATTGCAAAGGATATGAACCGAGCCATTCGTGAGAGCCGATATACGGCGTAAGATCGACGCAGGAGGACTTGAAGGCGTCATCCTTTGCTGCCTTTTCGTCATACCAACTGTAATCGGGATCGGAGATAAAAACATTGCGGTCAGCCATAAACTGTTCCTTAGTGCGGGAATCCGTACCGTCGTTTTCCAGCGGTAATTCAAATATCGCTTTTATTCCCTCATAACGATCGGTAAAATAAAACTCACCGTTTTCATCCATGCGGAAATATTCCCAGTCGGCTGTATTGCACTCATGCACGGCAATATACAGCTCGTCGCCGCCGAACACCTTTGCGTCGGTGACCTGCGCCGCGAACCACACTACGCCGTTTTCGGCATAAAACGCCTTGCCCTTGCTGAAGGCAATATTGGGGGCATAGCCTTTCAGACATACCGTATAATTCAGATCTTCAAAAGTCAGTCCGGCGGGAGCACCGTCCGCACGGCGCACGGTGAACAGCGCGAAGGTGTCTTTTTTGCTGAGCTCAAGCTTTTTATGGTCGGCGGTACCCTCGAATACATTACGAAGCGCGGAAGAATCCGCAAGCGCTTCAAACGTAATAACGTAATCGCCGCTTTCCGCGCTTTTGTGAACGACTTTTACGGTTTCTGCATCCGCCTTTCCGTCCTCCACGACCGTGCGGACGTTTTCAAAGTCCACGCCGAGGTCGTCGGATATCTGTTTGGGTATCATGAGCTTATACGCCGCAAACACGGAAAGCGAAAGCACCGCGAGCAGCGCCGCCGCAAGTACGAACACTTTGACGGTTTTTCTGCCGTGTCCTGCATTCTGTACCGACGCATTCGCGTTCATTTCCGCCGCAATTTCGGCTCTTTTTATATCTTTTTTGATCTCTGCTATCATTTCCTTATTGGATCTCATACTCAAATCCGTCCTCCTCTAACTGTTTTTTCATGGCTTTTCTCGCCCGGGAAACCAGCGTTTCGATCCCGTGCACCGTTTTGTTCATTATCTTCGCGCTCTGCTTATTGGATAAGCCCTCGAAGTACGTGAGCCACAATACTTCCCTGTACTCTGCTTTCAGCTTATCGAGCGCACGGCGGACGGAAATTTTTCTCTCATCGGCTATGTATTCTTCTTCCAGCCAGAGAACGTCGTCGCTTATTTCCATAACGTCCTCTTCCGGCATACACACCGTTTTCTTCTGCTTCCGGAGATAGTTGATCGCTAAGTTTCGTCCGATGGTGTAAAGCCACGTTTTAAAGG
>JAZLHN010000182.1:0-4901 GCA_045616815.1 Acutalibacteraceae bacterium
CTTTTTATTCCACGCTCGTTTCGGCGAAGCGCGTGAGAGAGATCACCGAACAGTCCCCCGAAGAGCCTGACGATGCGTCCGATGTCCCGTTTACGGCGGGCGTTTCGCTCCGGAACGTATCGTTTGCCTACGACGGCGAAAACGTACTGAACGACGTAAGCTTTGAGGCGGCTCCCTGCGAAAAGATCGCCGTTACCGGCGCTTCGGGCGCGGGCAAGACCACGCTCATCCGTCTGCTTACGGCGCTGACGGAGCCCACGGAGGGAACGGTGGAATTCCTTACCGAAAACGGCAGGGAAACGGCTTCTCCGGCAACGCGCCGCTTTATCTCCTACGTACCGCAGGGCAATACTCTGCTCACGGGCAGCGTAAGGGACAACCTGCTGCTCGGCGATCCCGGAGCCGACGACGAAAAAATGTGGAACGCTTTAGCGCTTGCGGGCGCGGACGATTTTATCCGCCGCGATAAAAGAGGGCTCGATATGCCGATCAAGGAGCGCTCCGGCGGCGTTTCGGCAGGACAGGCGCAGAGGATCTGCATCGCGCGCGCGCTGCTCCGCGACCGACCCGTCATGATCCTCGACGAAGCCACCGCCGCTCTCGATGAGGAGACCGAGCGCCGGATCTTCGAAAATCTTTCAAAAGACGAAAACCGCACCTATTTTATCATCACTCACCGCAGCTCGATGCTCCGCTACTGCACGGCGCGCCTTGCGATCGACGGAGAGGGCCGTGCGGAATATCATAAGAACACGGAGAAAGCATGAGCGGGAAAAGTCCTGACTCAATACTCCACACTCCACACTCACATGAAAGGAGTCCTTGCCTTGTATCCTTATATCAAGCTCGCTTTCGCGGGGATCATGCCGGTCGCCGCGGCCGCGGTCATCTATCTGCTCGACCGTTATACCGCTCTCGGAAAATTGAAATACGCATATAAGCAGGTGCTGATCGGTATCGTCTTCGGCGCGTTCGCCGTGCTCGGCACCGAGTTCGGCATCCCGATCAACGGCGCTCTTATGAACGTGCGCGACGGCTCGGTACTGATCGCAGGTCTGTTCTTCGGAGCGCCCTCCGGCATCATCGCCGGCACGATCGGCGCGGCGGAACGATGGCTGGCGATATACTGGGGCGTCGGCGGCTACACCCGCCTTGCCTGCACCGTATCCACGTTCATTGCGGGCATCTATGCGGCGCTCCTCCGGAAATACATGTTTGAAAATAAAAAACCGGGTGCTTTCATTTCTCTTGCCATCGGCACGGTCATGGAAGTGCTCCACATGACGATGGTGTTCATCACGCACATGGATACGCCCACCGAAGCCATCGACGTGGTAAGAAAATGCTCCTACGTGATGATCCCGGCAAACGCCGCGGCGGTCATGCTTGCCGCCGTCGTGCTCACACTTTTAGCGCGGGAAAAAAGAGCGGATACGCCCGAAGGCGTGCGGATCAGCCAAACCATACAGCGCTGGCTTCTGGTCACGGTCGTGCTTGCGTTCGCCGCGACCTCTCTGTTCATTTTCCGCTTTCAGACGCGTGTGGCGTCCGCACAGACGGAAAGTCTGCTTTCTCTCGCCGTGCAGGAAACGGCCGACGATATCCGCGACGCCTCCGACGAAAATCTGCTTGCCGTCGCGCGCAGCGTAAAAAGCGAGCTCGATACGATGTCTTTATCCGAAGCCGCGGAAAAATACGACCTTGCCGAGATAAGCATTGTAGGCCCCGACGGCGTGATAAAGGAAAGTACCGTGGACGCCTTTATCGGTTTCGATATGGCAAGCGGCGAGCAGTCGGCGGAATTCCTCTGCCTGCTCGGAGATACGCGGGAATACGCGCAGGATTACGGTCTTATCGCGTTCGACGGAAAGACCTACCGGAAATACGCGGGCATAAAGGCTGCTGACGGCTTTATCCAGGTAGGCTACGACGCTGAGGCGTTTCAGAAGGACGTTGACGAGGAAGTCGTCGACATCACGAAAAACCGTCACGTCGGCGAGACCGGCTTCGTGCTGATCCTCGACGAGGGCATGAACGTGATCAGCGCGCCTGAAGAGCTTAAACAGCAGGCGCTTTCCGCCGACACCTCGATGAGAGTCGACGCCGCTCCCGGGGAGTTTTTCTCCACCTCGCTGAGTATGGGGGAATGCGAATGTCTCTACGAGGTTTCCGAGGGCTATTTCATCTTTGCCGCCATGCCGCAGGAGGAAGTTCTGCGCACCCGCAACATCGCCTTATACCTGAACACCTTTATGGAGGTGCTCGTTTTCGCCGTTCTTTTCGGTCTGATCTATCTGCTCATAAAGAAAGTGGTCGTTGACCGCATCAAGTCGATCAACGCATCTCTCGGCAAAATAACGGGCGGTGATCTGAACGAGGTCGTGAACGTACGCTCGAACGCCGAATTCGCCTCCCTTTCGGATGATATCAATTCCACCGTGAACACGCTCAAAAAGTATATCGACGAGGCTTCCGCCCGGATCGACGCGGAGCTGAAGCTTGCGAAGGACATCCAGGCGTCCGCTTTGCCGAATATTTTCCCCGCGTTCCCGAAGAGGAAGGATTTCGATATCTTTGCGAGTATGCATCCCGCGAAGGAGGTCGGCGGCGACTTCTACGACTTTTACTTCACCGACAGTTACTCGCTCCATTTCGTGATCGCGGACGTCTCGGGCAAGGGAGTCCCGGCGGCGATGTTCATGATGCGCGCCATGACGGAACTCAAGACCCTTACCGAATCCGGCAAATCCATCGGCGACGTGTTTACCGACAGCAACAACGCCCTGTGCGCGGGCAACGACGCGGGCATGTTCGTTACGGCATGGCAGGGGGGCATCGACCTTTCCACGGGTCTCGTCCGCTTCGCAAACGCCGGCCATAATCCGCCTCTCGTGAAGCACGGCGACGGAAAATTTGAATTTCTGCGTTCACGGCCCGGCTTCGTACTCGCGGGCATGGAGGACATGCAGTATAAAGCACAGGAAGTACAGTTAGCTCCCGGCGATATCCTGTATCTTTATACCGACGGCGTGACCGAGGCGACCAACGCCGAAAACGAGCTCTTCGGTGAAGAAAGACTGCTCAACGCGCTCAACGCGCGCGATTTTGAAAAGACGGATGAAATTTGCACTTATATAAAAAGCGAGGTCGACGCCTTCGTAGGCGACGCCCCGCAGTTTGACGATATCACGATGCTGGCGTTCCGGTATTTCGGCATTCCCGCGATCCGCTTTGAAAAAGCGGTGCTGAGCGATATCGACGCCGTTACCGCTTTTGTGGAAAAAGAACTGGAAAAAGAAAACTGCCCGATGAAAACGGCAGCGCAGATAAACGTTGCCATAGATGAGCTGTTCAGCAATATCGTGCGCTACGGCTATCCCGATACTCCCGGTCCCGTTACGGTCAAATGTATCGTTCTCGACGATCCGAAAAGGCTGTATGTACGCTTTGAGGACGAAGGGATCCCGTATAATCCGCTGCTCAAGGAGGACCCGGATATCACTCTTTCGGCCGATGATCGCACCATCGGCGGCCTCGGTATTTTCATCGTCAAGAAAACCATGGACGATATGAGCTATAAATACGAAGACGGCAAAAACATACTTACGATCAAGAAATTTATCCAATGAGGTGAACTGCATGAAAAAAACGTTATCCGTATGCCTGGCGCTCGCTCTGCTGTTCGCGGTATTCGCTTTCCCGGCTTTTGCCGCGGAAAAGATCGAAATCATTCTGTCAAACGAGCTCGCGGGACTGTCGTGGGGCGACGACGCAGGAAAATTTGCCGAGATCGTTTCCGGCGATATCGTATTCACGCCCGTGCGGACGACCGAGCCTCTTTCGGTGCACTCTTACAACGGCGATCCGTATTTCAACGAGCTGAAAGCGGGCAGAACGTATTACATCGACTACGTGTTTTCTCCCGCGCCGGGCAGCTCTTTCCCGGAGAAATTCTCCGACGAGACCGTTTCGGTGGTCTGCGGGGAAGGATGCACGCTCCTGTGGTATGATAAAGCCGTCGGCAATGACGGAAACGGCGGCATGACGGACTTTTTATGCGTGCATACGCGCGTTACCGTGAAAGGAAACACCGTTCAGCGCATTATAGGAAAGCTCCTCGATCTTCTGCTGAAGCTGAGATCATGGAGTCTGTACTGATTTTTTTTGTTTAACGGGAAATTGCTCTGTGGAACAAGGGAAAAACTTCCGTCCTGTTAAACAAAAAAAGATCATAACGCCCGCCGATCTGCCCTTCGGGCACGGAGATGGCGTAATCGAATTTTTCTGTCATTTACGGTTTTTTGCGGCCGATATCGGCGGCGTTTATGGTCGGGATGAAAAAGAAAAATGAAGAAACCGCACAATTTCGCAAAAACAGCTTGCATTTTGCCGCGGAATGTGGTATTAAGATTGGTAAGAAAATGATAGAGGCGCACCGCATTATCAGTAGCATCCGTTTTTTAAGGTTCGGGCAAAAACTTACGGCGGATGTAAAAGGAATCGGTGCCGAAGACGGTCATCGCCGTGACCGGTCTGGTGGATGGAACAATATCCTTTCCACTGTCGCTTATGCGGAGAGCTATCTTGTTTTTCCTGATATCGAAAAAATATTGCGGAATTTACAAAGATAGCCGATGCGAATCGGCTATTTTTCGTTTTCTTGAATAAATATATTTTAAGGAGCAAAAAAATGACGGAAAACAGTATTTTCAGAGGCGCGGCAACGGCGCTGATCACCCCTCTCAATGAGAACGGCATCGACTATGAGAATTTCGGCAGAGTGATCGACTGGCAGATCGAGGAGGGCATCAACGCGCTCGTAATCTGCGGTACGTCCGGCGAGGGCTCGACCCTCAGCGATGAGGAGCACAGGGCTGCTCTTGATTTCGCTGTCAAAAGGG
>JAZLHN010000183.1:0-8934 GCA_045616815.1 Acutalibacteraceae bacterium
ATTCGCGGGCTGTGCATAGAAGCCCGTCCGTTCGAGGATTTCGGCGGGGAAACGTGGTGGCTCACGGTCAAGACGATCCTTGAAGAAGCGAAAAAGCGCGGCATGAAGGTGTGGATATTGGACGATAAACATTTTCCCACCGGCTATGCGAACGGTTATATCGAGCATAAGTATCCGGAGCTTCGCCGCCGCTGGCTCTTCGAGCATCATTTTGACGTTTACGGCGAGAAAAAAGGATGCAGTATAAGGCTTCCTTTCTGCGATGACGACGAACGTATCCTGTATGCCTGTGCTTATAAAAGAACGGGGGAAGAGGAAGCTCTGGAGGGCGAGCCTCTTGTATTCAGCGTAAAGGAACACGATGAGTTCCTTCGGTTTGACGTTCCGGCGGGCTTATGGAGAGTATTCATTATCATGGAATCGCGCAATGCGGAGCACCGCGGTCACGGATGGCATATAGATATGCTTTCCGCAGAATCCGTCGCCGTGCTTATCGAAGCGGTCTATGAAGAACATTATAAACATCTTTCCGGCTATTTCGGAAACGTGCTTACGGGCTTTTTCTCCGATGAGCCCTGCTTTGCCGCCAAGCATACCGAACGTTGGGGACTTGACGCCGGATTTTATGACGGCACGGTCGGTCAGCCCGGCATGTCGCTCCCGTGGAACGAGTCCGTCGTTGAAAAAATGAAGGCGGATACGGAGAACGACGTTTTTGCATGGCTGCCCCTTTTATGGTACTCTCATGCGGATGCTCCCGAAACGCGGCTTTCCTATATGAATGCCGTAACGACGCTCTGGAACGAAAATTTCAGCTATGCTCTCGGGAATTGGTGCCGTTCGCACGGCCTTATCTATACAGGTCATATTATAGAGGATCTGAACGCCCACACCCGTCTCAGCGCCAGTACGGGACATTATTTCAGAGGCCTGAGCGGGCAGGATATTTCCGGCATCGACATCGTGCTGCACCAGGTGCAGCCGGGGATGTCGGATCATATCAATGCGGCGTCTGTTGCACGCGGTATTTCCGACGGAAGGTTTTATCATTATTCTTTAGGACAGCTTGCGTCTTCTTTAGCTCGTTTTGAACCTCGTATGCAGGGCAGAGCCATGTGCGAAATGTTCGGCGCCTACGGCTGGGCGGAAGGTGCGCCCATGATGAAATGGATCGCCGATTTTCTGCTCGTAAGAGGCATAAATTATTTTGTTCCCCATGCTTTTTCCGTGAAATATCCGTTCGACGATTGTCCGCCGCATTTTTACGCACGCGGCTGCAATCCGCAGTACGACGGCTTTACGGCCATCATGCATTACGTGAACAAGGTAACGGAGCTTCTAAATGGAGCGGTAAAGAAGACCGCCGGCGCGATCTTCTATTTTGCGGAAAACGAATGGATGAGCGGAAAAGACTGTATGGTCGGCGACGTTCCCGCCAAGGCTCTTTACGACGCGCATATCGACTACGATATCGTTTCGCTTGATTATCTTGAAAAAGCGATCATCACGGATAAAAAGCTGATCATCAACGGCACGGAGCACACGTTCCTGGTGATCCCCGAAGCCAAATATTATCCCGAAAAGCTCGTTTCCCTTGTTAACGGATTCGTTGCGCAGGGACTTCCCGTGTATACCGTAACGGATAAAAACGGAAATTACGGCAATATTTTGGGCAAAGAGATCGCCGTTGATACGCTTGCCGGCGAAATACTCGTCGAAAAGCTTGCTTGCGACTACGGAAAAGCATTCCCGAAGCTCCGTATCGCCGAATTCAATTCCGCCGAAGAGCGCGTATTCATGCTGTTCAACGAAGCCCCGACGGAAAAAGCGGAAGGATCGATCCGTCTTCCTGTCGGCGGTGCTTATTCGGAACTCCATTTCCTGAACGATACGTTTTACGGCGGCTGCTCGACCGACGGTATTGTAAATATTTCACTGCTTCCCGGAGAATCCGTGATATTCGTTTTCGACGGAAAGGAAAGCCCCTTCACTGCGAAAGACGTTTTTGACTCCGTTTACGCCCCTGAGATTCAATGGGATATCGACGTGCTTGAAACGGGGATCGACTCAGACTATAGGAATATCGTGAAAGACGGAGAATTATCCGATATCACCGCTTTGGAAAGCATGTCCCGTTTTTCAGGAAAGATCCGCTATTCCGGAAGTTTCACCTTTAGCGGGAAACAAGCCGTACTGGATATCGGACAAGTCGGGTATACGGCATCGCTGTGTCTGAACTGCAGAAGCTATCCCGTTCGCGTATGTGCGCCCTATTCGTGGGATATTTCCGATGCTTTGATTGACGGCGAAAATCACATGGAGATCATTGCCGCCAATACGCTTTCCAACAGGATATACGACGGTTTTTCCACGTTCATTACGCTGGAGCCGACGGGGGTACAGGGGCCCGTAAAACTGTACGGTAAAAAATAAGGAGGAAGAAACAATGAAATACGTTTTTGCAGACAGAATAAAAAATGTGAACGGCGAAGCGATCAACGACATTCTCAAAGCCTCCGCCGATCCCTCCATCATTTCTTTGGCGGGCGGCAATCCCGCCTCCGAGCTTTTTCCGAACAAAGAGCTTGCCGAGATCGCCCATGACGTTCTTCTGAACGAGCCTGTGCTTACGCTGCAGTATTCCGTGGCAAAGGGCTATGCCCCGCTTCGTGAAGCCGTGACCGAAATGATAGCGAAACGCGATAATATACATTTGAACGGCGACGATATCATGATCACCTCCGGCAGTCAGCAGGGCATGGATTTTGCGGCGAAATGTCTGTTGAACGAGGGGGAAAAGGTGTTGGTGGAAGAGCCCACTTTCCTCGGTGCGCTCGGCTGCTTTACCGGGTACGGCGCACAGCTCGTCGGTGTTCCCATGGAGAATGACGGCGTAAACGTTGCCGCGCTGAAAAAAGCTCTTGAAGAAAACGACAACGTAAAATTCCTTTACACCATACCGAATTTCCAGAATCCCACCGGCATTACCATGAGCCTTGAAAAAAGGAAAGAGGTTTACCGTCTTTGCGCGGAACATAACGTACTCATCATAGAGGATAATCCCTACGGGGAGCTTACGTTCACCGGAGAAAAGCTTCCGAGCCTCAAAAGCATGGATACACAGGGCATCGTAATATATTGCGGCTCGTTTTCAAAGATACTCGCCCCCGGCATAAGAGTCGGATATATCGTTGCGCCGAAGGAGATCATTGCCCACATGACCGACGCGAAGCAATCCAACGATACACACTCCCCGATGGTCACGCAGGTCATGACGTACGAGTATATGAAGCGTCACGATATCGGCGAAAATATTGACCGTATGCGCGCTCTCTACCGCAAAAAATGCGATCTGCTTCTTTCAAAAGCCGATGAATATTTCCCCGCAGGTGTTACCCATACCGTTCCCGCCGGAGGACTCTTCGTCTGGTGCGATATGGGAGGAGAGTACGATACGCTGAAGGTGTACGGCGAATGCATCAAACAGAAGGTCGCATTTGTGCCGGGTGCTCCGTTTATGGCGGATTCCGCGAAACGCTGTTCGGCGTTCCGGCTGAACTATTCGACTATGCCGGATGAAAAAATATCTCTCGGCATGAAGATCCTCGGCGAAACGTTAACTTCAATTATGAAATAAAAACAGGAAAATACCGGACGGAAAATTTCCGCCCGGTATTTTTTATATCTGAAAAAAATCAGTTTTTCTTTTTGCCGAGATAGGCTTCTTTGATCTCTTCGTTTTCGAGAAGCTCAAGTCCCGTGCCGGTCATGGTGATATGTCCGGTCTCCATGACGTAGCCGTAATGCGCTGTCTTCAGCGCCATATTGGCGTTCTGTTCGATCAGCAGTACCGTGATGCCTTCTTTGTTGATCGTCTTGATGATCTCGAAGATGTCTTTTACCACAAGGGGAGCGAGACCGAGAGACGGCTCATCCATCATGATGACCTTCGGCTTGCTCATAAGAGCGCGGCCGACGGCGAGCATCTGCTGTTCACCGCCGGAGAGCGTGCCGCCCGCCTGCCAGTGACGTTCTTTCAGACGCGGGAAGAGGGAGTAAACCCATTCCATGTCTTTCGTAAGGTCATCCTTGCGGAGATACGCGCCGATCTTCAGGTTTTCTTCTACGGTGAGGTCGGGGAATATCTTTCTTCCTTCGGGCACAAGGGTGATGCCCTTGGTCACGATGGAGGTGGTATCCATGCCTGTGATGTTTTCACCGTTGAATTCGATCGTGCCCGAAGCGGGCTTCACGAGGTTTACGATTGAACGGAGCGTTGAGCTTTTGCCGGCGCCGTTCGCGCCGATGAGGGTAACGATATCGCCTTCGTTTACGTCGAGGCTGATGCCCTTTACGGCTTCAATGCCGCCGTAATTTACTTTAAGGTCTTTGATACTGAGTATCACGCTGCTCATTATTCTTCAACCCCCAGATAAGCGTCGATAACGCGCTGATTGGCCTGGATCTCTTCGGGAATTCCCTGGGCGATCTTGCTGCCGAAGTCGATAACGTAGATATAATCGGATATCTGCATAACGAGATCCATATGGTGTTCTATAAGGAAGATCGTAAGATGATATTTTTCTCTGATCTCCTTGATGAACTCCGCAAGCTCCTGTGTTTCCTGCGGATTCATACCAGCGGCCGGTTCGTCGAGCAGAAGAAGCTTCGGCTCGGAGGCAAGCGCACGCGCGATCTCGAGGCGGCGCTGCAAACCGTAGGGAAGGCTTGTCGCTACTTCATCCTTGAACTTGTCGAGCCCCTGCTCAATGAGAAGCTCCATCGTTTCTTCTCTCATACGCGCTTCCTCTTTCGCGTTGCCGCGGAAGGTCGCGGAAAGGAAGTTTTGGTCGGCGCGCATGTGTTTTGCGATAAGAACGTTTTCAAAAACGGTCATGCTCTTCCATAAACGGATATTCTGGAACGTACGGGAAATGCCTTTTTCCGTTATTTTATCGGGAGTAAGGGCAACGACCTTGCCGAGGTATTTGTCTGCGTTTTCACCCTTGTAGTTCTTTTTCATTTTTCCCTTGGGGTGATTGCGCACGATCGGCTGGTCCATGAATTCCACAAGACCGTTCGTGGGCTCGTATACGCCGGTGATGCAGTTGAAGGCCGTGGTCTTTCCCGCGCCGTTGGGGCCGATGAGCGCTACGATCTTTCCCTCGGGAATATCAAGAGAAAGATTGTTGACCGCTACCACACCGCCGAACTGCATGGTGATATCTTTTACATGAAGGACGTTATTGCTCATTTCGCTTTTGCCTCCTTCACTTTTTTTGCTTTTTTCACTTTCTTTTTGCCGTTGAAAAGATCCGGCAGCTCGCGGTCTCCCATAATGCCTTTACGGAAGAAGAGCACTACGATCATGATGATGACGGAGAAAACGACCATACGGAAACCGTTTCTGAGAAGCGGCACTTTGAAACTTCCGATGTATTGGGTATTGTCGAGGAAGCGAAGCCACCATTCGGAGCAGGCGATATACAGGAAGGATGCAAGGCAGCTTCCCGAAACGGAGCCGATACCGCCGATCACGACGATCAGAAGGATCTCGTATGTCATAGCGGACGTAAAGGTTTTGGCCTGAACGGTGGAGGCGAACATCGCGAAAAGCGCGCCGCCTACGCCCGCAAAGAACGAGCTTATGCAGAAGGAAAGGCTTTTGTGCTTCGCAAGATTGATACCCATGGCTTCCGCCGCGATCTCATCGTCGCGTATGGCTTTGAATGCTCTGCCGTAGGAGGAGTTGATGAGAAGCACGATCACGAAGATGCATATTCCCGCGATAAGAAGCGGAATGAAGGAAGAAAGACGTAAAACGATCTTTCCGGAGGCATCCGTGATATTGAAGTCGGCAAAAGTGGGATAACCTCTTAAAGCGTTCGCGCCGTTCGTGATCTTGCCGAGCTTGTCCCACTGGAAAACGGCACGCAGGATCTCCGCGAAGCCGAGCGTCGCTATGGCAAGATAGTCGCTCTTGAGACGAAGTACGGGAAGACCGATCAGCCACGCGAATACGGCGGCTACGATACCGGCGCAGAGAATGGCGATGAGTACGCCGAGAATAAGGCTGACGGTGCCGCCCGCGCCTTCCGCGCCGAATATGCCCTTGAACATATCAACGAAGCTGAAGTTGAACGACGAGCCTTTGAACAGATAGTATATGGATTCTCTCACGTCGCCCGGAATGGTGAGAATGGCATAGGTGTAAGCGCCTAAAAGCATAAAGCCGGCCTGACCGAGCGAAAACAGTCCCGTGAAACCGTTGAGCAGGTTCATGGACACCGCTACGAGAGAATATACCGCGCCTTTACGGATGACCGTAAAGAGCAGAGAATTTGCATTGATGGTGTTTTCGAGAATAACGCTGAGTATAAGGACGGCCAAGATGATGCAAAGGGTGATGATGGTGCCTTTGTCAATTTTCTTTTTCTGTTTCGACATCCGTATCCCCCCTTATACTTTGTCCGTAGCCTTTTCACCGAAAATACCGGTGGGCTTGACGACGAGAATGACTATGAGAAGCGCAAACGTGAACGCGTCGGAGAATACGGCGAAATCCGTGCCCTTGATAAGAGTCTCACAGATACCGATGATAAACGCGCCGATGACCGCTCCGGGAACGGAACCGATCCCGCCGAAAACGGCGGCTACGAATGCTTTCAATCCGGGCATAGCGCCGGACATGGGAACAACGGTGGGATAGTTTGAGAAGTAAAGCAGACTTCCGACCGCCGCGAGGAAGGAGCCGATAATGAACGTTACGGAGATAACGGAGTTGATCTTAACGCCCATGAGCTGGCTGGTTTCAAAATCCTTGGCGACCGCTCGCATAGCGATACCGACTTTCGTATGGTTGATGAGCAGCGAGAGAAGCACTACTAAAAGAATAACAAGGATCGGCGTGATCACGGTTACCACTCTCGTGGGGGCACCGAAAATGTAGATGGTTTTCGATATCCCGGGGATAGCGGTGTAGGTCTTCGGCTGACCGCCCGTAGCGTAAAGAGAAAGATTCTGTAAAAGATAGCTTACGCCGATGGCGGAGATCATGACCGACATTCTCGGAGCCGTACGCAGGGGCTTATAGGCCGCGCGTTCGATGATAAAGCCGAGGATCACGGTGAGGATCAGCGTCAGCGGGATGCTTACGAAAATCGGAAGCGCCGTTGACAGATAGATCATCAGAAGTCCGGCGACCATGAAAACGTCGCCGTGTGCAAAGTTTATGAGGCGCAGTATGCCGTAGACCATCGTATAGCCTATGGCGATCAGCGCATATTGTCCGCCCAGTGAAATACCGGAAAGGACCTGAGAAATTAAAAATTCCATACCTACCTCTTCAACAGTAAAGAATTGCGTGCAGGGGCATGCGAGAAAAAGGGGCATAAAATCATCAAAGGGAAGCCCCGCAAGGCTTCCCTTTAACGGATAAGCGGATATTAAGCGGCAGTGGTTTCTTCTGCAGCTTCTTCGGTAGCTTCGTCGGTAGCTTCGTCGGTAGCTTCAGCAGCTTCGTCGGTAGCTTCAACAGCCTCGTCGGTAGCATCAGCAGCTTCCTCGGTAGCATCGGCAGCTTCGTCGGTAGTATCGGCAGCTTCTTCAGCGCCGCCTACGGTCTGCTGGGTCTCGAAGATCCAAGCTTCGTTGGCGGTATCGGCAGCCTTGATGTAAGCGGTATCGCGGATAGCGTCGCCTACTTCGTCGAATGCGATCTCACCGGAAACGCCGGTATAGGTAACACCTGCAAGAGCAGCCTTGATAGCGGCGGGATCAACGGAACCGGCAGCCTTCATAGCCTCAAGAGCTACGTAGTAAGCGTCGTAACCCATGGCGGTAACAGCGGAGATGGTATCGTTGTCGCCGTTGGCGGTCTTAGCTTCCGCGTTGGTGTTGATGTATTCCTTGATGCCTGCGTCGAATTCAGCGTTACCGCCTTCTGCGTAGAAGGTAGAAACGAAGAGCTTGATATCGGTATCCTTGGCAGCGGCAAGAACCATGTTGTCGTCAAGGGTATCGGAGCCGAGGATCGGGAATTCAGCGCCGAGAGCGGCAGCCTGCTGAACGATCTGAGTAGCGTAAGCAATGGATACGGGGCAGAAGAGAACTTCGCAGCCTTCGCTCTTAGCCTTGTTGATGTAGGAGCTGAAGTCGGAGTTGTTGGTGGGGAAGGAGTCAGCGATAACTTCGCCGCCGGCAGCCTCAAAAGCTTCGGTGAAGAAGCTTACAAGGCCCTGGTCATACTCGTTGCCGAGTTCGCCGAGGCAGTAAGCCTTTGTGGCGTTGAACTTGCTCTTTGCAAAGTTGGCAAGTACAGTGCCCTGGAAGGGATCAAGGAAGCAGATGCGGAAATAGTGATCGTTGCCTGCGGTAACGTTGGGGTTGGTGCAGGTCACGCCGAGAGCCGCAACACCTGCGTTCTTGAAGGTCTCGGAAGCGGCGATCGAAACGCCGGAACCGTAGGAACCGAGAACGATGGCTACGTCTTTGCCTACGAGCTCTGCCGCAGCAGCGGGAGCCTTGGACTGATCGGAACCGTTATCAGCGTAAACGAGCTCTACCTTGTAGGTCTCGCCGCCGATCTCAACAGTGGGAGTTTCGGAGTTTGCATACTGCATACCGAGGGTCTCTTTTTTGCCGCCTGCGCCGGAGTCGCCGGATGCGGGCTCAAAAACGCCTATGCGAACGACTTTTTCAGCCGTGTCGTTTCCGCCTTCGGTATTGCCGCCGCAAGCGGAGAAGCAGCATACTACGAGTAAGAGTGCCATGAGAATCGCTGTAACTTTTTTCATTTTAATATTAACCTCCTAAGTTAAATATTGCGTATAGTTTAATATAGAAAGAATGTCTTTTCAAGAGAAAATAACAATTCTTTAACTTTTTTGTCTTTTTTTGCTATCGATAAAAGGGTAAAAACTTAAATATTTGTTA
>JAZLHN010000184.1:0-3967 GCA_045616815.1 Acutalibacteraceae bacterium
TACTTTTGTACGCCTTCGGGCAAGCAAAAGCAAGGCTGAAGCCTTGCTTTTGCTCAGTTTGTCCGTTCTTCATCTTTTTTTCCTATCCCCTCAAAAGGGGGTGTAAAAAAACTTTCGTTTTTTTACACCCCCTTTTTTATTGTTCTTCATCTGAAATATGTTGTTTTTAGATACGCAGTAGTTTTGAATGAGATAGAATCGAGCGAAAACGCCGCTGACAAAACCGCCGATATACTCAGCGTTTCAAGGTTTTTCAGCAAGTTTGCGCCGATTATAGCCATTCAAAACCGTTTTCTCCTTTAGTGAAGGCACCCAAAAAACTTTCGTTTTTTACAGCCCCTTTTTCATTACTTTGTTTGATTCTTATTCTTCTGTCTTTCTGTTCGCTACAAGGGTATCGAGGATCTCCTTGTGCTTGGCGTTGGTGATCTCATACTTGAGCGTGGGGATCGCGGAGAGCACGAGGCCGATCATCGGAGGAATGGATACGAGGAAGAACATCGCGAAAGCGAATTTCTCGTAGTCTACGGCAAAGGTCGCCGTACCCGCGGCGAGCGCGTCGTTGGCTGCCTTGATGATATCGTCGCTCCAGTGTACGGCGCTGAAAACGATGCCCTGGATGATGGTGGCGATACCGGCGGAAAGCTTGGTGATGAAGCTCTGTCCCGCGAAGAAAACGCCGTCGGGACGAACGCCGTGGTGATATTCCTCATAGTCCACGCAGTCGGCGATCATAACGGACTGTAAAACATTGAGTCCGCCCATCGCCCACGAAGCCGCGAAGAACACGATGCCCATAACGACGGAAGCCGCCATGGAGGTGATGAGCTTTTCTTTGAACACGGCGTAGAGCACAAGCACGAGGCCGAAGGGAACGGCGCCTACCACGGAATAGAAATTGTAAAGCGTTTTTTTCTCGAATTTTCTCGTAAGGGAGGGAGTCACGGCGCTGGCTACGAGCATACCGCCGAAAATGCCGATGGCGATGATGACGACCTTCAAAATGAGACTGATGTTCAGTCCGTTTTCACCGCCGAGCGCGCGGCCGGGGTCGTTATCGAAGTAATAGTAAATAACAAGAGTGAGAGCGGAGGTGCTGAGAAGCTGGATGGGGCTTCTGAGAATGCCCGAAACGAGCAGCTGACGGAAGGGCTTGCAGCTCCACATCGTGGAGAAGTTTTCCTTCATCGTATAGGTCTTCTCGGTGCGGGGCTTTACCTTTTCCTTGACGGAAAGGCCCGCGAACTGGAAGAGCACGGAAGCGACCACCGTAAGCACGACGGCAAGGATGATGAACGAATACTGGAGCTGGGTGGCGTCGTCTTCGATGTGGAAAAGACTGCCTACCGTTCCCTTGAGGGAGGGAGCGATGAACTGCACGAGCATACCGATGGCGCCGGCGCTGGCAACGATACGGGCGAGAGCGAGCACCTTGGAGCGGTCTTTTTCGTCTTCGGTCATGAGGGAGGTCACGCCCCAGAGCGGGATATCGCCCGCGGTGTAGGACATGCCCCACAGAATGTAGGAGAGGCCCGCCCAGCCTACGATGAGGATCTTCTGCCACATGGGAAGCCCGGTGTCATACTGAGCATTGAAGAACGGAAGGATGGTGGTCACGAGTACCACGGCGGGCACGAAGAGAAGATAGGGCTTGCATTTGCCCCATTTGGTGTGCGTTTTGTCAACGATGCTGCCCATCATCGGGTCGTTGACCGCGTCCCATACTCTCGCGATGGCTACGATCGTGCTGTACGCCATGGCGGGCAGGAAGATAACGCTCTGGAAATAGAACATCAGCGCCGCGGCGGTGATGTTGTAGATGATATTCTGTCCGGCGAGACCGACGAGATAGCCCGTCAGCTCTTTTTTGGAATAGGTGTTCAAACCGTTCTTGACCATAAAGTCTCCTCCTTAAAGTTATGAAACGATTTTATCATACGCGGGCAATAAATACAATATTTTTTATGAATAACACCGAAATATTATTCAAAACAGCGTACAGCCCTGCTTTTTGAAGTGTTCGATCATCGTGAGCGCGTAGTCGTAGCTCAGTCCGTAATAGTCGCAGTTGCATCGGATGCAGCGGAAATTTTCGGTCGCGCCGCGGTTCACGAGCTTTTTATGATAGCCGATATCGTCGGTGGTGAGCTCCTTCGAGCATACCGCGCATTGCATAAAAAGCCTCCCTTTCAGCAGACGAACGTCCGTTTCAGCCCGTCGAAAAAGCTTTCGATCTTTTTGATGAACCCGATAAGCGCGCCGAAGAATTTTTCCGCGAAGGTCTTTTCCGCGTTTTCCTCCACGGGCGTGAGAGCGTTCGTTTTATAGGAATATTTCAAAAACTGCGGATAGTCTGCGAGGTCGGAAACGGTGAGCTGCTCTTCGCTGTCGGCGAAGGTGAGGATCATGTCGGTGGCGTCGCCCATCGGATAATCCACGTGTCCCATATCGCGGATGAACCACGTTTTATCCGGGAACATGCAGGTCGAGGCGTCAAGCTGACGGTCGGGAGAAATATAATTTTTATCGGGATACGCCGCCTGTGCGTAGTCGTCGGGCAGGGTCTCGCCGAGCTTTGCCGCCGTAGCGCCGCCGCTCGCGTAGCAAACGTCGATGAGATAGTCGTTGTTGGAGGTGTTGGAAGTTTCGGAAACGGGGAGCCCCTGCATATTGTACTGCGCGAGGATATAGATATTCGTGTCCGCGGAGGCCGCTTCGAGAATATCTTTCGCTTTCGTTTCCACGTTGTAGTAGTATTCGTCGGTCTTTGCTATGAGGCCGGTGTGTTTTTCTTTGTCGAGCATGAAATCACGCGACGTTTCGTAGCTGTCTACGTCGCAGATCGCCCAGAAGCCCGGCAGCTGACCGAACACGGGCAGGATGAATTCGGGATAGATCCTGTCCTGTGTGTCAATGACAAGGTCGTTCGCGAAATCGGAAAGGGAATTGTTGATACCGAGCAGATTCAGTTTTTCGTTGAGATAATAGATGAGATTTTCGGCGAAATCGTTTCTCGTGAGCTGGGCGAGACGGCGGATAAGACCCTCCATGCTCATGCCCACCTTGCCGCTGAAGAGGTCGCCCACGCTCGACGTTCCCTGAAACGCCGTGGAGCAGAGCGAAATACTGTCTAAATCCGCGCTGCCGTATTTATAGAGATAGGCGAGCGTCACCGTACCGCCCATGCTGAACGCCGCGAGCGCGATACGTTTGCAGCCGGTGGTTTCTTTCACGTATTGAATGAGCGCGTTGAGTCTGTCCGCGTGGTCGAGCGGGGAAAGCCGCCAGTCGTAGTTGAAAAAGAAGGTGTTTTCCACGCCGTATTTTGCGATGCCCGCGTTCACGATGCCCGCTTCGTCGGTGGTCTCGCCCGCGAAATAGTCGAGCTTGTCGGAAAGAGAGCCGTCGAAAAGGGGAGTGTTCAGCGCGTAAAGCGGGTCGCCGTTTTCGTCGCAGGCGGCTTTGCCGAACGCTTTCATGAGCGGCGGGAGGATGCCGTCGCAGAGCTTGTCGGCGTTTTTGTCGATGAGATACGCCGTAACGGGCGGGATGAGCTCAAACACCATGTCGGCGATCGTGTCCGACGCGGGCGGGAAGACCGAAGCGCCCTCCTCGTCGTAAAGCGGGAAGCTGCCCATGCCGCTCACTACGATGAAGGCGGTCTTTTTCTCCGCCGCGAGCGCGGGAGTGAGAACGCCGGTCAGCAAAACGGCGCACAGGATAAAACTCATAAGCGATAATAAAGCTTTTTTCATCTGTATTCTCCTTTTTATCGGAATGCTTCCATCATAGCACGCTCCCGGGAGGTTTGCAATATATGTTTATCAAAGAGCTGTTTTCGGTAAAAAGCGATAAATTTTTGTTTGAACGCCGGAGGGCGTTCAAACAAAAGAGTTGAGAGTTGAAAGTTGAGAGTTGAGATAAGGAAATCGCTTACGCGATTTGATTCTATCACTTGAAACTATTC
>JAZLHN010000185.1:0-12092 GCA_045616815.1 Acutalibacteraceae bacterium
CTTCTGCTCCGGGTGAAACGGCAGTAATTACAAACGCATGCCCCGTGTCGGAATGGACGGTATGCACGGTAAACGGCGTTAAGGCTTTTTCCGCTTCGGCAAAAGGCAAAAGAATATCCGCTCTCTTTTCCGAAAACGGAAAGCTCGATGTAACCAGACTGCCTGAATCGGGGTATTATTACATTGACAAACCTGATTTATCAGACACAAAAGGCGCAGATAATGACCTTGCGTCAAACGGATTTTATGCTGATGACCTGAAAAAAACTCCGTCAAATCTTTGTGATGTAACGGTTGAAATACTGCACCAGTGGGTCAGCGAGGTCGAAAAGCCCGTAGCATTCGACGAAAGTACAGGACTTTTCAGACTTGCAAGATATTCGGGAAGACCGATTGAAGCCGGTGACAGATATTTTCTTCAGAACGTTCTTGAGGGACTTGATAAGCCCGGAGAATGGTGCTTCGATTCAAAAGCCGATAAGCTTTATTATGTTCCCTTTGAGGGAGAAACAGCTGACAGCCTTGTGCTTTACGCATCATGCGAAGCTCTCCTTATGAACATTGAAAATTCATCGGGAATAACATTTGAAAATATTAAATTTGCGGATACAGGCTGGGAATATTCAAATGATAAATATCTGAACATGAACATCCACACCCGTCTGAGAGACTATGAGACTTCGTCTGTTCAGGCCGCGGTTGATGTATGCGGCGCCATTGACGTTGTTTATTCTGATAATATCATTTTTAAAAACTGTGATTTTGAAAACATCGGAGCGACAGCGATACGCTATTTCACAGGTGCGAAGAACTGCGTTGTTGATTCCTGTTATTTCGGTAATATCGGAGCCAATGCGATTTTTATCGGCGGCAGATTCTTTATAGGAGAAAAAATTGATGAAATCCGTGATAATATTGCGGAAAACATCACTGTCAGAAACTGTGAAATTGAAAAATACGGCAGACAGTTTTTCGGTGCCTGCGGAATAACTGTTGCTTACTGCGATACAGCGGAAATATCAAACAACGAAATCTATGACGGATACTATACGGGTATATCCGCGGGATTCATGTGGCTGTTCGGCGAGAATCCGACTCAGAATATTAAAATCACGGATAATCTCATTTATAACATCGGTCTTGAAACTCTTTCAGACCTCGGCGGAATTTATATGCTTGGTGTTCAGCAGAATACCGTTGTAAGCGGCAACGTTATTCATGACTGCTCGTGCTATGACGGCAAGGACGGCTATGCGGGAGACGGCATTTATCTTGATTCGGGCTGCGAGTTCATGACTATTGAAAACAACCTTGCTTTTAATTGCAGCACCTCCTGTTTCAACACAACGCTCAGCAAGAATAACATCATCAGAAATAATATTTTTGCGCTTTCGGGTCAGAGCGTCGCCTGCCTCGGAGCAGAGGAATTCCTGCCATATACCAATCTTAACAACACATACATAAACAATATTTTTCTGACCGACAACAAGGTGCTTTCTGTTGAGCAAATTAATCACACAGGTCATTTTGGGGGAAGCGGCAATATTCTCTGGGATATGACGTACGGCGACGAGCTGTATTTCACCATAGGCGGCTATACGGATAAAGCCATCATCCGCCGCAATGCGGAAAAGAGAAACGTTCTCAGCTCCGCGATTTTTACGGATCCCGGCTTTGAGGACGCACTGTCTTTTGATTTTTCCCTTGATGAAAACTCGGCGGCCGTTAAGCTCGGCTTTGAGCCGTTTGATTATTCGCAGGCGGGCACCTTGAAGGGCACACAGGTCGGGCTTGAACGCGAGGGCGGCCTTACGGCCTATAACGCGGGCACAAAAGACTTCGCCGACAGACCGGCTGCTCCGTCATTTATCGAAAAAGTCAAGCTATTCTTCCTTAAAATCGTTGATTGGTTCAGGAGCTTATTGGAAAAAATCATCATCCGAAAAGAGCCCGAGATCAACGATCTGTATGTAAGCGGCTATACGGTAAAGGAAAAAAGCGTATATACGGAGGAGCTTACCGTTCTCATAGATAAAGTGAAGGAGCATACGCCCACCTATAGAGTCGACGAAAGCAGGAATCCCTTCCCCGACGACGAAAGGATACAGGCGATCTATTTTGACGGCGAAAAGTACCTCGGAAAAGATACGGAAGTATTTGCCTATATCGGCTTCCCCGAAAACGCAAGCGCCGATGATCCCGTCCCCGCAATGGTGCTTGTCCATGGCGGAGGCGTTCACGCGCAGGCTGACTGGGTACGGTATTGGGTCGACCGCGGTTATGCCGCCGTTTCCTTCGACGGATTCGGTCAGCAGCCTAAAGTGGGAGAGTACTCCGCCGCGGGGAACAACAATCCCGACTGGACGTTCAATGAAAATTCCCATCCCACCTTCAGCAATTTCGACGATATCGACAAGAAGTATACGGAACAGTGGTTTTATTACTATCTGACGGATATCGTGCTCTCGAACAATATTTTAAGAGCTGACGGCAGGGTCATCCGGGATCAGATCGGCGTTTCGGGTATTTCGTGGGGAAGCCTTGTTACGACGGTCGCCGCCTGCTATGACAGCCGTTTCGCCTTTGCGATCCCCATTTACGGAAGCGGCTGCTGGGAGCTTATGGGAGGATTTTTCAATAACAAAGCCATCCTCGAAAAATGGGATCCGACTCCTCTGCTCCCCGAGGTGAATATGCCCATGCTGTTTGTAAGCAGCGATGAGGACCCGTTTTTTCCGGCGGATGCTCCGTCTTCCTCCGCCGCGGTGGCAAAGAACGGCTCTGTCCTGCTTATCAGCGGATTAAGTCACGGCGATTTCAACGTTGAGGAAACTGTACGCTTCGCCAATGAAACGACGGGAAGAGGCGACGGCAATATCCGCATCATGGGTCTGTCCGAAGAAAACGGCAAAATCACCATCGGTTTCAAGCTTCCCGACGGTGTGAGGGCTCCGAAGGTCACCCTTTATTACCGAAGCTCTCCGCTCGAATACAACGGTTTGAAGCTGAAGGAAAGCTGGTCGGCAAAGTCCGCCCTTGTGTTCGGCGGCAAGGCAGTTGTGAAGCTTCCCGCGGACGCGAAAATGTATTATGTCGCCGTCAGCGGCAAAACGGGCGGGCTTTTCTCGCACGATTCTGTCACCGCGTCAACGGGTATCTTTCCCTGCGGTGATCAATAAAAAACAAAGAAAACTATCAAATATAAAGGAGAAAAAATCATGTTAAAAGTCGGTCTTGTCGGCTGCGGCGGTATCAGCGGCGCGCACGTGCCCGCGTGGGATGCTATGGAGGACGTGCAGCTCGCTGCGATCTGCGACATCCGCGAGGAAAAGACGGAGAGATATCCAGGCCACAAATGCTACACGGATTTTGATAAGATGTTAGAGGAGAACGAGTTCGATATCATCGACGTGTGCCTGCCCACGTTCCTGCATTGCGAGTTCGCGCTCAAAGCGCTGAACCGGGGCATCAACGTGCTTTCGGAAAAACCGATCTCCCTCAACATGGAGGACGTGGATAAGCTGTATGCGGCGGCGGAGAAAAACGGCGTTAAGTATATGGTCGCTCAGGTGCTTCGTTTCTGGAAGGAATACGAGGTATTAAGGCAGATCTACGATACGAAAAAGTACGGTAAACTCATTTCAGGCTCCATGTGGCGGCTCGGCGGTTATCCCGGCGGCGGATGGAACAACTGGTACCACGATAAGAAGCTCAGCGGTCTCGTACCGTTCGACCTGCACATCCACGATCTTGATTTCATCGTTTACGCCTTCGGTGCGCCGAAAAGCTTCTCCTGCATGAGAAAAGAGCGCAAGGATCAGGATTACATGAACGTCGTGTACGATTACGGCGATTTCTTCATCAACACGGAGGCATCGTGGTACAAGGCGAATTATCCGTTCTATATGGGCTTCCGTTTTCAGTTTGAGGAGGCCGTCGTCGCCATGGAAAGGGACGGGTTTACGATCTACGACTGCGAGGGCGGCAGGCTTCATCCGTGCGATGAGTCGGACGGGGAGAATCAGAGCGATTTCGAGCTGCCTTCCTCCGGCGCGTATGAGAACGAGATCCGCTACTTTGCCGACTGCGTGAAGAACGGCAAGCCGGTGGAAAAGGTAACGAAAGAGAGCCTCAAAACGGTGCTCGGTATCTTAAACAAAATTTCCTGAATGAGGTTTGAGGATCGGCTTTGCCCGACAAGTGTATAACAGTATCGGCAAATCAGGATGTGAGAGGGAGCATTATGGAAGAAATATCCTCGGGAATCGCCTCGCTGAAAATTTCCGGCAAGCCGTTCGTGCTTGCCCCGGAGCAGATGACCTTTGACGGTTCAAAATACAGCGTCAAAGAAGCGGGCGCAGAATTTACGCTCGAAATAAAAGAATTCGATAACGCCTTTACTTCGCTTCTGCGTATCACTTCGGTTACGGCTATAGTGGAGCGCGGTCTATGACCTGAAAAACAAACGGTAAAGCTTGCTGGCCACTCGGACTATGAGCATATCCGCGAATATTCGCTGAAGGACTAAAATGTCCGTAAGTATAAAGAAGCTCCGGCATGGAATTTTTCCGAATGCCGGAGTTTTGCATAATAAGTTGCAATTCTGAAAGACACATGCTATTATAGTAGAAAATTCTACTATTTGGGAGGATGGCAATGGATTATCAGACCCTTAATCTTTTATTCCGCTGCAACAAAGAGTTTAGCCATGAAAAAATACGGCTGCAGGAGTTGAGTGATACGGAATGTATGATCTGCTCCTACATCTATTCGCATGAAAACTGCTCGCAGGACGACGTTTCGTCCGCGCTGAAAACCGACAAAACGACGGTCGGCAAAGCGCTCACGTCGCTTGAAGGCAAGGCCTGCGTTGTACGTACGCAGGATGAAGCCGATAAACGCGTCAAGCGTCTGTCTCTTACCGGCCTCGGACGGGAAAAGGTGACGAAGCTTCTCGATATCCACAACAACTGGCTGCGTGATATCATGACCTGCCTGTCCGCGGAGGAACAAAAGCAATTTGAGGATTACTGTGAGCGGCTGCTTGCCGCCGCCGAAAAACTCGCGGAAAATCACGGAGGAACCGACCAATGAATCACGAAAACAAAGCATCGGCGATCGAGTCTTTCAAGACCGACCCTATCCCGAAGATCGTCATAAAAAACAGTATCCCGGCGCTCATCGGCATGATAATGGTCATGGTGTATAACCTTGCCGACACCTTCTTCTTAGGACTTACCCATAACGATCTGATGGTCACGGCGGTGTCCTTCGCCACACCGCTGTTTATGATCTTCATGTCGCTCGGCACTTTGTTCGGCGTGGGCGGCACGTCGGTCATCTCCCGTGCGCTCGGTGAGGGAAAAACCGAATACGCGAAGAAAGCATGCTCGTTCTGTATGTGGGCGTGCGTTGCCGTCGGCGGCGTGATGATGGCGGTTTTGTGGATCTTCCTTGACGACGTGACCGTGATGCTCGGCGCGAGTGCCGAGAGCGCGGGGCTTACGAAGGATTATCTGCGTATCGCCATCGGCTGCGGTATCTTTTCGATGCTCTCAAACTGCTTTTCCTCGATCGTGCGTACCGAAGGCGAAGCGATGAAAGCCATGACGGGAACGCTCATCGGCAATCTGCTCAATATGATCCTCGATCCGATCTTCATTCTCGGCTTCAAGTGGGGCGTTACCGGCGCGGCGATCGCTACCGTGATCGGCAATGCCGTTGCGGCGGGATATTATATCCTGTATTTCCTCAAGGGAAAATCATCGCTTTCCGTCAGCCCGAAATGCTTCTCGATGAAAGACAAGATCCTCTCCGGCGTTCTTTCGGTCGGCATTTCCGCCTCCCTTGCCAACCTTCTTGTCAGCGTATCTTCTATCGTTGTCAATTCGCAGCTTGCCAAATATGAAGGCGGTGATATGCTTGTTGCCGGTTACGGCGTGACCGCCAAGGTCATCATGATCGTCACTCTCATCGGTATCGGCATCGGCAGCGGTGTTCAGCCGTTCCTCGGCTACTGCTACGGAGCCAGGGAAAAGGAACGTCTTGTCGGCGGCATCCGTTTTTCCGCGCTGTTCGGGCTCGTATTCTGCGCCGTTATCTCTGCGCTGTGTTATATCTTTGCCGAGCCCATCGTCAAAATCTTTCTGACCGATATGACCGCTCTTTCATCGGGTGTGCATTTCACCCGGATCCTCATGAGCACCGCATGGCTCATCGGCGCGTTTGCCATCTGTCAGAACACCCTGCAGGCGGTCGGCGCGGCAACGCCGGCGCTGCTTGCCTCGATCTTCCGTCAGGGCGTTATCTTTATCCCCGCCGTTTTTATTATGAAAGCGCTTATCGGCGTTGACGGACTTATCTGGGCGCAGCCGGTCGCGGACGTGCTTTCGCTCGCGATCGTCATATTCATGTTATGGAGAAAAATAAAGAAAACGGATTTCACCGGAGCGGAGGCGGCTGCCGACAATGAGTAATAAGCCGAAAATGACAAGGGATACGATCCCCGAGGATTTTACTCTGTCGCTCGCCCTCGTTGACGCGCTGCCCGTCCTCTTTTTCGGTGCAAGCGTAATACTTATCGGTTTGATATTCAAAAATGCTCTGTTTTTGACGGGAGCGATCCTGTGCTTCTGGGCGGGTGCGGCAAAGGTCCTCTGGAAGATCATCGTCGTGAAAAAGAAAAAGAACGTCTGGTGGATGTTCCTGCAGATGCGTATCGCGATGCCGGTGGGATTTTCCGTGATGCTCCTCGCCGTGATATTGAACCGGAACGCGATCGACCTTCACACCGTTCTTGCGGCCGTACTGTCGCTTCCGTCCGTCGTATTCTTCGCGATCGGCGCGCTCGGTATGGTGCTGATGGGCGTGTTTGCGGCGAAGCTCGACTCGTCCGACGTACGCTCCAACTGGATAGAACAGCTCACGAACGCCGCGGCGCAGGCGGCCATATTTACGGGCATACTTTTTCTTCTCTGAAAGGATAATCTATGAAAAATACGCTGAAACAACTGCTTGATTTTTTTGACACGGAAGATGAAAACGGCGTCTCCAATCTTGAAAAGGTGCATAAGTATCAGAAAATCCTGCGCCGTGTGGAAACGACGGACAAAAGCAAGAGCGTGGAAGCCGTCGAAAACGAAGCCGCAGACGAGGATATCCCGAACGGCATCATTACGGAAAACGGGAAGATCATCGGCCTCGGTATTCACATTTTCAACGAAGACGTCTATCCGCTGAAAAGCTTTGAGATCAATCTGCGGAATTGTGACCTCATCGGAGCGCTTGACGTTTCCGACTGTACGGATATGATCTTTCTCGACCTTTATCATAATAAGATCACGTCGGTCCAATCGAAGAATATGCCGTCCATGCGTATCTTCGGCGTGCAGGATATCCGGCTCGAATGCATCGACGTTTCGGAAATGCCCTCTTGTCAGGGCATCGACGCGGGGAGAAATAAGCTGACACAGATCGACGTTTCACACAATCCGGAGCTGGTCGAGCTGTATATCAACGACAACGTCTTTACCGAAATCGACCTTTCGCACAATCCGAAGCTCAAATATTTCTATTGCCATAATAATCATATTACGACGCTCGATACCCGCGCAAATCCGCTTCTTCGCCATCTTAATGCAACGGGGAACCCGATGAAGCGCATCCGTTCCCTCGCGCCTCAACGGGAGGAAGCCTTGCCCTTGGAAGTGTATGCCGGAGACGGCGGAAGCGTCGGGCTGAAATTCAATCCGGTGTATAACGCCCAATGGAAGGAGACCGGCGAATGGCAGCAGAGCTATTACGCCTATCCCGACGAGGGCTTCCGCTTCGTCGGCTGGTATGAAAACGGAACGAAAGTCTCCGGAGAAGAAACGTGGATCGACGAATACGGCGCGAGCCGCATCCTGAAAGCCGTGTTTGAAAGGAATGAAAACGCATGAGCGAAAAAGAAAACAATGAGATCATCGGTAAATTTTCCGTCTCGCTCGGTCTGTTCGACTATATCAACCCGATTTTTTACGGCGTTACCGTCGTTACGATCCTCATAAAAATGTTCGGTGTCATGAGCTTACCGACATATATCCTTTTTGCGGTCGGCGCGGTCCTTTCACTGATTTTCGGTCTTTCCATCCCAACGGTCAAGCTCATCGTCGGGCTCGGTAAAATGCAGTTCAAAATGCCGGTCAATTTAGTCTCGTTCGTGAATACGGGCATCCTTCTTTCCGGCATCGCGCTCGTTTCCCATGTCGTCGGCATAAAACCTCTTACGCTTATCATCGTTTTGCTCTTTGCGGCGGGCGTCATCGGTTTTCTGTGGTATAAGACCGGGAAATTCAACACCGCCGCCGTGCTCATCGGCGCGGTCGGCTATCTGATGATCTATGCGTCTCTTATCACGCTGTCGATCAGAAACGCCGTGATAGTGCCGATCGTTCTGTACGCGCTTGCGATCTGTCTGTTCGTGTTCCTCTGCCTTGTCGGGATCCTTTCCAACCTCAAAAACGCAAAGGTGCATTGGGTGATCGAAGTTTCCAATGTGGTGTGCCAGTTTTCCGTTGCGCTTGCAACGCTTCTCCTGCTTTGCAGATAGGTGCATAAAAAGTGAGCATGCGCTCTGCAAAGAATACTGTATTTTTACGCCCTGAACGCACAAACCGAACGCTGAAAAGCAGAAAGCAGATAATATCCTTCGTTTTTGGATATTGTCTGCTTTTCGTTTTTTCTATTGGTTTTTTTGGGGGGGAATATTGTCCGATCACAAAGTGATGCGCTCGAAGCACAGCTCCATGCGTTCTCCTTCGCCCTTTTCGTAGAAGATATACAGTTCCTTTCCGTCTTTTGAAAGGGCAAGGTCGGAATAGCCTCCCGCGGCGGAGACCGTACGGAAGGGGGTAAAGGTCTTTCCGTCGTCCCGGCTGACCTTTAGCTTCAGGTTTATCCTGTCTGCGGTGTCGTCGCATCCCGCATAATAGATCGTTTTCCCGTCGCTCACCATCCCGGCGAAACAGGTCGGATCGGGCAGGGTGGGGCAGAAGCCGAGCGGGGAAAACCGCATCGTTTCGGGATCGAACAGCGATAGATACCGACGCTGCACGGGATTTTCGCTGCGGATATTCAAAAGGAGCTTACCGTTTTTCAGAACAACGACCGAGGCCTCGCTCGGGTCGATAAGAGCATCGTCCGCAAGCACGTCCGCCGCTTTCCAATGCTTTCCTCCGTCTTCGGAGCACATAACGGAAAAGACCGACGGATGATGTGCGTGAGGATCTTCGTTTTTTGCCATCCACAGCGGTACGGCGTATTTCCCTTTGTCGAAGCATACGCCGTGTCCGGGGCCGCAGGCGATCACGGTATAGTTGAAGTTTACCTTACGGAGCTGCTCCGTCAGCTCGGTCTTGTTTGTAAACGTGCGCCCGTCGTCATAGCTCTCCGCGATAAACGTACGGAAATATTCCTCCTGCCAGAGAAGCAGTACCTTATCCTCGTCGGCGATCAGCACGGGATTGTTCACGGTTTTTCCGCTGCCGGACACGGCGATATACCGTTCGGAAAACGTATTCCCGCCGTCGGCGGAGCGGCGAACGGCTATATCTATTTTTGCCCAGTCGCTGCGACTGCTCCGGCATTCATAGGTAAGCAAAACGGCGCCGGATTCCGTTACGCAGATGCCGGGGATGCGGCAGATCCCGCCGCTCTCCGGCCGGTATTCTTCAATTATCATAATTTCTCTCTTTATCGTTCTTAATCGCCGACGGCGATCAGGACGTTCATATTGCGAACGGTACCGTCCGCGATCATGTCGTTCACGGAATAGGCGTGCTTTTCAAGGTCGCCGCATATTGCTTTCGTCAGCTCTCTTTCCCGAAGCCGTGTGATCGTCTCCGAGGCGATCTCTTCGATGATCTCGTACTTCTTTCCGGCGATTTCGTCGTCACGGTTATCGCCGGACAGCAGGAAGGACAGTTTTTCCGAAAGCTCTTCCGTACCGACGAGTCCCCGGAGCGCACGGAAGCTCCATTTGTAATACGGCATATATCTGTCCTGCAGCAAAAAGGTCGTTTTCATCGCGGCTCTCACAAATTCCACGCAGGCAAGCTGTGCCGCCTCCGGTTCGCCGTGCTTTATGCAGCGCAAAAAGTTATACTGTCCGCTCTGCGCCATGAGCAGGAGATTTCCCGCCAAGCGTTTTAATCTGATATCCTCCGGCATACAGATCAGTTTTTCCCGGATCCCTGAAAACTCGCCGTAGTTATCAAAGAACACTTCGCCGTTGACGGCCTCCGCCAAAGCGTAGTCCGGAAGCCTTAACCACTGTTCTATGGTCAGCTCACCGTTCGCCGAGCCGACCGCTTTCAAATAGAATTCCTCCGTTCGGATAACGCCGTTCCGGTTCCCGCCGACGGGAGAAATTTTCTGACGTTTTATCCCGGCGTATTCCTGCGGAAGCTTCGCGTAGGCGCGTTCTAATTGAAAGGCGCGTTTGCGTTCCACAACGTTTTCCCCGGGCAGAAAAATACAGAAGCCGGGTTCAAAATCGTGGTCGCGGGATATTTCATCGTCGTATCCGTAATGCTCCGAGCCGCTGCCCACGAAGCCCGCGGCAAGGTAGGGCAGGATATCGGCAAATTCTGTTTCTAACATGGGCCTGCCGAATTTTTCAAAATATTCTCTTGCGATCTCAAGTCCGGTCATAGATCTCCCTCGCTCTCCGGTTCAGTTCCCGTTCGGTAAGAAAGTAGCCGTAGTAGCCGAACACGGGAGCACACTTTTCGCATACAAAGGCATAGTATCCGTCTCTCGGCAGACTTTCCGTATCCAACAGTTTTTCCGCTTCCATCAGCTGTTTTTCGATCTCTTCCGCTCCGGCTTCCGGTCCTAATTCGGCGGCAATGAGGTCGGCAAGGTTCAGGCAGGTGACGGCAACTTCCAACGCGCCGTTTTCCTGCTTTTCCATGATCGCGATCGCCTTATGATAGAGTTCTTCCGCCTCGCGGAATTCTTTGAGCGCTGTAAGCGTCGCGGCCATGTTGTTATACAGCCCGCCGAGCCTTCCGTCGTCAGCGGCAAGCTCGGCTTCATAAATCGTTTTCGCTTTGCGATAGAGAGGCAGCGCCTCTTCCGCTTTTCCGAACGCCTTATAGCCCGTCGCGGCGTTGATGAGCGTCGTGCCATACGTGACCGATTTCGCCATATCCATAGAATCCGCAAGCGTAAGCGCGTCCGATATGGCACGCAGACATTCCGCTTCCTGACCGACCTTGCGGTAAAGCCCGATCTGCTCGTTCAACACCGTGAGCTTCCCGCGTTTATCGTTTCCCGCTTCCGCTTCCGAAAGCCAGTAATGTAAATGACGTTCCGCCGCGGCATAGTCTCCCCGATCGAGATAAGCATCTAATTTTTCGATGAACCGCCCCACGGGGATCGGTTTTACCTCCGGGTGCATATCCAGGAGGCACAGAGGCTCTTCATAATCGCTTTTCGACAAAAAATCATTCATGGCGGGATCTCTTTCCTGTAAAATTGTGTAAGACAGTATGTTCAAGAATATTTTAGTGCCTGCGGCGGCGAAAGTAAATAGGTTCTCCCGCAATTTAACGAATATGCGCGATTTGTCGGATCATTCCGGATCCCATACGGCCGTCATGTGATTCGATTTTAGTTGAGATATAAAAATTTATATGCTATAATATTATCAATAAATCGGAACTTGCGTAAGCCAGCGCGTCAAATCCGAACCCGTTTATTTTGCTTTGCGGCACTCATCTGCTGTGTCATCCTCGCTCCGAATACGACAGTATGCGTTGTTCGTCTTCCTTGCAGCTAAGCACCCCAAAACAAAATAAATCTTCGACCATGAAACGAGATATTTTTTCGTTTGGCAAGGCAGAGGAAGACGCAAGGCTGGCGCCTTGCTATGCCGATAACGCAGCCAGCCGGAAAAAGAGCCGTTTCAAGGCGTGGTTCGGTTTTGAGGCGCTGGCTTAAGGAGAAAGGATATGGAAGATTATTACGAGACGATATTCAAAAGAAAATCTTTTCACTTATTCCGGGGCGTGGGCAGCGATACCATAACGCAGGATGAGTTAGCGGAT
>JAZLHN010000186.1:0-3203 GCA_045616815.1 Acutalibacteraceae bacterium
GTTCTTTCCGAGACCTCCATGCCCGCCTTGCAGGAGAACGATCCGGATATGCCGGTGCCGAACGAAGAGCCGACAACGCCTCCCAACACCGAGCCGGAGAGTTATTTCGTTTCCGAGCAGGTCACGCTGGTACCCGGTGAGGTCCCGGCAGGGGTACAGTCGTTCGTAAACGGCGCTTTTATGCCCGATATGCCGGTCGCCGATACGGATACCCCCGGTACGGTCGATTATATCACGTTGATAAGGGATTATCCCGGCGTCGTCAGCAAGCTCAGAAAGCCCGAAAAAGGGCAGGTGGAAATATCGGGCGCGCTCTGGACGGCGATGAACGAATACGGCGACGATATGACGGAATATTACGTGCGTGTCGACGTGATCGGTGATGATATCACAACGCCCGCCGCGGAAAAAGCCCTCTGCGAAGCTGAAATGGACAGACTTACGGAATGGGTAAAGAACACCGACCGTACCGACAGAGTCGGTATCGACGAATACGGAAGCATCGGAGATGAGAGCGATCACGTTTATACGCTGTTCGCCCATTGCTCCACGGATTTCGTCAAAAACTTCCCCGCAAGCAGTGAGTACGGTTATATCCTGTCGCTGTACGACGAATCCGGGAGCCCGGTAAAATAAATCGTAACTCGGAGATCTGAAATCGGAAACGGTTTCCGATTTTTTGTTGTAAAAAAAAGAGACACACAGCAATTCTGTGTGTCTCGATTGGAAAAATCCCAATTCAATAAAACTTTCTTATATAGTCTTCCACGTCCTCTCTCGTTCCCCTGAAAACGCCGGGCGTGTCCATTTTTAGGGATACAGTCGCCGTGGCGGTGAGCAGTGCCTCGGCGGGGGAGTGTGTGAGACGTTCATTGATATAAGAAGCGAAGGTCGTGTCGCCGCGCCCCGTTCTGCCGCTTAAATTTCGCGCTTTGATGGGACAGGTGTAAAACTCTTTGCCGTCGTAGACGAGCACCTCGGTGTTGTGCGTGATGAGGACTTCTTTCGCGCCCCAGTCGTAAAGCTGTTTTGCCGCCGCCGCGCGGTCGGTGAGTCCCGTGAGGATCTCCGCTTCCGCGGCGTCCGTTTTCAGAAACGTGATATAGGGAAGGAGCTCCTTTTTTTCTTTCCAGTCCTCGAAGTACATACGCCCGCCGGCTTCTCTGTCCACGCGACGAAGATAGCCCTGTACGTCCACCGCGACCTTGCCCGTTTCGGCAAGGTCTTTTATTATGTTCCGGTCGTAGTCGCCGACGACGAGACCGGCAAGGTGATAGATCTCCGCTACAACGCTTTCGGGAACGTCTTCTGCCGAGATCCTGTCGCCCTGCGAGGCGCAGACGGATTTGCGGCGTTCCTTGTCCGCCGTATAGTACACGTTGACCATATCCGTGTTGTTTTCGGCGGGAAGGCAGTAGATATTCACTTCGGGGATCGTAAAGGCGTTTATGCGGCCGTCACCGGGCTTTGCTTTGGTGAGTACGGCCACGTTGTGTCCGAGTGCAAAGGCCGCCGCGGAGGAATACAGCACCGCGCCGCCCGCGCCCTCCACGGTGTTGCCGAGGTGGTCGGTGTTTTTGTCCATCGTGACGTGTCCGATGATGAGCGAAGAATATTTCATGTCGTTACCCTCATATTTCGTAGGTTTTTCCCTCTTCGGCGGGGAGGATCTTATCGTTTTCCGCGAATGCGGCGTACGGGTCGTCCGTCGGGGCGAAGTGAGAAGCTAAAACGACCGCGCCCGTTTCTTCCTGTAAACGTTTCGCGTCGTCGGTCGTCATGTGCGGCCCCGTAAACCCGACGGGTTTTACACAGTTGGAAAGGATCATGTCCGCACCGTTCGCAAAGTCGGTCAGTCCCTCAAAATACACCGTGTCGCCGGTATACACGAAGGTCTTCGTGCCGTTGTCAATTTTTACGGCAAGGCAGGGAACGGGGTGCTTCATCGAGGCAAAGGTGAGCTTTAAGCCCTTGATATCCAGCTCCGAAGCATCGGTTACGTTGACGACCTCAAAGCGGGGCGAGCCGAAAAGCACGCGATACCATTCGCTGTCCTCGTACTGCGTGATGACGGTGATCTTTTTGCCGAGCGTATCGAGCAGATACCGGAACGGGAGCAGGTCGCTCGTGTGATCGTAGTGAAAATGCGAGATATATACGGCGTCCAGTTCGTTGATATCCGTCGCCGCCGAGAGACGGGATAAAACGCCCGCCCCCATGTCAAGCGCGATCTTTACGCCGTTTTCCTCAAAAAGATAGCCGCTTGTTGCGCCCTCTCCCGCCTTCGGAAAAGGCCCGTATTTGCCGAGAACCGTAAGCTTCATTTTTTTCCTCCGATAAAAGGTTAATGAGAAATGAGAAGCAGAAAAAATAAAGAATTATGAATTATGAATTATGAATTATGAATTATGAATTGTGAATTATGAATTGTGAATTATGAATTGTGAATTATGAATTATGAATTATGAATTGTGAATTATGAATTATGAATTGTGAATTATGAATTATGCATTCTCTTTTCTTGCCGTCTTGCCTGCGGGCTTGTCGGTGATATCACCGGCTTTGGTAAGCGCCCATTTGGTCATGACGGGACCGAAAATTTCATAGCAGAGCACCGCAAAAAGTACGATGAAACGGATCGTTTCGCTGATCTCCGTGCCGCCGAACACCGCGTCGGAACAGACTGTGCTTACCATGCCGAGTGCCACGCCCGCCTGCGGCAGAAGCGTGATGCCGAGGTATTTCACGGTGTTGTCGTCGCATTTCGAGAGCTTTGCGGAGCCCATCGCTCCGAAATATTTTCCGAGTGAACGGAATACTATGTATACAACGCCGATCAGTACGAATACGGGCTTTTTGAATACGCTTAAGTCAAGGCTCGCGCCGCTGATCACGAAGAAAAGCGTATACAGGGGCTTCGTCCAGCGCTCGGTACGTTCCATCATTTCTTCGGAAGTTTTGCAGACGTTGCAGAAGATCGTGCCGAACATCATGCAGGTGAGAAGCGGCGAAAAACCGATGACGACCTTGCCGACGGGGAAAGACAGATGCGCCATGACCACCGTAAGGAAAACGAACGTGATGATCAGTGTCAGACGGTTGGAACGGGAATGGAAAAGCTTTTCTATCTGCGAAAGCGCGTAGCCGGCGATCGAACCGAGAATGAGCGAAAGAACGATCTCGATCAGCGGATTCACAACGAT
>JAZLHN010000187.1:0-3116 GCA_045616815.1 Acutalibacteraceae bacterium
AATGTTGTCGAACAAGTGAATAGTTTCAAGTGATAGAATCAAATCGCGCAAGCGATTTCCTTATCTCAACTCTCAACTTTCAACTCTCAACTTTCAACTCTCAACTCTTTTGTTTGAACGCCCCCGGCGTTCAAACAAAAATTTATCGCCCTATTCCCCGGCTTTGAAATGAAGAGCGAAAAAAAATGCGCGCCGCATTTTTCCGGCGCACATTTTCCGAATTTTATCACAGCATTGAAATGCCGAAGTTGTTGACGAGGGCGTCGATCTTCTTTCCCGCCTTGCACATCGGGCAGTCGATGGAAAGATTGGTCGCATAGCCGGGCAGGTCGTTCGGGTCGAATACGGAAGAAACGGGCACGCCCACACATTCGTCGATGGTGGCGAAGAGGGAAGCTACGCCCACCACTCTGCCGCCGTAGTAATTCACGGCCTCGATGGCGGATTTCGCCGTGAAGCCCGTAACGACGGACGCGGCGAGCACGAGCACGCTTTTGCCCGTTACCATGGGAGCCACGTTATCGCGGAAGAAAAGCTGGCTGCCGGTGGTATGCTCGGGCGTGAGCACGAAAACGTCGCCGCCCGCATTCACGTTGAAGGAATCGTCGCGCGTCAGTTCTCTCGCAAGGCACGTGCCGATGACCTCGGTGCCGTCGAGACAGAGGATCGTATCCACCATCACGGAGTTTTTGTAATCGTCGGCGAGGGACTTCGCCACGGCGGTCGATTCACGGATGCTCGATTTGTGGGTGGTTATGTCGATATAGTAATTGGTATGGCTGTGGGACGTCGCGAAATGTCCTTTGTAGATATCGAGATAAAGCAGGGAGCTTTTCGTGCCTATTTTGAAATGTTCACCGAGGGGCATGGGATTACCGCCTTTCCATTCATTTTTCTTATCTTATCACGGCAAAAACGATTTTTCAACCGCTTATTTCATCAGAATTTCGGCAAGCTGCCCCACGCTTTCGCAGACGTGCGGCGCTTTTTTTACGACCTCCGGCCGTCCGGAGCTCACCGCCCAGCCGTTCAGCCCGGTGATCATCTCCAGATCGTTGTAGTCGTCGCCCACGGGGGCGGCGGCTTCCTCGGGTAGGTTATAATGCTTCAATACTTCCCGTATGCCGCTTGCCTTGGAAATGCCCTTATCGCATATATTTATGTGCGGGCCGTTGACGAAATATTCGAAGATGCCGCCGAATTCCTTTTCGGCTTCCGCCGCGACCCGCAAAGCGGTCTCCTGGTTTTCGCAGGTGGCGTAATACTGATAGTATTTCCCTTCGCCCTCCGCTTTTTCATACCATTCCACGTCCGTGCGTTTTTCAAAGAAGTTTTCGAGCTTTTTGAAATTCTCCGGCGGGATGGGAGCCTCGAACAGGATATTTCCGTCGGCGTCGCCGATGAGCGCGCCCGTATAAACGATCAGATAGTCAACGGAGAGCCCTTCTTTTTTTACGGTCTCAAAGAAATCGCTTCCCCTGCCGGTCACGATGCCGAAATAGTTTCCCGCGGCACGGAATTCTTCGATTTTTTCACGATCGTACGCCGATATCACGCCGTTTATACGCAGGGTACCGTCGTAGTCCGTTGCGATGAGTCTTTTCATATCCGTTCAAACGTCTCTCCGTTTTTCGATATTTTCATGTTCAGTTCGAAGTCCCTGAACGTGAAGCGCATTTCGCCCTTTTTGCCGAGGAACGGGGCAAGACGTTTTTTCAGCTTCGGGGAGCTCGGATCGTCGGTTATGATCCACGTGCCCTTGCCGATGTGCGCCTCGCCGTCTTTGCTCTGTCCCGCCTTCGCCAGCACCTCGATGGGCGCGAAGCGCGTGGGACACACGACGGTAAGGCCGTTATCGGAAACGAGCTCGCAAACGGCGCGCATGGTCTCGCTGCTGATTTCATAACCGCATAAGAAACAGAGTTTCAAGGAGGCAAGATCTTCCTTTTTCGCGTTTTCATCGTAAACGACGGGGGAGTTCATCGAGGAGAACGAGCGGTGTGGGGTGAGCGAATGAAGCTCTATGCCGCCCCAGGATATGCCGTGTCTGCCGGTCTCGCCGTGCGTGATGAGACGGAAGACCTTGATCCATTCCTTCGCTCTTGCGTCGGGCTTGATCTTCGGATTGCCGAACAGCATATTGCGCCACATGACCGGTATGCGGCGCTGTCCCCAGAAGGTATCGTCCATGCGCACGATGCCGATCTCGGGACGGTAATCGCTTATATCGTAGCCGCGCTCTTTGTCTTTATACTCGTTTACGAAGCGGCTGAACTGCTTTCCGTATTCGTTATATACCTTCTGTCCGTCCTCTTTCGTATCGAAGAACGCGTCGGAGCACTCCACGTAAACGAGGTCGGCGCCGACAAGGTAAGAGAATACCAGATTGTTGTACATTTCCTCGGGCGAATGTCCCGGGAAGGTAAGACGGTACCACAGATCGACGCAGTTCCATAAAGGCGTGCCGTACTGCTTCGCCGCGCCCGCCGCAACGGCGAACTGGATATTCGAGCAGGATTCCTTCTGCGATTTGAAATTGGGAATGATGCCGTTTCTGGCGAATTTATGGAAAAGCACGGGCCATACGTGCTCGCCCGAAAGGGTCTTCGCGCCGTCCTTTTTCAGTCCGTCGGCGTAGGCTTTGAGCTGACCGTCCAGCACCTCCGCCTGCTCCGATACGTCTTTGGAGGAGATAACGGGGAAGGTGGGCTTGTCCGTTCTGAATTTCGAGGCGAGCGCCAAAGAAACGTTGCGGTGGATGATGACGTGCTCGAATTCATCGTACATGAGCCCCATGCAGTTGCCGTGCGAGTTGAGCGCGTCGATATATTCCTTCGGCACGTTCAGACGGTGCGTGCCGTCCTCGTGATTCGCCCAGTCGTGACCGTCGGCGCTCACGTCGACGTCCACGAAATTCTGCTTTTCGAAGTTGGCGATGAATTTCACGCCCATTTCTTCGCAGATAGCGGCGAATTTTTCGGCGTCGGCGGCGTCCTCCGCCACCGTTCTGCCCGTGGGATCGGTGTGCGCTAAAATGAAATCCACGGGGCTCTGACGGTGCGGCTCAAAGAAAACCGCCGAACTCTCAAGTGCCTTTCGGGCGTTGCAGTGGTAGC
>JAZLHN010000188.1:0-5093 GCA_045616815.1 Acutalibacteraceae bacterium
TTCAGTTTTAAGTATTCAGTTTTCAGAAAAAATACTGATATTTCGTTTTAATACGATGATTTTACACCCGGATAAACAGTTTTTCCTGTTTCAGTATAATCATTCCATGACTGAAAACTGTAAACTAAAAACTGAAAACTGGGGGCTTCGCCCGCTAAACTGCCATTTGTCGATTCGATATACAGAAAAGGAGAAATTATGAAACGTGTATATTTCAATGCAAAGATCATACTGGAAAATGAAATAAAGGACGGCTGTGTGCTGACCGAAAACGGAAAAATCCTCGACGTCTGCTATAGAACGGACGAAAAAGCCGACGAAAGGATCGACTGCGAAGGCCTGTTCCTCTCCCCCGGCTTTGCCGATATTCACGTGCACGGCGGAGGAGGCTGTTCCGCGATGAGCGACTCTCCCGACGAGATCGTGAAAATGTGCGAAGCGCACGCGAAAAGAGGCACCACCTCCATCGTGCCCACGACGCTCGCCGCGCCCGTAAAGAGATTACAGAGAGCCATCGACAATATTTCGGCGGCGAAGGAAAAATGCACGGCGTCCAACATTCTCGGCGTGCATCTGGAGGGACCGTTTCTCTCCATGAGCAAAAAGGGTGCTCAGAGCCCCGAAAACATCCTTGTGCCGACGAAAGAAAATCTGCATGAACTGCTCGACTATTCAAAAAATATTCTTATGATCGGCGCGGCGCCCGAGATCGAAAACGGCCTGCTCGTGGGCGAGGAAGCCGCAAAACGCGGGATCGTCGCCTCCGTTGCGCATTCCGACGCGGATTTCTCGATCGCCGAGAAAGCGCTCGAACACGGCTATTCGGATATCACCCACATCTTTTCCGCCTGCTCCGCCATGCATAAAGAAGGTATTTTCCGCAAGGTGGGCGTTGCGGAGGCGGGACTCGCTCTCGACGGCTATTCGGCGCAGTTCATCGGCGATCTGCGGCATCTGCCCTACGGCTGCATAAAGCTCATTTATAAAGCCAAGGGAGCGGACAAGGCCTACGCCATCACGGACGGACTCGAATATTCCGCGCTCGACATGGAAGAGGGCACCGTCATCATGCAGGAAAACGGCATGGGCGTCGTATACGAAGACAGCGTTATGAAGCTGGCCGACCGCTCCTGCCTCGCCGGAAGCGTGGCAACGAGCAATATCCTTGTAAGGAATATGGTGAAGGAATGTGGCATCCCGCTCACCGAAGCGGTGAAGATGGCGAGCCTGACTCCCTTAAAAATCATCGGCTTCGGGGACACCAAGGGCAGAATTTCCGTCGGGTATGACGAGGATATCCTATTATTCGACAACGACGTAAACGTAAAATCTGTCTTTGTAAAAGGAAACAGAATATTGTAAAAACGTCTAACGCAACGTTTCTTTGCTTTACACTGAGAGCTTTTTACCGTTATGATCGTTTAATACGGGGACGATTCTTAAGGAATTCTTAAACGTTCGGTTGATTGTTTCTTAAAGAAATAAATGCGATAATATCCCCGAAAGAAAGAGAGGTACGCATAGTATGTATACAGTGCTTGTATGCGATGATGAAAAGGATATCGTTTCGGCGCTCGAAATTTATCTGCGCTCGGACGGCTACAACGTGCTTACGGCGTATAACGGACAGGAAGCCCTCGATATTTTAGCAAAGGAACGGGTGGAATTGGTCATCATGGATATCATGATGCCCGTGCTCGACGGTATTTCCGCACTGATGAAGATACGCGGGAAATACAACACGCCGGTGATCTTCACAACGGCAAAAAGCGAGGATCACGATATCATCTTGGGGCTCAACCTCGGCGCGGACGACTACGTGACGAAGCCCTTCAATCCCGTGGAGCTTTTGGCGCGCGTCCGTTCGCAGATCCGCCGCTACACCTCGCTCGGCGCATCCGTTACTTCGGAAAATATCATCACCGTGGGCAATATCGTGATCGACGACGCGGCGAAGACCGTGACGGCGGACGGCGACGAAGTAAGCCTTACGCCCACCGAATACGATATACTGAAGTTGCTGGCAAAAAATCCGGGCAAGGTATATTCCCCGTCGGACATCTACCGCGAGGTATGGAAGGACGAGCCCTTCGGCTCCGATTCCACGGTCGCCGTGCACATACGGCACCTGCGGGAAAAGCTGGAGATCAACCCCAACAAGCCCCGGTATATCAAGGTGGTATGGGGGCAGGGATACAAGCTTGAAAAGTGACCGTTATTTCATCATCGTAGTATTAGCCGCTCTCCTGTTCATCCTTATCTTTCTTTTGGACAAATACGTTTTCTGAATGAAGAGAAAAGAGGCATTTCCATGAATACGCTCAAACGTTCCAAATTTGTAAAGGTATTATGCTTTACGCTCAGTTTTCTCTGCTGCGTTCTCGCCTACGCGAACGTGTTTCTTTTCATCGTCGTACAGGACGAAAACCTTTACAACGTAGACCGCTCGGTCTTCGAGGAAAAGATATACGAAAAAGCCGCGGATTATACGGCACGGGAGGCGACGTGGTATTATCATCTCAAGCTTCTTTCCGACGCCGGTCAATACGATTACTCCGGCTTCAGCGACTTAAAGACCTATGCGTCGAGCTTTTCAGAAGAGCGCTCCAACGCCGCTTTCGTCATAAAGACAAGAGAGGGCAAAGAACTTTTCAGAAACTATGACATGGGAGAAAACTTCGCCTACGCCTTTGATTTCAACCGCGATATCGAGATAGAAAAGGGAATTTCTCCGGACGCCGTACCCATGGAAACGACTGCACAGGCGACCGAAGTCACCGGACCGGAGCCGACCGAGCAAACGACAACGGAAGTCGACCGCGCACAGAGCGAAGAACCGACGACGAGCGAGGAACCGACTGCCGCCGCGCGCGCCGAGGAAGAAACGACAAGTCAGCCGCTTTACGGCGTATACATTGAAGATGATCGGCAGAACGGCGAAGACTACGCCTTCAAATACATCTATCCGGCGGCAAACGGGCACTGGGATGAACGGATCCTCGCCTTCTGTAAAGAGCTTTTCTATTCCCGCGAATACAAGGAAAGCAATTCTCCCTGGTATGGTACAGAGGATTTTTATTATATCGTTTATTTTGAAGAAAATTACAGCATCAGCGTCAACGGGCAGGTCTATTTCAACGAAAACCCGACGCATGATTATATTAAACTCGCGACCGCTGCTTCTCCGGAGGATTATACGACCACCTACGAAGAGTACAACGACGGCTACGATTACCGCGATTATTTCGACGTGATCCCATGCACCGTGACCGTGTACGTCGCGAAGGATATCAACCGGGACGCCAAGGACATCTATAAATACATCGACATGGTGATCGGCGCGGGCTACGATTACGTTGATAAGCTCGTTCCCCTTACAGTGATCTTCGCCATTGCCGGTATCGCGCTTTTTATATTGCTTCTCTGTCTGTGCGGCTATTCAAAGGGATATGAAACAGCCGTGGCGAAGAAGCTGCACCGCTTCCCGTTCGATCTGCTGCTCCTTCTTTACATCAGCATCGGCGGTGTCGCTTTCGCGATCGCGGAGGAGATCGGAGCACTCGGCACCGTGATCTTCGTCCTACCGATATGCTTTATGCTTCTGCTTCCCTTCCTCGAAGGGCTCGCCGTGAGGATCAAGGCAAAGGACTTTACGTTCGGCCTCGTTTATCTGTTCCGTTTTCTCGCGAAAGGCGGCAGAAAAGCGGGCGGCGCGGTGAAACGCTTCGGAGGAAAAGCCGGTGGCGCGGTAAAGCGCTTCGGCAGAAAGCTCTCCGACAGCATGAACGTGCTGTGGAAAATGGGTCTCGCCTTCCTCTTGCTCGCCGTTTTCACCTTCTTCATCGCCTTGCTGTGGGATGAGGCTGCCGTTATCGTGTGGATCATCGGCATGATCCTTCTGTTCGCGGCGACGGTGCTTGCGGCGGTCAATTTCCATACCCTGCAGGAGGGCGCAAAAAAAATATCCGAGGGCAAGCTCGGATACCGTATCGAAAACAAATTCCTGTTCGGCGAATTCCGCAAAAACGCCGAATACTTAAATAACATCAACGCCGCGGTGGACAACGCCGTGAAGGAGCAGATGCAGAGCGAGCGCATGAAAACGGAGCTCATCACCAACGTTTCGCACGACCTGAAAACGCCCCTCACCTCCATCGTCAACTACGTGGATCTGCTGAAAAAGGAAGAGATCTCCAACGAAAAAGCGAAGGAATACATCGAGGTCATCGACCGTCAGTCGCAGAGACTCAAAAAGCTGACGACCGACGTGGTGGACGCCTCCAAGGCGGCGACCGGCAACATCCCGATCCACTTCGAGAAAACGGCGCTCGGGATGCTCATTTCGCAGATGAACGGCGAATACGCCGACAAGCTCGAGGCCTCGAAGCTGCAGGCGGTCGTTTCCGTGCCGGAGAACGAAGTGTTCATTTCCGCCGACGGCAGACTTCTGTGGCGGGTATTCGACAATCTGATGAACAATATCTGCAAATATTCCCTGCCCGGCACGCGCGTGTACGTTTCGCTCGAAAGTGCCGACGGAAAGGCAAAAGTCACGTTCCGCAACATTTCCGGCGCGGAGCTGAACGTCTCCCCCGCGGAGCTCACGGAGCGCTTCGTGCGCGGCGACGCCTCCCGCAACACCGAGGGCTCGGGACTCGGGCTCTCCATCGCCAACAGCCTCGTTTCCTCCATGCGCGGCACGATGAATATCGGCATCGACGGCGATCTTTTCAAGGTAACGCTCACGTTCCCGGAGATTAATTAAATCGGGAATCGGAATTAAGATCATATCATACATGAGGCACGCAAGAGAGATTTTGCGTGCTTTCTTTTTTTGCAAAACGGAGCGATAAATTTTTGTTTGAAGCGCACAGCGCTTCAAACAAAAAAAAGTTGAGAGTTGAAAGTTGAGAGTTGAGATAAGGAAATCGCATACGCGATTTGATTCTATTACTTGAAACTTTTCACTTGTTCAACAACATTAAGAACGATATATTGTTATAGTTGCTCCCGTTTGTACCTGCTTTTATATAAACGGGTACGGGCGAAGCCCGTCCACATCTCAACTTTCAACTCTCAACTTTCAACTCTCG
>JAZLHN010000189.1:0-6592 GCA_045616815.1 Acutalibacteraceae bacterium
AATCTCGCCGGTGGTGGGATCGGCTACCGCCTCGGCAAGAACGTGGTTGCGGAGTCTGTCGGCAATGCCGAGCTTTTTATTGTATTTATATCTGCCCACGCGGGAAAGGTCGTAGCGGCGGTCGTCGAAGAAAAGTCCGTTCAGATGAGACTGCGCTGTCTCGAGCGTAGGCGGCTCGCCGGGACGGAGTTTTTTATAGACCTCAAGAAGAGCTTCCGCGGTATTCTGGGAGGTATCCTTTTCAAGAGTGGCGGTGATCCTCTCATCGTAACCGAAAAACTCGCTGATCTCTTCGTTGCTGCTTAACCCCAGCGCTCTGATGAAAGTAGTGATAGGGAGCTTTCTGTTTTTATCTATTCTTACGTAAAATACATTGGCGGGATCGGTCTCGTATTCAAGCCAGGCACCTCTGTTAGGGATGACCTGCGTGGTAAACAGCTTCTTACCGATCTTATCGCGGCTCATATCGAAATACACGCCGGGAGAACGGACGAGCTGGGAAATGATAACGCGTTCGGCGCCGTTGATGATGAACGTACCGCTGTCGGTCATGAGCGGGAAATCGCCCATATACACTTCACTTGTTTTGATCTCGCCGGTCTCTTTGTTGAGAAGGCGGGCGGTCACTCTCAGAGTAGCGCTGTACGTAGCGTCCCGTTCCTTACATTCCTTCACGGAATAGTTGGGCGTGGGATCAATACGGTAGTCAATGAAGTCAAGTACGAGATTACCGGTATAGTCGGTGATCTTGTTGACGTCCTTGAGCACGTCTCTGAGGCCGGTATCAAGGAACCACTGATAAGAGTTTTTCTGTACCTCGATGAGGTTGGGCATATCCATTACCTCATTGATCTTGGAAAAACTCAGTCTGGTCTTTCTGCCGACTTTTACGGGTTTAGTTTTCACCATAAAAACGATTCACTCCGATCTTTTTTTATCCGCATAATAAATCTGAGACTATGGAAAGCGCAGGGTATTCTTTGCTTTTCCGGAGCCGTGAAGCCGTGGACACGGCGACGTCCGAAAACGAAAGGATATTCGTATCCATTATTATTGCAGTTTAATACTATAATTGATTTAAATGCTTTTGTCAAGAGGAAATTTTCTTTTTTTTCGTAATATTTCAAAAAAACTGTTGTATTTTCTTTATAAAGCAAATATAATAGAGTGCAATATTTTTTTCAGGGGGAAAACGGCATGATCAAGGTAGTAAAATTCGGCGGCTCGTCTCTTGCAAGCGCCGAACAGTTCCGCAAGGTAGCGGCCATCATAAAAGGAGAAGCGAACCGCAGATACGTGGTAGCGTCCGCTCCGGGTAAACGCAATTCGCACGATGAGAAGGTCACCGATCTGCTGCTGCAGTGCTTCCGTCTCGCGGGTGAGAAGAGAAGCATAGACGAAACATTCGAAAAGATCGCGAACCGCTACAGAGAGATCATTCACGATCTGGATCTCGATTTTTCACTCGAAGCGGATTTTGCCGGCATCAAGACAGCTATCCTTCATCACGCGGGCAGCGATTATATAGCCAGCCGCGGAGAATATCTCAACTCCAAGCTTCTGGCGAAATATCTCGACTTCCCTTTCATTGACGCCGAGGACGGTATCTATTTTGATGAAAACGGCGTCCTTGATCTCGATAAAACGAACAAGGAACTCGGAAAGCTTCTCGAATTCCACGAGTACGCCGTGATCCCCGGTTTTTACGGCATCCTTCCCAACGGCACGATCAAGACGTTTTCACGCGGCGGCTCGGATATAACCGGCGCGATCGTTGCCTCCGCCGTCAAAGCCGATATTTACGAGAACTGGACGGACGTTTCCGGTATGCTCATGGCGGATCCCAGATGCATCAACGATCCCAGACCGATCCCCGAGATCACCTACCGTGAGCTCCGCGAGCTCGCCTACATGGGCGCGACCGTCATGCACGACGAGGCGATCTTCCCGGTACGCAAGGCGCAGATCCCGATCAATATACGCAACACCAACGATCCGTCGGCTCCCGGCACCATGATCGTACCCAAGGCTTCGACCAATACGACCGACACCGTGATCACCGGTATCGCCGGCAAAAAAGGCTTTACGGCGATCCACGTGGAAAAGGACAAGATGAACGCGGAGGTCGGCTTCGGCAGAAAAGTGCTCGAGGTCATCGAGAACTACGGTCTCTCCTTTGAGCATCTTCCCTCCGGCATCGACACCATGAGCGTGCTCGTTTCCGCCAGCGCTCTCGAAGAATTCAAGGGCGCCATCACCGCCGAAATGGTAAAGAAGGTCAATCCCGATTCCATCACCCTCGTGGAAAACCTCGCCCTCATTGCCGTGGTCGGCAGAGGCATGGTGAGCAACGAGGGCACCGCGGCAAGAATATTCACCGCGCTCGCGAACGCCCATATCAACATCCGCATGATCGACCAGGGCTCGAGCGAGATCAATATCATCGTGGCGGTGGATGAAAAGAATTATCAGAAGACCATCGAAGCTATATATAAGGAATTTGTTAAATAAGAGGAAAATATGGAAGTAAAAATAAAGAAACTTACTCCCACGGCCAAGCTCCCCACCTACGGTTCCGTATTCTCGGCGGGCGCCGATCTGTATTCCGACGAACCGGAATTCACCGTTGAGCCCGGGGAAACGCATCTCGTCCATACGGGGCTTGCGATCGAGATTCCGGAGGGCTTCGGCGGCTTTATCTACGCGCGCAGCGGACTCCCTGCAAAAAAAGGACTCGCCCCGGCAAATAAGGTCGGTGTGATCGACGCGGACTACCGCGGAGAGGTCCGAGTTTCTCTGTTCAACCATTCCGATAAGGTACAGACCGTAGAAGCGGGCGAAAGAGTGGCACAGCTCGTGATCGCACCGTTTCTGAAAGCCGATTTCACCGAGGCGGAAGAGCTGAGCGACACCGCAAGAGGTGAAGGCGGCTTCGGCTCCACAGGCAGAAAATAGGATCAAGTTTTCAGAATTCAGGATTTTTATTATGTCAAATACAGAGATAAAACAGAAAAAAAGTACAACGGTCAAAATATTAGCGGTGCTTTGTCCGCTTATCTATTTTGCCAGTTATTTAACGCGTAAGGACTACGGCGTAGTGCTGCAGGCGGTCATCGCCGCCGAGGGCATCACCAAAACGCAGGCCGGCTTCGTGGAAACGCTCGCGCTGATCTCCTACGGCGGAGGACAGATCATCAGCGGTATCCTCGGTGATAAGTTCAAGCCGCAGAACATCATCCTCTGCGGACTCGGCTCCACGATGGTGTGCAATCTGCTCATGCCGTTCTGTCCGAATATGCTCATGCGCGAGATCGTATGGCTCGTCAACGGCTTCGCTCAGAGCATGCTCTGGCCGCCTCTCGTACGCATCATGGCGGCTACGATGAACAAGGACGAATATAACGACGTATGCTCGAACGTAAACGTCGCGGGCAACCTCGGCACGGTGCTTCTTTACATCACGTCCTCGCTCATCTGGCTCAAATTCTTCACGTGGAAATATACGTTCTTCTCCTCCGCTCTCATCTGCGGTCTCATTCTCGCGGCGTGGATCTTCGGTTTCCGCAAGATAAACGCGGAGAATCCGCTGTTCGCGGAGAAAAAAGAAAAAACAGCTAAAGAAAAGACCTCTGGAGGCATCACCGCAAAAATGCTGCTCTCCTCCGGCTTTATCCTCATCGCCGTGGCGATCGTGGCACAAGGTATGCTCAGAGACGGCATCACCGACTGGGTCCCCTCCTTTATCAAAGAAACATTCAATATCGACAGCGAACACGCCATTCTTCTTTCGGTGGCGATACCGATCTTCAGCGTCATCAGTCTGAAAGCGATCGGCATCATCAACAAGAAGTTCGTCAAGGACGAGGTAAAAGGCGCGGGCATCACCTTCGTCATTGCCGCGGTATGCTGTGTGATCCTCACCTACGGTACGTTCAAGCTCCAGAATCAGTGGATCACCCTCATCGTTTCCGCTCTCGTCGTGGGATGTATGCACGCGATCAACTTCTTCCTTATCTGCATCGTTCCCGCGCAGTTTGAAAAGTACGGTATGGTATCCACCATGTCCGGCATCATCAATTCTCTTACCTACGTCGGCTCCGCCGCCGCACTCGTCGGTTTCGGCGCGATCTCCGAAAACTTCGGCTGGAACGCCTGCGTCGTTTCGTGGTGCGTGATCGCCTGTATCGGCATCATCCTCTGCTTCACCGCCATGAAGCCGTGGAGAAGATTCAAAAATGCAGACTGATATACGAATTCCGAACCTGCCTGATCGTAACGTCGGGCTCGTTCTCGTTAAAAATGAAAAAAAGACCGTAAAGGCACTGGAAGCGCTCGGCGTGACCGCGCTTTGTCCCGCCAAAAACGCAGTGCTTGACGAAGAGGTATCCGAGCATGCCGATATGCTCTGCTGTTACGCGGGAAACGGCGTATGTGTTCTCGCACCGGGGCAGGACAAGCTGCAAAAGGAATTGGAAACGCGCGGCTTCACGGTTAAACTTTCCGTTCCGCTGACCGGGAAATACCCCGGCGATATCGCGCTGAACGCGGCACTCACGGAGAACTGCGCGATCGCCAATTTCGATCATACGGATAAAACGTTATTAGATTGTATAAATAATAAAAGAAAAGTATATATAAAACAGGGCTATGCAAAATGCTCACTGTGCATCGTGTCGGAAAACGCATTCATCACCGAAGACGAAGGCGCGGCGAAAGCTCTGCGTGAAAACGGTATGCGCGTACTGCTCATCTCCGCCGGAGACGTGGAGCTGAGCGAAAAGCATACAGGCTTTTTCGGCGGTGCGGCCGGAAAGCTCTCCCCCACCCACCTCGCGGTCAACGGCAGTCTCCGCTATCACCGCGACGGAGAAAAAATAAAAGCCTTCCTGCGAGAAAACGGCGTGGAGGCGATCGAATTATTCGACGGACGGATCAGAGACATCGGCGGTATCCTTCCGTTAAAGGAGGATTGTTGATGTATACGCTCGGGATCGACATAGGCGGCACGAAATGCGCCGTGATCCTCGGCAAAGACGCGGTAAGCGAAAAGGCGGAGGATACGATCATCGCCAAGAAGAAATTCGCAACGAACGTGGAACGCGGCTGGCGCGCCGTCGTATCGGAGCTTCTTTCAACAGCGGAGGAATTATTGAAAGAAAACGGAGTAACAGACCCGTCGGCAGAGATAAAAGGCATCGGCATCAGCTGCGGAGGGCCACTCGACTCCGAAAACGGCACAATAAACTGCCCGCCGAATCTTCCGGATTGGGATAACGTACCGATCGTAAAAATGTTTGAGGACCGCTTCGGCGTGCACACCGTACTGCAGAACGACGCCAACGCCTGTGCGGTGGCAGAGTGGAAATTCGGCGCGGGCAGAGGAACGAAAAACATGATGTTTCTGACCTTCGGCACCGGCATGGGCGCGGGGCTGATCCTCAACGGCCAGCTCTATTCCGGCACGAACGACCTTGCCGGAGAGGTGGGGCATATCCGTCTTGCCTCCGACGGGCCCCTCGGTTACGGCAAAAAAGGCTCTTTCGAGGGCTTCTGCTCGGGCGGCGGTATCGCCGATCTCGGCAGGATCATGCTGACGAAGGCGAAGGACGACGGCATAAACTCCATACTGGCTGAAAACGACCTTTCAGCCAAAACGATCGCCGAAGCCGCCATCGCGGGCGACGGCGTTGCCAAAAGCGTTTATAAGGAATGTGCCGAACGCCTCGGGCAGGCGCTCGCCATCTTCGTGGATATACTGAATCCGGAAGCGATCGTCATCGGCAGCATTTTCGCAAGGAACGAGGATTTCTTCGCCGACACGGTATCGCGGATCATCCGCAGCGAAGCGCTCCCCGTATCCGCCAAAACCTGCCGGGTGCTTCCCGCCGCCCTCGGCGAACACATCGGCGATTTCGCCGCACTCGGACTCGTAATGTAAAGGAGACAAACGATGACTGCTCAGAATATTCTCGACACACTGTTCAACTCTTATCCCGCTCTTCTTCCCTGCCGGGAGGAGATCGAAAAAGCATATTTCCTGCTGCTGAACGCAGCAAAAAATAACGCGCTGATCATGGCGTGCGGCAACGGCGGCTCCGCCGCCGACAGCGAGCACATCGTGGGAGAGCTCATGAAGGGCTTCAACCTTATGCGGCCGCTCTCCGAAACAGAAAAAGCCGCCTTCACGGACGTTGAAGCCGGTAAAGAAATCGCCGGGAAGCTGCAGGGAGCGATCCGGGCCATATCCCTTGTAAGTCAGTCCGGGCTCATTTCGGCGTTCGCCAACGATATCGACGCTTCTCTCGTCTTCGCACAGCAGGTGTGGGCGTACGCTTCCTCCGCAAACGACGTGCTGATCGCATTGAGCACCTCCGGCAACTCGAAAAACGTTGTGAACGCCGCAAAAACGGCCAAGGCAAAGGGCATAAAAACGCTGGCGGTCACGGGCATGAAAGACAGCAAACTCTCCGCTCTTGCCGACGTAACGGTCAAGCTCCCCGCGGGAACGCCGTTTGAAGTGCAGGAATACACGCTTCCCGTGTATCACGCTCTCTGCGCCATGCTCGAAGCGGAACTCTTCGATAGATAAAAA
>JAZLHN010000190.1:0-7103 GCA_045616815.1 Acutalibacteraceae bacterium
TTTTCCATCATCAAAACATGCGCATGAAAAAAGTGCTCTGCTTTCGCAGGGCTTTTTTTTGTTGTGAAAAAAAAGCGGTAAATGGCAGGTCAGCGGCGGAGGCTGTCGCGGGAGCGGGGAGGGTTCGGCGCCCTCGGCGAACCGCATGGGAGCGCCCGGGGGGCAACGGAAAAAACAAAAAACCGATTGCTCAAATTCGTTGTAATTGCACGGCTTGTTAACAACCAAACAAAACAAAAGAAACTTATATTTCGTGGTGCTCCGCACGCTCCCATGCGGTGCGTCGAGGGCGACGCACCCTACGATAAGTGCCTCCGCGGAAGCCCTTCAAACAAAAATTTATCGTTCCGCTTTGAAAAGATCACGTTTCTTCCGAATTATTTATTTCATGCCGGATTGACAGCGAAAAAAAGACGTGCTATAATATGCAACGATTGTTGCACAACAGTTGTTTTGTTATAAAGGGGGAAAGAAAATGCCGCCGAAACCGAAATTCGACAAAGAAGAAATATTGAACGCCGCGTTCGATATCGCGCGAAAAAACGGCATCGACGCCGTGAAGGCGCGGGACGTGGGCGACGCGCTCGGCTGCTCCTCCCGTCCGATCTTTACGTTCTTTATCGGCATGGAGGATCTTAACAAATGCATCGCGGAAAAAGCGCGGCTGCTTTTTGAAGAATATCTTTCCGTTTCCGACGAATACGTGCCCGCCTTCAAAATGCGCGGGATGCAGATGATAAAATTCGCGCAGGACGAGCCGCATCTTTTCCGTCTCCTTTTCATGAGCGGCGGCGAGGAAACGCCGTTCGGCGAGTTGATGCGGCAGCGGATACGAAACTTCGCTTCCGATATCGCCTTCATCGAAATGAATTATCATATCGGCTATGAGGAAGCCGAAAATCTGTTCAAGGCGCTGTGGCTTCAGTCCTACGGGATATGCTCGATGATCGTAAACGACCGGTGCCGGTTCACGGAACAGGAGATCGCCGGTTTTCTCGGCTCGTGCTTCGCGGGGCAGCTTATTCTTCTGAAAAACGGCAGCACGGAATACACACAGCGCTTTCCCGTAAAAAAAGGCAGCGAAGAAGCGAAAAAAATGACGGGCATCCATCCCGACACTCCGGATATCGAATCCAAAACTAAAATACGTCTTTGATCAGGGGGTATCATCATGCTCAACATATCTCATCTTACCAAAACCTACGGAGAGAAAAAGGCGGTGGACGACCTTTCTCTTCACATCGCGCCCGGTGAAATTTACGGATTCATCGGTCACAACGGCGCGGGCAAAACGACCACGCTCAAATCCGCTGTAGGCATCCTGCGGTTCGACAGCGGCGAAATCACCATCGGCGGCGTTTCGATAAAGGACGATCCCATCGCCTGCAAGAAAAAGCTTGCCTACATCCCCGATAATCCCGATCTCTACGAATTCATGACCGGCATCCAGTATCTGAATTTCATCGGCGATATCTTCGGCGTGCCCACCGACGTGCGTGCGCAGCGGATCAGCGACTACGCCGAAGCCTTAGAGATCAAAAAAGACCTCGGCGGCTCCATATCCTCCTATTCGCACGGCATGAAGCAGAAGCTCGCCGTCATTTCCGCGCTCATCCATGATCCGAAGCTCATCATCATGGACGAACCCTTCGTCGGTCTCGACCCCAAGGCGGCGCATATCTTAAAAGGACTCATGCGCGAGCTTTGCGATAAGGGCGGCGCCATCTTCTTCTCCACCCACGTTTTGGAGGTCGCGGAAAAGCTCTGCGACAAGGTGGCCATCATCAAGGACGGCAGGCTCGTGAAATGCGGCACCGTGGAAGAGGTAAAGGGCGACGAGAGCCTCGAGGACGTCTTTTTGGAGCTTTCCGACGAAAACGGAGGCGAAGAGAATGCTTAAGGCACTACTTAAAAAGCAGATGCTCGAATTCGCTTCGATGTGGCTGAAAGATAAAAAGACCGGCAAAATGCGCACCGGCAGCTCCCTTGTAGGCTTCATCGTGCTGTTCGTGTTCATCTTTGCTTCGCTCGGCTTCGCCTTTGTCAGCATCGCGCTGGCCCTTGCCGACGCCTTTCTGCCCGCGGGGCTCGACTGGCTCTATTTCGCCATGATGGGGATGATCGCTCTCCTGCTCGGCGTATTCGGCGACGTGTTCAATTCGTTCGCTTCCCTTTATCTCGCAAAGGACAACGAACTGCTGCTTTCCCTCCCCGTCACTCCCTCCGCCATCCTGTTCGTAAGGATGATCAGCGTTTATCTCATGGGCTTTATCTATGAGGCCATCGTTTTCCTGCCCGCCGTCATCGTTTACTGGATCAAGTCAGAACTGAACTTCACAAAAATTCTCTTCCCGCTCCTGCTCCTGTTCCTTGTGGGCGTTATCGTAGTGGTACTCACCTGCATCTTAGGCTACGGCGTGGCACAGATCTCCAAGCGTATCAAAGGCAAGGCGTTCGTCACCGTGCTCGCTTCTTTGGTATTTCTTACCGCCTATTACGTCTTTTATTTCCGGCTCAACACCTTTTTGCAGACCGTGGCGATGGATCCCGGCCTCATCGGCGACAAGGTAAAGGGGTATGCCTATCCGCTCTACGTTTTCGGTCTGGCGGGCGCGGGCGATATAAAGTCGATGCTTATTTTCATCGCGATTGCCGCCGCCGTTTTCGCGCTCACCTATCTCGTACTTTCCAAAACCTTCATCGGGATCGCCACCGATACGGGCGCCGGAAAAAAGGCCGCGCTGAAAGAAAAGGATCTTCTCTCGAAGTCCTCGGGCGTATCCTTTGCGCTTCTGAAAAGAGAATTGAAGCACCTTTCTTCGAGCGCGACCTATATGATGAACTGCGGGTTAGGCATCCTCATCATGCTCGCCGCTTCCATCGCCGCCGTGGTAAAAGCCGACTATCTGCGGGGCTTGCTCTCCATGTTCTTTGATGAGATGCCCGCGCTCTCTTCGCTCACGGCGTGCGCCGCCGCCATGGTGCTGTGCATGATCCTTTCGATGAATCAATTCACCGCTCCGTCGGTATCGTTAGAGGGCAAAAACTTATGGATCCTGCAGAGCCTGCCCGTTGCCGCCGCCGACGTGCTCAAAGCCAAGGAACGGATGCACGTGCTGCTGAATATCGTTCCGGCGCTCGTCAGTCTCGCGCTTCTTTGCATCGCGCTGAAAATAAGCATCCTTGAAGCGTGCGCCTGCGCCGCGTTCATCGCCGCTTTCATTCTTTTCAACGCCGACCTCGGGCTCATCCTCGACCTCGCGAAGCCCAATCTCGTGTGGACGAACGAAAACGTGCCCGTCAAGCAGAATATGAGCGTGCTTTTCTCCATGCTCGCCGGCTTCGGCGTGAACGTGCTGTTTGCCGCCGCCTGCTGGTTCGGAAACGTCATCCTGCCTCCGGCGGTCATCTGTCTGCTGTTTGCCGTAATTCTGTTCGCCGCAGCCCTCCTCATGCGAAAAAATATCCTGACCAGGGGCGCGGAAAAATTCGCGTGGCTGTAATTCGGATTTATCCGAAATTCATAATGCATAATGCATAATTCATAATTAACGCATAACGGGGGGAGAATTATATGACACCGAAAGAGATCACCGAAAAATTACGGGAGCTTTCCGATGAAGAATACCGTTTGTTTCAATTAAAGCTCATGCCGGGCGTGACCGAAGACCGCGTGCTCGGCGTGAGGACGCCCCTGCTCCGCAAATTTGCCAAAGAACTGGCAAAGGACCCGGATATCGAAATTTTTCTGCAGGATATCCCGCACAGATACTACGACGAAAACAATCTGCACGGCTTCATCATCAGCGAATGTAAAAACTACGAAAAAAGCGTTGAATACGTCGACGCCATCCTGCCTTACGTCGATAACTGGGCGACCTGCGATCTTCTGAGCCCGAAGGCTTTTAAGAAAAACCGCGATATGCTGATAATGGACATCGACCGCTGGCTCGCTTCAAATGAGACCTATACCGTGCGCTTCGGCATCGAAATGCTGATGTCGCATTTTCTCGACGAGGATTTCCGCCCGGAATATCTTGAAAAGCTCACCGCGATACAAAGCGAAGAATACTACGTCAACATGATGCTCGCGTGGTTTTTCGCCACCGCTTTGGCGAAGCAGTGGGACGATACGATAAGCTATATCGAGGAAAAACGCCTGAGCGTATGGGTGCACAACAAGACCATACAGAAGGCGATCGAGAGCTACCGCATCACCGACGAGCAGAAAGCCTATCTGAAAGGGATGAAAATAAAGTGAGATCGGAAAAGACGAAAACCGTTTTGCTGATCCTTTCGGGAATAGCGACGCTCGGCATCTGCGGCGTGATGAACCTGTATCTCATCCCGCTTATCGAGCAAACGACGAACGGTATACGGATGTTCGACATGCAGTCGTTCGGCTATACCTACGACACGGCAAAGGAATTCGTAAGGCTGCTCTCGGCGGAAGGGCTCGATACCTTCCTGCACCGTCAGCTCCCGCTCGATTTCTTCTATCCCGTTGCCTACGGCGCGTTCTTCATGCTCGCGCTGAATAAGCTGTCGCCCTGTAAAAACGGACTGCTCATCCTGCCCGCCGCGCTCATGCTCTGCGATTACGCGGAAAATATAGGCAGCATCGTCATGCTGACAACGGATTTCTCCGCCGCCGCGGCGCACGCGGGCTGTGTCTTCACGGTTGCCAAAACGCTGCTGATGTACGCCGTGATCATCCTTCTGGTGATCCTTGTTATCCATAAAATACGGAAAGGACGGAAAACCGGATGACTCCCGAAGAAATAAAAAACAAAGCGGACGGCTTTTTTGATCCGGACGGCCGATTGACGGCGTGCCCGAAAAAACAGCCCGTCCGGCAGGAAATATTATCCCGCCTTGCCGATAAGTTCGAGGCGGGAAGAACCTATACCGAAAAAGAGATCAACGCGATCATCGACGCCGCGATCACCTTCGGCGACGTCGAACTCATCCGGCGGGAGCTGATCGATCACCGCTTCCTCTCCCGGAAACGCGACGGCTCACAATATTGGAAAGAAGAAAAAAATGTATAAGCTTTTTATCGTAGAGGATGACGGCGGTATAGCGGACGGCATTCGCACGCTTGCCGAAAACTGGGGCTTCGAAGCGCGCGTATGCTCCGATTTCCGGAAGGTGACGGAAGAATTCGTTTCGTTCGCCCCGCATATCGTGCTGATGGACATCGGTCTGCCGTTTTTCAACGGCTACCACTGGTGCTCGGAAATACGCAAGCTCTCCAACGTGCCCGTCATTTTTCTCTCCTCCGCCTCCGACAACATGAACATCGTGATGGCGATCAACATGGGCGCGGACGATTTCATCGCGAAGCCCTTTGACGGGAACGTGCTCATGGCGAAGCTGCAGGCGCTTTTACGCCGCAGCTACGATTTCGCCGCCTCCGCTCCCGTGCTTTCGCACCGCGGGGCGTTTCTGAACACCGGCGACAACACCCTTACCGTAAACGGCGAAAAAACGGAGCTCACCAAAAACGAATACCGCATCCTCTTATGCCTCATGGAAAACAAGGGAAAGGTCGTGAGCCGCGAAAAGCTCATGGAAAGGCTGTGGGAAACGGACTCGTTCGTGGATGAGAACACGCTCACCGTGAACGTGAACCGCCTGCGCAAAAAACTGGACGGCGCGGGACTCGAAGAATTCATCACAACAAAATTCGGAGTCGGATATATTATTCTATGAAACTGTTTTTCTCCTGGCTGAAAACAAAACGGAAAACGCTCTTTCTTTTTCTGCTGTTCGCGCTCGTCTTCGCGTTTTCCTTTTTGCTCTACCGTCTGCCGACGGAAGCGGTGATCTACCCGTGCGCGCTGTGTCTTCTCGCGGGCGGCGTTTTCGCGCTGCGTGATTTTCAGTCGTTCAAAAAGAAGCACGATACCTACGAGGACGTAAAAAAGCTCACCGCCGCGCTCATCGAGTCGCTTCCCGCCCCGGAAACGCTCCATGAGAAAAGTTTACAGGAGCTCGTGCTTTCGCTGAAACAGCAGAATATTTCGGAAGAGGCGGCGCTCACGGCGAAATACCGCGACATGACCGAATATTACAGCGTGTGGGCGCATCAGATCAAAACGCCGATCGCCTCGATGAAACTCACCCTGCAGAACGAGGATTCGCCCGTATCGCGCAAGCTCTCCTCCGATCTTGCCCGCATAGAGCAGTACGTGGAAATGGTACTGGCTTTCCTGCGGCTCGACTCCCCCTCCACCGACTACGTTTTCAAAAAAACGGAGCTTGACCCGCTCATCCGCCAATCGGTAAAGAAATTCGCCCCCGATTTTATCGGCAAAAAAATAAAGCTCGAATACGAGCCGACGTCCTTTTCTTACGTGACGGACGAAAAATGGTTTTCGTTCGTACTCGAGCAGCTCCTCTCCAACGCCGTGAAATACACCGGCGAGGGCGGAAGCGTAAAAATATACATGACCGAGCCGAACACCCTCTGCATCGCCGATACCGGCATCGGCATCGCCCCCGACGATCTGCCGCGGATCTTCGAAAAGGGCTACACCGGCATAAACGGCCGTGCGGACAAGTCTGCGAGCGGCATAGGGCTTTACCTGTGCAAACGGATCTGCAAAAACCTCGGCATCGAACTCTCGGCGCAGTCCGAACCGGGGCTCGGTACGGCGATCATGCTCGACCTGACGCAGAAAGAAGTCGGGGAATGAAAAGTTCCTTACAAAAACGTAAGATTTACAGCGGAAAATGTAAGCCGGAAAAATGGCGATGCATTTTCCGCTTTGCTATACTTAAGGATGGAAAGAGCGATAAATTTTTGTTTGAACGCCTCCGGCGTTCAAACAAAAAAAGAGTTGAGAGTTAAAAGTTGAGAGTTGAGATAAGGAAATCGCTTACGCGATTTGATTCTATCACTTGAAACTATTCACTTGTTCGACAATATTAAGAGCGATATATTGCTTTAGTTGCTCCCGTTTGTACCTGCTTTTATATAAACGGGTACGGGCGAAGCCCGTCCACATCTCAACTTTCAACTCTCAACTTTCAACTCTCGGCAGTTTAGCGGCTAAGCCGCTAAACTGCGATTTATCGTTCCGAATTCTTACGGAGGT
>JAZLHN010000191.1:0-3109 GCA_045616815.1 Acutalibacteraceae bacterium
CGTTCTTAATGTTGTTGAACAAGTGAACAGTTTCAAGTGGTAGAATCAAATCGCGTAAGCGATTTCCTTATCTCAACTCTCAACTTTCAACTCTCAACTCTTTTTTTGTTTGAAGCGCTGTGCGCTTCAAACAAAAATTTATCGCTTCCTGTACGCAATGAGCTCAGGTTCGCTGCCGTTCACGGAATAGCTGCACACAAGGATGAAGTCCGTGTCGGCGACCACGCCGCAGCATACGCCGAGCCCCGCAACTTCGATCTGCGCGCCGAGGTATATTTTTTTATCGTCGAGAAATTGTACGTTTTCGCCGGACGGCAGGGGATAGGCAAGATTCACGAAATGACCGGGCAGCTCGTAAAGCGCGTCCGTCGGAGGAATATCGAGGCTTGCCAGCAGGGCATTGACTTCATCTTTCAGCTTTTCCTTAAAAGCTGTGTACGCCTCTTTGCCGCCCACCCGGATATACTCCGCGGCGACACAGCGTCCGCCGAAAGGTTTGCCGCAGGTTTCGGTACAGCCTTTACATCCCTCTTTGAAAGTGCATTCACAGCAATTCGCGCCGCAGATGGATTCCATATCGTTTCTCCTTTTGTGTTTTTTCAGATGAAATCGGGCAGGGAGCCGCATGAGGGTCCCCGCCCTTTTTTGCCGCCTTTACAAGCGGCGGTCTTTCGTTCAGAAGAGCTGTCCGGGCAGTTTCAGCTTCACCTTGGCGGGGAAGGTTTTGTCGAATTCCTCCACGTCGTTATCGTCGACGTAATAGCCCGCGGGCGTCTGATACACGCCCGTGATGCCTTTTAGATACCCCGGGATCAACTCTTTGCAGAGAAAGAACGAAGCGTCCGCGCCCTCCGGCAGATCGTGGTAACGGATGCCGAATTTACTCGCGTAGTCGAAACCGCTTTTGCCGTAAAAGGCGATATTGCCCTCGAACAGCACGGCGCCGAAGCCCATTCCGGCGGCTTTTTCGAGCGAAAAGTCGAGCAGGCGTTTACCGTAGCCCTTCCGTTTGAGCGCGGGGGCAACACAGATCGGCCCCATCGTGAGAATGGGAACGACTTCGCCGTCGTCGGCTTCGATGATCGTTTTCATGAACATGTTCTGCCCGACGACTTGTCCGTCGTATTCCATAACGAAGTCCAGTTCTTTTACGAACGCGGGATCGTCCCTTAATACGTGCAGAACGAAGTGTTCGCTGCACCCCGGACGGTAAACGTTCCAGAATGCCTCCCGGACGAGATTTTCGGTTTCTCTGTAGTCTTCGGTTTTTTCCGAACGAATGAGTACGTCATTTTTATTCATTGTTTTTCCTCCTGAAAATTGTTGACTTCAATTATCTTTCGATGGGAGGTCAAGTCCGCGCCGACCTCCCGGTCAGTCCGCCGACTCCGTTGTGTTGTACTTTTTCAAAAAGCACTCTCCTGAAAATATAATATTTTATGATAAGGCCTTTTCGACCGAATCACCGTTTTTTGACCGGGGCGATGAATAAGACGATCATTATGGCGGCATATACGCCGTAGAGGATATAAGACACCGTATTGCTCCACGGGAAGGCCGCGTTCGGATGGGTAAGAGCAAAGACGATGAACGCGGCGGCAATAACGAGCATGACCGCAGCGATGATCCTTAACGTTTTTTTTGTCATGGCAAAAACCTCCTTTCGGCGTTATATATTACGAATGATTATTTTTCCATGTTTCCTTGGTAAGCAGTGTAACGTGTTCGGTGAGCGTTTTATCCAGCGCTTTCCAGTAGATGTCCTTTTTTGTGTGATGATAGGTAAAGCCGCATTTCTCCTGACAGCGCTTTGATTTTTCGTTGCCGTCGAAATAGCCGCACCACAGCTTTTTTAAGCCTAAATCGTCGAAAGCGTGACGTGTCAGTTCCCTTACCGCCTCGGGAATCAGTCCTCGTCCCCAGAACGGCACGCCGATCCAGAATCCGAGCTCTCCCTCGTCCTCCGGCAGGGAAAGATTGCTGTCTTTGCCGCGGCTCAGGCCGATACAGCCGACAGCACGGTCGTCCTCTTTCAGACAAACGGCGTAATTTTCCGGCACGGACAATACGTTTTTTATGATCTCTCTGCTGTTTTCCTCGCTCGTGTGCGGGAGCCAGCCCGTCACGGGACCGATACGCTCGTCCTTCGCGTAATCAAATAAAGCCTCCGCATCCGTTTCTTCCCACGGGCGCAGGATGAGCCTTTCCGTTTCAAATTTCATGGGGTTTCCTTTCAGGCTTTGTATGTTTTGATAAAATGCCGCACGAAAGCCTCGATCTGCCCGAGGAGCTCCGGTTCCTTATCGGGCTCGCGGTCTCTCTGCTGAACGAGCGCCGATATGGGTGCCGTGTAGGCGAAAGCGAGCGTTTCCGGATCGTCCGGTTTCAGGACGCCGTTCTGCATCATCTGTGAAAAAATGTGCGTGAATATTTCTTTCGTGCTCGTCAGGAAGTGGAGCGTGGCGAACTGCCGCGCGCGCTCATCGTGAAACTGCTCGATGAGAAGCAGCCTGCGCGTGAGGATGATTCTTTCGTCGTGCATGGTGAAATCCAGCATCCCAATCGTCGTTTTTATCAGCTCGTCGCAGGAGGCGGGCACGGGCGGCATATTGTCGGGTGAGCCGAAGCGCGCGGTGTAATACGCCTCCATGTCGTCGAACAGAGTGTTCCAGATATCCTCTTTGCTCTGATAATGCTTGTACAGCGCCGATTTGCTAAGCCCCAACGATGCGGCAAGGTCGCGCAGATTGGTGCCCTTGTAGCCGTTTTCGGCAAAGCTGACGAGCGCGGCGTCTAAGATTTTCTCTTTTGTATTTTCCATACTTTTCCCCGTCTTTTTCGTAACCGTTTCCGGTTCTCTTATATTATAGTGACCATTTGGTCACTTGTCAAGAAAAAAGATATTTGCTTTGTGCGAAGGAAATAAAAGAACGGTAAATTGCAGTTTAGCGGCTTCGCCGCTAAACTACCGAGAGTTGAAAGTTGAGAGTTGAAAGTTGAGATGTGGACGGGCTTCGCCCGTACCCGTTTATATAAAAGCAGGTACAAACGGGAGCAACTAAAGCAATATATCGCTCTTAATGTTGTCGAACAAGTGAATAGTTTCAAG
>JAZLHN010000192.1:0-3973 GCA_045616815.1 Acutalibacteraceae bacterium
CCGATGCCCGCGCCGCCGTTCACGCCGCCGGTCGCGGTGATGATACCGCCGTTTATGATAAGGTCGCCGCTCTTTTTCGCCTCGGCCGCATTGCCGCCGATCGCGGCGTCGGCGTTATAGTCGCCTGCCGCCGTTGCTTCAAGGTAACCCGGCACCGTCTCGCTGTGGGTATAAATGACGAGACCTTTTCCCTCGGGATTGTGGATACCCTGTTCTGCGTGAAGACCGCTTGCGTAACCGAGGATCAGGTGCGCTGGATCCTCCGCCGGCGCATGGTTCTCGATGCGGCCGGTGACCCTGAACGAACCGTTGACCACGTACCATTCGCCCGCTTCAAACGAATAATCCTCCACGGCAAAAGAACTGCCCATCCTGATGCAGTTTTCGGCTTCCCGTTCCATACCGTTTTCGTCGATGTAGGTGACCGTAACTCTTTCGTCAGCAGCGAAAGCCCCGACGGGCGCCGCACTCAGCACAAGCAGCACGGATAATAAAATGCCGATGATCCGTTTTTTCATTTTCGCATACCTCACTTAATATATTTATTTTATTATACTTGGTTTTCCGTTTTTTTGCAACACCGGAAATAAAACAGAATAATATTCATGTCTTTTTTGCCCTTGATTCCCGATCAGAATGGAATTATAATGAAAAAAACATCAAAAAGGGGAAAAATATGGACACACGGAAAAAAATATTCAATTCTGTTTCGCTCATTATCAATCTGCTGATTGTAGGCTTCACGATTTACGCCGTTTCGCAGTTTTTCACCGGCACCGGCGACGGAAACATGGCGGTGCAGAAAGCGACCTGCTTCCGCTATTTTACCGTTGACTCGAATATCCTTGCGGCGATCATGTCCGCGGTGATGCTCGTGTTCAACGTCAAAAAGCTCCGGAATATGAACACGGAGGTCCCGAAGGCCGTCAGAACGTTGAAATTCATGAGCACCGTTTCCGTTACGCTGACGATGATCACCGCCTGCTTTTTCCTCAGCACGATCTATTCCTTCAGGATGATGATCTCGGGCAACTGCTTTTTCCTGCACCTGATCACTCCGCTGATCGCGATCCTCACCTGCACCGTTTTTGAAGCGGATGAAAAAATGAGCTTCAAAGCAATGCTTTCGGGGCTTATCCCGACGATCGTTTACGGCGCGGTGTACGTTGTCATGGTGCTGATCCTCGGGAAGGAAAACGGAGGCTGGGAAGATTTTTACAGCTTCAACAGCGGCATACTCGAAAACAAGTGGTATCTCTCGATCGTCATCATGCTCTTTGGCACGTTCCTTATCAGCCTTGCGCTCAGAGCGATACACAACGAGATCGTAAAGGCGATCAACCGGAAAAAGGACCCCGCCGAACCCGTCTGAGCACTGTTTTGTACGTTCATTCTGCGTTTTCCATTAAAAAAAAAGGAGAAATATCCATGGACAAAAAACTGCGTATAGGTATTATCGGCACAGGCGGCATCGCGCACGCGCACATGCGCTCCTATCTCAAAATACCGGAGGTGGAAGTGGTCGGCGGCGCCGATATCATTCCGGGCAAAGCGAGAAAGTTTTTTGATGAATTTGAAATGCCGGAGGCTCTCGCCTTCGATTCCGCGGAGGAGCTTCTGAAAATGGGGCTCGACGCCGTTTCGGTATGCACCTACAACACCGCGCACGCTGAATGTACGGTCGCCGCGCTGGAGGCGGGCTGTCACGTACTGCTCGAAAAACCGATGTGCCTCTCCATGAAAGAGGCTGAGGCCATTATGAAGGCGGAAAAGCGTTCCGGCAAGATCGTATCCATCGGCTTCCAGCCCCGCTACGGCAGCAACTTCCGTCAGGTAAGGGATATCGTTTCCTCCGGCGCGCTCGGCGACGTATACTACGTACAGACCGGCGGCGGAAGATCGAGAGGTATTCCCGGCAGCACGTTTATCGAAAAAGACAAGGCTGGTGTCGGCGCGCTCGCGGATATCGGCTGCTATTCGCTCGATTTCGCCATGAACACGATCGGTTATCCGAAGCCCCTCACCGTTTCGGCGGCGGCGTACGATTATTTCGGCACCAATCCCAAATATTACGGCGAAGCCGCGCGGTTTTCCGTGGATGATTTTTCCGCGGCGTTCGTCCGTTTAGAGGGCGGCATCACGCTTGATTTCCGCATGAGCTGGGCCATGCACATGGATACGACGGGCGATTTCCTCTTCCTCGGCAAGGACGCGGGACTGAAAGTACGTCAGCCCGATTACAGACCGTGGGGCGGCGCGTGGGACGGCACCGTCGGCCAGATGTGGCTGTATCACGATATTTTCGGCAAAGCGACCCACACGGAGATCCCGATCGAGACCGGCAAAAACGAAGATCTCTTTTTCAAGAAGGTCAACGCCTTCACCGACGCGATCCTGACCGGCGGCGCGGCTCCCGTACCCACCTCGCAGATCGTATACAATCAGGCGATCATCGACGGCATCATACGCTCGGTCGAAACAGGCCATGAGGTAGAGACCGATCTTAAGTTCCTCGCGGATCTCTGATCACCGGCAAGCCCCACGGTTCTTTCCGAAAAACCGTGACGCTGTTTTCATTATCCCATAATATATAACGATACCCACCGATGAAAATTTCGGTGGGTATCGTTTTTGCATGACAAACAAGGATTTTTCTGTTTCTTTTCCAAACGAACTGATACTTTTATTCTATGGCTTCCCCATGGATATGCACCCGGCATTCATCCGGACACACGGCGTCAAAGCATTTCGCGCGGACGTTCCCGTAATCAAGCTCCGCGCCGTTTTTCAATGCATATACCGAAGGATAGATCGCATTCCACAATTCATGACACAACGGCGGGCAAAGGTCGTCGACAATAAAGGTGTCGCCTTTTTTTACATATCCGCATCTGCATCTGCTTTCTGTTATCGTAAGTTTTACTTTACTCATTGAACTTTTCATTCTCCCGCAAGTTTTTATTCTTTATACCAACAAATTCTGATCTATATATTTCTTTTATTCCGACGAACCGGGATTTGTCGAATTACATTTACCGTTTGTATTTTTTTTAAATTCTTCCGTAAGCTATCGGAAGGGTCGGAATTGCAATGATCCAAGCTGCAGCCGTTACGATCTCACCGGCATCGATGTGAAAATATCCGAGAAACGTACTGACCCAAAACGGCACGGAAAAGCAAAGCCACATAATACCGTTTGCTCTGTTGTATGAATGCACATCCGATATCTCTTTTTCGCCGACAGTTTTTCCCGACCAAAACCACATGGGCTTTTTCCGATTCCACGCATAGATCCCGATTCCCGTAAAAAGCATGCTGCACGGCAACATTATGAGTATCCATATAATATTTTCCATAACATCTGTTCCGTCCGCAAATTCTGATTTGTTGATATCATCATAGCATATAAAACTTCAAATGAAAAGAACCTTTTATACTAACGAAATCCGGATTTTTCCGGACTCAGCGTAAAAAAAACTGAAAAAAATCCGGAATAAAATAAACAAAAAGGGGACTTTTCAAGAAATACTTCTTTAGCAATCTTTTATATGATCTTTTTTGGACATAAATATACAATTTATTACATCTAAAAATACGTCAGGGAAAACCTCGGTCAGTGGCTGAGTTTTTCTTACTATGCTCGGGAACTTAAAAATATCTGATGAAAAAAGAGTACAAAATACCTAAACAAGTAAAAACCGGGGCCGGCGAAATACATCGTCGGTCCCGGCATGGTGTTTATAGGTTTTCTATCTGCGAATCAGAACAAAGCTTTGATCTCTTCACCGAAACCAAGCGCCATAAAGACGAGCTTTACGAACCTCTTGATGAGGCAGAAGAACTTATCGATGCAATTCTTGTGTTCTTTTTCTCCGCAATAGGGGCAGGCACCGGAAGCGTCAGCGATCTTCTCAAGACCGGCGGCTTTAGCGGCTTCCACTTCTTCAAGGGTGGTCGCTGCGTCGATAGCGGC
>JAZLHN010000193.1:0-6042 GCA_045616815.1 Acutalibacteraceae bacterium
GTATATTCACCGGCACGAACGGCGCGGACTTTCTCGCAAAGTATGACAAGAACGTCGCTTCCGTCAACGTTTACGAAAACGAATTCGGCACGGCTCTTCCGCAGACGGAAATATACAAGCTGATCTCCGATCATTTCAACGCGGAGCTTCCCGAAGGAAAGACCGTAAAGAAAGCCATCGTCATCGGCTACGACGGCTGCCGCGCAGACGCTCTTTCTCTCATGACCGAGGGAAAAACCAGCGCGATCGGCTATCTTACCGAGAACGGCGGCCACGCGGTGCTCTCCTACTGCGGCGGCGTAAAGTTCCCCACCATCAACAAGCAGGATACCTCCACGGCTCCCGGCTGGTGCAGCATGCTGACCGGCTGCTGGGCTGACGTTCACGGCGTTACCGGAAACGGTATTCCCAAGAGCAACGATCATCTTACCCTGCTCACCACTTTAGTCGAGAACGGCACGATAAACAATTCCGCGTTCTACGTATCCTGGGGCGGCCATTTCTCCGATTCCGACTCTACCTACATCAACGAAAGACATTACATTGAAGAAAAAGGCCTTGACGTTACCCTGCGCCGCGCGGGCGACGACGACGGCACAAAAGTGAACGTTCTTGCCGACGTTATGCAGGACGATTGCTCCGATTTCATCTTCTCCATATTCGAATATCCCGACCACGTCGGTCACGACACCGGGTTCAATCTCGCAAACGACGAATACGTTCAGGCGTTTTACGATGCGGAAGCCACCGGCATGGACGTGATCAACGCCATCGAGGCGCGCGACACCTTCGAGGAAGAAGACTGGCTCATCCTCATCACGAGCGACCACGGCGGATACAACAACTGGCACGGCGGCCCCACCAAGCAGGAAAGATACACGTTCATCGCCTCCAACAAGGAGATCCCCTTTGAGACATCGAACGGTCTGCTTGACGTGGTTTGCTGAAATATCAGAAAGAAGATACAAAAAGCGCGTCGATCATCCGTCGGCGCGCTTCTTTTTATTTACTCCTATCAAAAATTCGATCCGTTCCATCCCCATAGGTCTCCGCCCTCATAGCGGACGTACACTCTGTTTGCCGGAATACCGAATTTCCCCATCAAACGGCACATTTCGGCGGTGAATTTATCGGAAGCCGCTTCGGACACAGTGCCGAAGAGCTTCACTTCGATAAAAGCACAATCGCCCGCTTTGCCCTGAAAGAACATATCTTTTTCATCTTCGATATTGCACATGAGCCAAGTTTCACTTTTTCCCGGGAACAGCGCTATGGCATTGCCGAGGTCGACCTTGAGTCCGGTCTTCATTTCGGGTGCAAGCTTTTTTGATATTTTAACGTTTACGAAAGGCATGATCTTTTTCTCCTTCTATATTCTTTTCAAAAGACGCGACGAATCCGCTTCGCCGCGTCTTTTTGCATGGATTATTTCAGAAATCCGAGGAGATCGGCTTTGATCTGATCGAAATTCGTAATGGCAAGAACGAGTGCTTTCAGGAAATCCACGATCCTGCGGATGTGCTCGAATACTCTGGTCTCACTGCTCCCCTTATGAAGAGGATCGGACGTAGTATCGGTATCCGCGGTAACGGTATAGGTGAATTTTCCGTAGCAGCCGCTGTGGTCGGAGCAGAGCGTACCGTCGGCATTCGCGATCTTCACGTACTCAAACTCGGTGCATTCAAGGCTGATACCGCCGCCGTCCTTATAGAGATAGCGTTCCACGGAATCCCAGTTGCCCCAGCGGGCGATGCCCTGAGCGTTCATTTCCTGCTCAAAAGCGGAGCAATCGTCATAATTGCCGCCGTTGTAAAGCTCGATCCAGGAATCCTTCATCCCCATATCATAACAGAATATCTCGCGCAGATTATGATAACCGCCGAAGAAATATTCATTGAAATCGCCGGTGATGATGACCGGACGATCCACGGTACGGGCATTGATGAGATCACGGAGCTGATTATAGTTATCGAATCTCGCGGCACGGGAGCCCTCGCCGTCGTAGGCGTCGGCGTGGATATCATAGAAGTCGATCAGAACACCGTCGGCGACTTCGATGCAGCAATAGGTGATGCCCTTCTGCGAAAATTCATCGGCGCCGTCGTTCACAAGGCCGTAAAGCGTATTCCACGGGATATGCTTCTCGTTGTACATCGGGAAAGTGCGGGTATAGATGTTCGTACCGTCGCCGGAGGGAACACCGCCGTGATGCATGGTCTCATATTCATAAGACAGAAGATGATTGACCAGATCGTTATGATAGCCGAAATCCTCCTGTACGGCGAATATATCGTACTGCTGCGCTTCAACGTAATCGCCGATGGTTCTCTGATTCAGCTTAACGTCCTTCGCTTCGTCGCCGGTGATAAAGCTGATATCGGGAAGTCCGGCTACATTCTGACAGAATGCGGTGAATTCGCCGGAGGTACCTGCCGCCGCTGTTCCCGCAGCACCCGCGGCAACGGCGAAGCAAGAACAAAGCATAACAGCCGAAAGAAGAACACAGATAAGTTTTTTCATAGAAACAGCTCCTTTGTGTTTATTTTTCGTTTATATTATAGAATACCCCGACGGGATATGTCAATACAAATCAAACGACCTTTACACCGATCACTGCAGCTTCGCCGTTGATATCCCATTCTTTTACGACACCGTCGGGAGCGGCGACAGAAACGCTGTCGGCAAGCACGTCGCCCGCGATATCGGCAGCGTAAGCGGTTACGATAGCCTTGATCTTTTCGCTTCCGTCCACCGTCACGGCGATATGGTCTGTCACGTTGAAGTCGGCTTCCTTGCGCATGGTCTGGATCTTGGAAATCAGTTCTCTTACGAAGCCCTCGGCGATCAGCTCGTCGGTAAGCTCGGTGTTGAGAGAAACGGTGACGCCGTTATCAGAAACGGAGAAAGAATTCTGCATCTGCTCGGCGGTGATGAGCAGATCGTCCGCCGCAAGCTGAATATCGCCGATCGAGATCGAAAGAGTGATGAAGCCCTTTTCGTCCAGTTCTTTCTTGGCGGCGGAGCCGTCGAGAGAAGCAAGAAGATTGCGGATCTCGCCGAGCTGTTTACCGTACTTCGGGCCGAGCGTTTTCAGCTGCGGTTTGAAGGTATAGGAAACGAGTCCGTCCGCCGAATCGGCAAAGATAACGTCCTTGACGTTCAGCTCGTCTCGCACGATGTCGGCATACTGCTTTTCGAGCTTCTTTTCGCCCACCACGGTGATATCCGCAAGAGGCTGACGGTTCTTCATATTGGAGCCGTTTCTCGCGGCGCGGCCGAGCACGACGATATTGAGGACTTCGTCCATAGAAGCTTCGAGATCCTTGTCGATATACTCTTCCTTTACGGTCGGGAAATCGCAGAGATGCACGCTTTCGGGAGCGTTTTTGTCGATATTGCAGACAAGGTTGCGATAGATATCGTCCGCCATGAAGGGGATCATCGGAGCGGCGGTCTTGGCGATGGTGACGAGCGCGGTATAGAGGGTCATGTAAGCGTTGATCTTATCCTGCGTCATACCCTGCACCCAATAACGCTCTCTGCCGCGGCGCACGTACCAGTTGGAAAGCTCGTCAACGAAGCTGTCGAGCACCTTGGCCGCCTCGGGGATGCGGTAGTTCGCAAGATGATCGTCCACGTCCTTCACGGTCGTGTTGAGGCGGGAAAGAAGCCACTTATCCATAACGCTGAGCTTATCATACTCAAGCGCGTATTTGGTAGCGTCGAATTCGTCGATATTGGCGTAAAGCACGAAGAAAGCGTAGGTGTTCCAGAGCGTACCCATGAATTTGCGCTGTCCTTCCTGCACCGCCTTGCCGTAGAAACGGTTGGGCAGCCACGGAGCGGAGTTCGTGTAGAAATACCAGCGGATCGCGTCAGCACCGTAGGTATTCAGAGCGTCGAACGGATCGACGGCGTTGCCCTTGGACTTGGACATTTTCTGACCGTTTTCATCCTGCACGTGGCCGAGAACGATAACGTTTTTATAAGGAGCCTTATTGAACAGAAGCGTGGAAATGGCAAGAAGCGAATAGAACCAGCCTCTCGTCTGATCGACGGCCTCGGAGATGAAGTCCGCCGGGAACTGCTGTTCAAAGAGGTCTTTGTTTTCAAAGGGATAGTGATGCTGAGCAAAGGGCATGGAGCCGGAGTCGAACCAGCAGTCGATGACCTCGGGTACACGCTTCATCTGCCTGCCGCAGTCGGGACATTTGATCGTAACGGCGTCGATGAAGGGACGATGGAGCTCGATGTTCTCCGGGCAGTTGTCGGACATTTCCTTCAGTTCGGCGATGGAACCGATGGCATGACGGCAGCCGCATTCGCATTCCCAGATATTGAGAGGAGTGCCCCAGTAACGGTTACGGGAAAGACCCCAGTCCTGTACGTTTTCGATGAAGTTGCCGAAACGGCCCTTTCCGATGCTTTCGGGCATCCAGTTGATCGTATTGTTGTTCGCTACGAGGTCGTCGCGCACGGCGGTCATCTTGATGAACCACGATTCTCTCGCATAATAGATGAGAGGCGTATCGCAGCGCCAGCAATGGGGATAATCATGCTCAAACTTGGGAGCGTCGAAAAGGAGTCCCGCTTTTTCAAGGTCAACGAGCACGGGCTTGTCGGCGTCCTTGACGAAGAGTCCCGCATAGGGGGTCTCGGCAGTCATTTCGCCTTTGCCGTCCACGAACTGAACGAACGGAAGATCGTATTTTCTGCCGACGTTCGCGTCGTCCTCACCGAAGGCGGGAGCGATATGAACGATACCGGTACCGTCGGTCAGCGTAACGTAATTGTCGCAGGTGATATAATGGCCTTTCTTTCCCTGCTTGGCAACGCAGGCGGCGGTGCACTCGAACAGCGGCTCATACTCTCTGCCTTCCAGTTCGGTACCGATATAGGTCTCGAGGATCTCGTAAGCCTTTTCACCGTCTTTTGCCAAAGGCGCGAGCACCTTGTCGAGCAGCTCTTTCGCCATATAGTAGGTATAGCCGTCGGCAGCCTTTACCTTGCAATATTCATTCTTGGGGTTCACGCAGAGAGCGACGTTGGACGGAAGCGTCCAGGGAGTAGTCGTCCATGCGAGGAAATAAGCGTCTTCGCCCTTTACCTTGAAACGAACGACGGCGGAGCGTTCCTTTACGGTCTTGTAGCCCTGCGCGACTTCATGGGACGAAAGAGGCGTCCCGCAGCGGGGGCAGTAAGGCACGATCTTGAAGCCTTTATAAAGAAGACCTTTGTCCCAGATCGTTTTGAGAGCCCACCATTCGGACTCGATATAATCGTTGTGATAGGTAACGTAGGGATCGTCCATATCCGCCCAGAAACCGACGGTGCCGGAGAAATCCTCCCACATGCCCTTATATTTCCAAACGCTTTCCTTACACTTGCCGATAAAAGGCTCAAGACCGTACTTTTCGATCTGCTCCTTGCCGTCGAGGCCTAAAAGCTTTTCGACTTCGATCTCCACGGGAAGTCCGTGGGTATCCCAACCGGCCTTACGGGGTACCATATAGCCTTTCATGGTGCGGTAACGCGGGATCATATCCTTGATAACGCGGGTAAGAACGTGGCCGATATGCGGCTTACCGTTGGCAGTGGCAGGACCGTCGTAGAAAACATAGGATTCGCCCTTGCGGCGGGTATCCATGCTCTTTTCGAAAATGTGATTTTCTTTCCAGAATTCGAGGACTTTGTTTTCGCGCTCAACGAAATTCAGATTCGTTGAAACCTTGTCGTACATATATTTTTACCTCCAATAAAAAATACAAAAAAAATAAGCTTCCGCCGCAATATAGGACGAAAGCAAATTCGTTTATGACCACCTATAAGCATACATCTATATGCCGCCTCTGTAACGGGAGACCGCCGGACTGCCCTACTGATCGTTTCAGACAGCCAACTCGGAAGTGATCTTCACCGTTTGCTACTCATACGGGGCTCACACCTTTCCCCCGCTCTCTTGGATCTTCACGAAACGGATACTCTCTTCGTCAGCGTTTTTTTACACGATATATATTAAAATAAATATAATATTTTGTCAAG
>JAZLHN010000194.1:0-2083 GCA_045616815.1 Acutalibacteraceae bacterium
CACCACAAAGATCAGCTTGTTTCCGTCGGGGTCGATCTCGTCCAGCTTTGCCTTGACCCAGTGCAGGGTCTCGTCGGTATAATACCCTTCGTGGGAATTGTAGGCCGTATTGGGGTCGATATTGATGCCGATGAAGTCCACGCCGTTGATCACGTAGTGGAACGCGTCCAGATACGGCGCTTCCCACGGCTTTTCCGCAGAGGACACCGTGAGGCATTCCTCCGGAGCGAGCTCGCCGAGGGTGTCCTTCATGGGGCCCGTGAAATAGAATTCGGTGGTATTGTAGGGCGTCCAGGTGCCGCTGCCAATATCTCCGAGGATCATATCGTTGTTTCCGGCGACGTACAGCACCTTTTCGTCCCGTGCCGTCGCCGCCATGCAGCGCACCAGCTTTGACTTGATATCGAGGAAGTTTTCTTTGGGAAGCCATGCGGAGCGATCCCAGAAGGGATAGTCGGACACGTTATCGCCGCCGACCAGCGTAACGTCCGCCTTCCCGAATTCCCGCACCGCGTCCTCCGCGCCGATGACCGCCGATCTCCGGAGCACCGTGGGCAGATCCAGCATGGAGGACTGGTTGTGGATGTCCGTATAGCAGAAAACCGTTAGCTTCTTTTCCATGGTAATACCCCTCAAAATGCCGTATTTTGAGTCCATTATAGCATGAACGGCGGGAAAGTCAAGCCGGAAGAGCGCGGCCCGGCAGAGCAGGGCTTTGCGGTCATTCCGTCTTCCCGTTCAGCGCGTCGGAGCGCCGCGCGGCAAGCTCACGCTCCATATGCGACAGATCGTAAAAGCCGCACGCAAGCGCGATGTCGGTCTTTTTCCGGTCGGTGTGTTCCAGCAGCTCCGCCGCCTTGCGAACGCGGAAGCGAAGCAGATACTGCGAGGGCGAACAGCCGCACAGCGCACCGAAGCGCCGCAGCAGCGTGGAGCGCGTCAGGAAGGCGACTTCGCAGAGCCGCGAAAGCGTGATCTTTTGCGCATAGTTTGCGTGGATGTATTCGAGTACCCGCATGACGGCCTGCTCCGCCTCGTTTGACGGGGCTTTTTTGCCGTAGGTCTGCTCGGCGAGAAGGGCGGAGCAATAACAGAGCAGCTTCAGCGCCGTGTGATTCTGGAGCGGGCGGTATTGCGGAGCGTCGAATGCCGAACCGCGGGTGATGATCTCAAGATCGCTCTGCAGCGAGATCAGCTTTGCCGCGTCCAGATGCAGAAACAGCGGCCGGTCATAGCCCGCCCGCAGATGCGGCTCGATCTCGGTGAGCAGTGCGAAGCCCTCGACTTTTCCGTACTCTTCGGCGTGCTCCCGGAGGAAGGAGGGACGGAAAAGAATGTGAAATACCTGCAGCTTTTCGGTCTGCTCATAGCGGTGCACAAGCCCCGGCGAGATCATGAACACGTCGCCGCGCCGCACCGCGAAGGCATGATCCTCGATGACGTGGACGCCCTTTCCCGCAAGGATGATATTCATTTCGTAAAACTCATGGGAATGATTGCCGATCGAGTAGTCCCGATACAGAAAAGCGGCAAGCTGCTCCGTTTCGTGCAGATTGGTATCGATGCCGCAGTAAAAATCCGGTTTGGACATGGTGACGCTCCTTTGGTTTGAAATGATTTTACTTGTTTTTGCTCTATTTATCCTATTATTATATCACACTTTCCGCTATAATGCAGGTAGAAAATCGATCAGACGGAGGATATTTTGATGAACGGCCGTGATGAAGCGAGGATCAACACGCTGCGCGAGGCGGCAAGCCGACCGGATTGCTGCTACGACCTGCTTTACCTGCATTTTTTCCGCCGCTATTTTGCCAACGCTTCCCTTGAAACCGAGGAAGCGCGCTATGCCGACGCATACGGGTACGCGATGGAGCACGTTCTGCCCGTCATCGACGACGGCGAGCTGATCGTCGGCAAGCCCATGCGGCCCCTCAACGAAGCGGAGCGTGCCGAATTTGAGGCGATGCGCCCGAAAATGAACGAATACGCCGTGCTGTACGAGCAGGATTCCCACATGGCGGTGGATTACCGGCTGCTCCTCGAAAAGGGAACGTCGGGCGTTGCGGCGATGATCGAACAG
>JAZLHN010000195.1:0-3388 GCA_045616815.1 Acutalibacteraceae bacterium
CAGTTCCCGACAGGCTTCCGCCATGTCCGTATAGTCGGTATCATCGTCCGCAAAAACGCCGACGATCACGGCGAGATCCGGATGCTCCGCGTTCATTCTGTCCACGAACTTCCCGAATTCCTTTCCGCTGAACGTCGTCCCCACGTGAGAATCGCTGAAGCCCACTATCCGCAGGGATGAAATCCCAAGAGATTTTTCGGTTTCAAAGGTGTAGGCGGTACGATAAACGTGGTGTGCAAAGAAGAATCCCACGCCAAGATAGCAAGCGGTGATGACGATGGCAGCGATGCCCGCCCAATAACCGGCAAACGGCTTTTTCCGCAGCTTGGCTGCCGGCTTGAAGCAGACCTCGCACAGAAGCCAGAACAATAACAGATGGATGAATATTATCATTCCGTTCCAGATCCCGCTCCACAGCGAGATCGCCGTGAATATGAGCGCGGGGATCAGAAAGCCGAATAAATAAGCCTTTTTGCGGCTGGTCGTCCGCAGAAACGGAAAGGCGGTCAGCCGGTTTGCCATGAAAACAAGCCCTGTCAGACTCACAATTAATATCGCCAGAAAAATCAACGCCCACATGCTTTACCGCTCCGATCCGTTTTATTTTGCACGCTTGTTCCCGCGTCACGCGGTTTCTTCCCTGCCTGTTATTTCATTATATTGCCATATACGGCGATTGTCAAGGCTTTTCCGGCAGCCCTCCTATATGAGCCTGACCGCCGCTTACACGTCAAGCGGCAAATCTCTTTATATTTGTTTCCTCATATACTTAAATTCAAGCCCGATCCGGTCATCGAAACATTGATTTTGCGATTGAGTTATGATATAATAATTATGTTATGGCGCGTCGGAAAGGCATGGCATCCTTATGAAAAAGCAGCAAAATGGATAATTTCCATATCTGATTCCGAAATTATACAAAAACCGGCGATCTGACGTCGGAAGCAGTCAAGCACCGCCCGCCGTTGTCAGCTTATTCCGACATATGACAACACAAAAGGAGTTTCTTATGAGAGACAGTTCTCTTTGGTACGGGGACCTGCATTTGCATACGAATCTGTCGAACTGCGCCCCACGCGATACGGTTCCCGAAACGTATCTTCCCTTTCTTGAGCAGGAAGACGTGGATACCGTCGGTTTTTCAAATCATTTATACTATCCCGACTCTTTCGTTTTTTCGGACGAAGAAAGGGCGGCGTCAGACGCACCCGGTGTACAGCGTGTTCTGAAGCTCAAGGACAGTCTGGCGGAATTAAGAAGCAAGACCGATCACCGCGTCCTTTTGGGCTGCGAGGTCGAGGTCGCTCACGGACTGGAGCCGTCCCTGCCGAAGGAGCTTGCCGAAAATTTCGATTATATTCTTATCGCCGCAAGTCATATCCTGAACATCCGTCAATACTATCGTGATCACGATCTGTCCACTTCGGACAAGCTGCGCGACCTTATGCTCGAGCGCTTTGAATATGCCTGCAATATCGGTTATCACGTTCCGACGGGCATCTGTCATCCGCTGTATCCGATATGCAGTCCGGACGAGCAGGAGATCGTGGACGGCATTTCCGACAGCCGTCTTGCCGACTGCTTCACGCTTGCCGCAAAAAACGATATCAGCATCGAGATACACGCCTGCCTTTACAGAAACGGCACGCGTCTCGACGAAGAAAGGCTTTCGCCGTCATATATACGTCTGCTTTCCGCCGCCAAGGCCTGCGGATGTCATTTTCATTTCGGTTCGGACGCGCACAGCGCGGGAGCCTTCGTCAATACCCATTCTCTGCTCCGACGCGCGGCGGAACGTGCCGGTATCACGAAAGAAGATATGTGGAAATTATAAATATATATCCGATAAAACAAGGTGGTGAAAACATGGCATACAGCGAGCTTATCAAAAACTTCAACCGTATCCGCGATTATATGCGGGAATTCTACGTCTACGGCTTCAAAAGCCGCGACGAATATACGAAAAAAAGCGCGAGATCGTATGACGACGAAAAGCGCCGCATGGAAAGTCTGCTCGGCGACTGTATGCGTTTCCGCAAAGCACCCGACGGAAAGAACGTTTTCATTTCCATCAACAGCCGTATAACCCATCACAACCCGCTCTATAAGGCGTGGAAAGCCAAAAGCTTTACCGACGGAGACATCACCCTTCATTTCATCATCATGGATATACTTGCGTGCGGCGACGGTTTGACCGTATCCGAAATATCCGACCGCGTCGGTGAATATATGCCGGAATCCGACCGTCTTTTTGACGAATCCACGATCACAAAAAAACTGAAGGAATACGTCGGCGAAGGGCTGCTCGGAACGAAAAAAAGCGGAAAAAACGTTTTGTATTTCAGAAACGGCTCGACCGACCTTTCGTCCTGCGGCGACTTGCTTGATTTCTTTTCCGAGGTCGCCCCGTGCGGAGTTATCGGCTCATATCTGCTTGACAAGAACGACATCCATGACGATCATTTCGCTTTCAAGCATCATTATATTACGAGTTCTCTTGACAGCGAGATCGTCTGCGGGCTTTTCGATGCCATGAGCAAAAAGAGCAGCATTACTCTGGAATCCGTAAACCGTCATAAAGACCGTATCTCCGAAAGCCACGTGATCCCGCTTCGTATCATGATAAGCACGCAGAACGGCAGGCAGTATCTGATGGCTTACGTTCCGCGGTTCAAAAGGATCACGTCGTTCAGGACCGACAACATCCTGTCGATACATATCGATGACGAATGTGAACATTTCGACGAATTGCGGGCAAAGCTCGACGAGATGCAGAAACATATCTGGGGAGTGAGCACCCAAAGCAGGTCGGATGACAGACTCGAGCACGTGGAATTCACCGTGAAATACGCCGATGACGAGCAGCATATCCACAGACGTCTCGAACGCGAGAAACGCTGCGGGAACGTCGAAAGGATCGACAGCAACACAAGCAGGTTTTCGGCTGACGTTTACGACGCAAGCGAAATGATACCGTGGATAAGGACCTTCATCTGCAGGATCACGGATATCAGTTTCTCCGATCCCGCCGCCGAAGCGCGGTTCAAAGACGATATCTCCGCAATGTATAAACTCTACGGGACAGAAGAGGAGGACGGATGCAATGATATTCAGTGAACTTTACGGCGCTTATTACAACGCCGTTGCCGCGATACTGAAGGAAGCAGTCTCACGTCCTCTTTCTTCCGAAGACCTCCGTGAGATTTCCCGCCAGAACGCTTTCGGCGAAAGCTTTATCAGGATCAAAGAAGCTCTGAATAACGGCGACTGGCCTCTTTTAAAATCTGATGGCACCTCCGCAGTACATAATAATCCCGAAATGCCGTTGACTATTCTTCAGAAGAGATGGCTGAAAGCAATAAGTCATGATCCCAGAATTCGTCTTTTC
>JAZLHN010000196.1:0-6639 GCA_045616815.1 Acutalibacteraceae bacterium
TTTTACGATATGCGGCTACGATTCCCCCATTTTCCGCGCCATCGGCGACGGAAAAATAAGCTCCGACGGCATCGTGCACACCGCTTCAAGTTCCATGGGCGCGATCCTTGCCGCTCCGGGCGAAACGCTGCCCGATACTTACGTGCAAAGCCGTTTTCCGGAAAGACCGCTCTTATCCCCCGACCGTAAGATCGACGCCTCGGCGGGCGCCTTTCCGCTCACGACGTGGTACGTAAAAGGCATGGGACACATGCAGTCGGCAAGCTATCGGCGGATACTGCTCGCGGCAAAGCTCCTGCTCACCGACGACAGCGTAAGGACGGTCGACGACACACCCGATCTGCCGCAGTTTTCGGAATACAATAACAGCTGAACAGAAAAAAAGAACCTTCAGACTGAAAGGTTCTTTTTTTACGGATTTTTTACCCGATACCGTTTCCTTTATTACGTCGCGATGAGCCCCTGCGTGATGAGCAGCTCGCCGAGGATATAGGTCACCATGACGGGCAGGAAGGTATCGTGCTTTTTCTTTTCATAGAAGCAGCCGATGAAGAGGGTGCCGTCCGAGATAAAGAACAGCACGGCGCCCGCGTACGTAAGTGCGGCGGGAAGACCCGGGTGGGACAGGAGCCGCATGAAGGCAAAGGCGTTCATCAGCGCGTTTACGGAAAGATAAAGGTACAGCGCCGGAGTGAGCTTCCCCGTGCAGGGCTTTATCCGGCCGATGACGAGTGCGGCCGCCGCCAAATAAACGACGTACAATAAAACGGCGGGCAAAACGACCTTACGGTCGAAAACGATATCGCCGACATAAGCCCCGATAAAGGAAATATGCGAGAGCATAAAGGCGATGCCGCCCGCAACGAACCATTTCGTGCCGTTCGGGATCAGCAGAACGTCCCCGAGCCAGCTGAAGATCAGCGCGGCAATCACCGCCCACGAGGGCTCGTGCGAGGAAGCAAGGTAATACAGAAGGAGCATCGGCAGCAGCAGGGCCTTCGTGAAGTCCTTTTTCTTCGGCACGAACAGATGCACCGCCGAGATCGTGAGAACGAGCGCGAGGCAGATAAATCTGCCGTAAGGCATATAAAGCCGTGAAACACTGACAAACGTTTCCGCTTGCGATAATACCATCAGCATATTTATCCGTGTGATCAGTTTATGGTAAGTCTGCCTCTGCCGCCGCAGGACGAACATATCGTGCCGCCTACACCGCCGCAGGCAGTACACGTGACCTGATAAGTCACCTGCTGCGGTATCATGATCGACGTTCCGTTCGGCCCCGGTATATATCTCATCTCCGTGCGGGTGCCCCACGTTCTGCCGGAACCGCCGCACGCATAACAGTTTCTTCTGCCGGTGCCGGTGCAGCTCGGGCAGGGGATCGTGGTGGAAGGATTATTAGGTTTGGTGGTCGGTTCTTCCGAAGGCTTGGTGGTCGGCTCGTCGGCACCGCCGGTGCTTCCTTCCGCCTCTCCGGTATATTTGAGCGTACCGTCCACGGAAAGTTTGAAATCATCGCAGGCGCTGGCGTTCTTGTTCACAGCACCGGTGCTCATATATACGGCACTGCCGTCGGGCGAGAACGCGACCTTCGCGTTCACGGTTTTACAGAACAGAAGAAGAGAGCAATGATAGTCGTTATGGTAATATTCGGGCACGAGATCGGTATAGGAACCGTTCCCCACCTTGGTGGACCCCTCGCCGGTATGATTCGTGACAACGTAACCGTTGATCCTTGCGGCAAAAGCACCCGCCACGTTCACATCCTCTACGGAACGGGAGATGGAATAAGCATCGATACCGAGGCACTCCCAGCAGATCGGACAGGGGGGAGCATATACGCTCTCCGGAGCCTTCGCGTAGGTATACACGTCGAAATCCGTACGTTTTCCGTTCACGAAAAAGGCGCGCAGCGTTTTATCGCCGTCCTTCTTGGGGTAGCCGGCGACGTTCTCCGCTTTGATGAGATCCTCCAGACCGACCGAAACGCGCAGAATGATCCGTGCGTCGGCAGAGGAAAGTTTACCGTCGTGATCTACGTCGGCGGAAAGGAACGGCTGTGACTTTCCTTCATATTTTTCCAGACCGACCGAAGCGCGGAGCGCAAGACGGGCATCTCCTGCGTTGACCTTGCCGTCGTCATCCACGTCGCCGAGACGATAGGAGGGGGTGCCGCCGGCAAATGAAAAGGCGGAAAGCAATAAGAGCAAAGAAAGGATCATTGCGGTGCATTTTACGATTTTCTGTTTCATGTTGTCATTCTCCTTTTATTTATTGGGGAAAAGCATGGAAAACATTATTACGCTCACAGCAAAGGATTCAGCACTTTACGCCGCCGGTGAGAGCGGCTTTCAAGGTGGAAATGAACATTTTGAAGATGGCGACGATGATATTCTTCGCCATATCGAGCGTCGTTTTCGCGGTCTGTGCGGGGAGCGGATTGCCCTCGATCGCCGTGCCCGCGAAATCGGAGGAATAATTATTGAGCCACGAGATAAGGCCGTCGGGATAGGTAAGCTCCACGGCGTCGCCGTTTCCGTTCACGGTGGTCATATTGTCGTAGGCAGAGCCGTCGTACTTGAACATATCGTTGGAGGCGGCGAACCATACGTGATGGTTGGAGTCGGTCTTCGTGCCGTCCGGGAACGTCACCTTCGTGAGCAGGGAAAGACGGCAATCCTCCGGGCAGTTCGTCGCGTTCATAAGATTATTCCACAGCTTATCCGAGAAAGTGTACCAGCCGGCGATCACGTCGTATTTGCTGACAATGAGCCATACGGGCAGATCGGCGAGCAGCTCGGCTTCCGCTTCGGAGGAAGCGTAGGCGGGACACATCGGAAACGCCGCCGCGAAGAAATCGGGATAACTTTCCGCCATACGCACGGTCATGGAGCCGCCCATGGAAAAGCCACCCACGTAGATGCGTGTAAGGTCAATTTTATCAACATTTTCGGCGATGAAGCCGTCGATCGCCGCTTTGACGGCGGGGATATACGTATTCGGCCAGAAGTCGCCCTTATCCTCGTTGGAACGCGGAACGAACAAGAACGCGCCGCCCGCCGAAAAACGGGACTGCAAATCCTTGCCCGCCCACAGAGCGATATTGTTGGCGGCGATCTGCGCGCGGGGCTCGGTGCCCTGTCCCATGCCGTGGAAATAGATGACGAGCGGCATTTTTTCGCCGTCCGGCACCTCGGGAGAAAACGTGACGTAATCCACCTTCACGCCGTCCACCACGGGACCTTCGCCGTCAACGAACAGCGTTTTGAGCGCGTCGGCCGTTTTTTCGGCGTCGCTTTCGGTCACGGCGAACGCGGAGACCGCGCCTCCGAACAGCATAAGTACGGCAAGCAGAACACAAAGGATCTTTTTCATGGTTTTTCCTTCTCCTTTTTCTTTTTTCTCTGTTTGTTGAGATCGCAGTTTTCGTCCGATGCGTCGATGACGATCTTTTTGCAATCGGGACAGTAAAACGCCTCGACGGCGGAAGCTCTCAGCCAGGAATACTCCGCCAGCGGCACGGTATCGTAATAAAACACGTCGTCCTTGAATATACCGCGCCAGTCGCCCTTTTTCCACACGATCTCATCCCGGCTGTCGATATACCCTTTCACGGCCTCTTTGCCGCAGTAAGGGCAATTCATGCTTTTTTCCTCTTCGCCTTTTTCGCGGCGATCCGGGCGGCGTCCTCTTCGGCGATGCGCTTGGCCTCATCGGCTTTTTTGTCCGCCTCGTCGGCTTTTCGGCGTGCTTCTTTCGCCTTTTCGGACAGCTTGACGGCATTCTCGCCGTCCTTGCCCGCCTCGGCCTCCGCCTCGGCTTTTTCGGCTTTTTCGATCAGCTCGTCGGCGAGCTTACGCGCCTCCGCCGCTTTTTTATTATAGCGGTAAAGCGGGATCTCTTTGAAATAGTCGATGCCCTCGATGGGCTTGGGATGCAGCGTGTATCGGATATAGAAGACGGTGAGCAGGATACCGCACACGACCACGAGCACCACGGAAAGAAGCTGGGAAACGCGGATGTTCGTATCGCCGATATAGAGGCTGTCGGTACGCAGGCCCTCCACGATGGCGCGCTCCAAACCGTACCATACGCCGTAGCAAAGGATGATCTGTCCGGAGAATTTGCGGAACTTCTTGCAGATGATATAGAGCACGACGAAGCCTAAAAGGCACCATAAGGATTCGTATAAAAACGTGGGATGCACGGGCTTGGTCGGATCCACCTTCAGATCGGTGCCGGCCTTCACGAGCGCGGTGAGATACGCCTGTGTTTTTTCGGAATACATGCCCCACGGAAGCGCGGTATTCGTACCGAACGCCTCCTGGTTGGCGAAGTTGCCCCAGCGGCCGATGCCCTGTCCGATCAGGAAGCTCATGCCGCAGATATCGAGCAGATTGAGCACGTTGATCTTCTCGACCTTGCACACGACGAACGCGGCGAGGAGCCCGCCGATCAGACCGCCGTAAATGGCAAGTCCGCCGTGCCAGATCTTGACCACCTCGGAAAGATGCTTTCCGTAGTAGTCCCATTCGCTCAATACGTAATACGCTCTCGCGCCGATGATGCCGCCGAAGCAGCCGTAGATGAGCACGTCGAGCATTTTGTTGATGTCTATTTTCCACTTATACGCCGTTCTGCCGCCGAAAAGCACGGCGAGCGTGAGCCCGAAAGCGATGATGACGCCGTACCAGCGGATCGAGAAATTGCCCGCCTCCAGAAAGACGGAGGAAACGTTGAACCACTTATCGAGCGCCGTGAATTTCACGGCGGTGGTATCCGTAAAGAAATGCATACTGTATCCTTCCGTTTCTTCGATAGAATTTAAGATACGGCAGTCCCGTAAAGAACTGCCGTAAAATTAAAAATATCAGCCTTCGTAATCGTCTTCGTTTTCCCAGTTGTGCCATACCGCCTGGATGTCGTCGTTATCCTCAAACATTTCAAGCATCTTGCCCATCTGAACGATCGCGTCGCCCTCAAGAGGCGTGTAGGTGGAGGGGATGTACTCCGGCTCCGCGGAAATAAGCTCGTAGCCCTTGGCGGAGAGAGCTTCGCTGACGTCTGCCACGTCGTGAACGCCCGTGCGGATATCATAAAGACCTTCGTCCTTGATAACGTCCTCGGCGCCCGCTTCGAGAGCATCCATCATCATCTGATCCTCGTCGATATCGTCGTCCTCGTTGTTGACGCGGACAACGCCCTGACGGGTGAACATGAACATAACGGAACCGGACTGACCCATGTTTCCGCCGTATTTATCGAAATAGTGACGCACGTCGCCCGCCGTTCTGTTGCGGTTGTCGGTAAGCGCCTCTACGACAACGGCTACGCCGTTGGGGCCGTAACCCTCGTAGATGATCTCTTCATAGGTATCGGCGCTGCCTTCGCCCGCCGCCTTCTTGATGATACGGTCGATATTGTCGTTCGGCACGTTCGCGGCTTTCGCCTTGGCGATAACGTCCTTCAGTTTGGAGTTGCCTGCGGGGTCGGGGCCGCCTTCTTTTACGGCTACGGCGATCTCACGGCCGATCTTGGTGAAGACCTTGGCGCGCGCGTTATCGGTCTTTTCCTTTTTTCTCTTGATTGTACTCCATTTGGAATGTCCTGACATAGGGTATATACATCCTTTCAGATAATTTGTTGAGTATCTTTTCCGACACTAAATTTTATCACGGGCATCAAATATTGTCAACGGTAAATCGTTTTTTATCTTTAATTCCTCTTTTTTTGGGTTGACTTTTCCGAAAAAAAGGACTATACTGCATATAAATCCATACGGAAGCATAGCTCAGCCGGTTAGAGCGCACGGTTCACATCCGTGAGGTCGTGGGTTCGAGTCCCTCTGTTTCCACCAACAAAGAACACACTTTTGTCTACCAAAAGTGTGTTCTTTGTTTATCCAAGCCGCAGGCTTGGTATATCATCACGCGTCAGCGTGTATATCATCAAAGGCGTCACGCCGCCTTTGTATATCATCGCGGCGTCAGCCGTGCATATCTTTCCTGCGGTTTGATGAGATACAGCCCTTACGTGCTGATGAGATACAACACTTCGTGTTGATGATATACAAGGCTTAGCCTTGATTTTTTGACAGAAATGTGTTATGATTTTTTTTAAAAGGAGTGGTTTTATGGCAAAAAACTATTTACTTGAATATTCAGAGCAGCTTGCAACAGATATAGAAATGCTTTGCCGTAATGTCAAAGCTCCTTCCAATACCCTTTTTCAGATCCGTAAAAGTTCTAGCAGTGTCTATGCAAATATACGGGAAGCAAATTACGGTCAAAGCAAAGCGGATATGCTTTCAAAATTTGAAATTGCCATCAAGGAATGCAACGAAACAGAGGGCTGGCTGAAGTTATTGTTTAGTTTACACGATATTGATGAAGAAACATATAAAAGTCATAGAAATCTGTGCGGCAGAATCAGGCGGATGCTGATCACAAGCTGCAAAACACTGAAAAATTCACTACAATATTATTGATAAATCAAAATTTGTAGAGGGATGGAATATGCAAAAGAGAATCATTGAGGATATTTCAAAATATATATTTGTTTCAGATGAATTACAAAAAGTTGATGCAATCTTTCTTCCTGGTGGTTCTCATCCAGAGCAACCCGAATATGCGGCCA
>JAZLHN010000197.1:0-2649 GCA_045616815.1 Acutalibacteraceae bacterium
AGGTCGCACCTCTGCGTTGCCTTATCCTCCCGGCGGGTAGAAACAGTATATCACATTATCTGAAAAAAGATTAACACTAAAATCAAAATTGTACTTGACAAGGGGTACACTTCAGAAATCGCTTACGCGATTTGATTCTATTACTTGAAACTTTTCACTTGTTCAACAACATTAAGAACGATATATTGTTATAGTTGCTCCCGTTTGTACCTGCTTTTATATAAACGGGTACGGGCGAAGCCCGTCCGCATCTCAACTTTCAACTCTCAACTTTCAACTCTCGGCAGTTTAGCGGCGAAGCCGCTAAACTGCCATTTCCCGTTCCGTTGTTTTTTTGCAAAAGCAAAACCCGCCTGCGTGAGCAAGCGGCTTTTCATTGCGGTTATCAGATCATTCGGCGTCCTTAGCCTTAAAGAAAGAGACAAGGGTGGAAAAGATAAGGAGGATCCATTCTACAAGCACCTGAATGGCATCGGGAAGGAAATTGTCGTAATAGGGCTTGCCCTCTACTTCGTCATAGGGTCTGGTGGTTTCTTCGTTCATTACAAAAACTCCTTTCAGAGAAAATTTCTTATACATAAATATTATAGTATTGTAAACTGAAAATGTCAACTTACTTTTCATACAGGCCGAGTTTTTTAACGAACGAAAAAGATTGACATTCCGTCAGTTTTCGGTTTATAATAAATTGATTATTTTTTCCGGGAAAGGATATAATATGAAATTGAAACTGAAAAAAATCCTCTGCACGCTCCTGTGCCTTACCCTGCTCTTCTCCCTCACGGCTCCCTGCTTCGCTGCGGAGAAAAAAACGGCGGAGGGAAATTACCCCTACGTTTTTGTGCACGGCATGATGGGCTGGGGCGAAAACACCGAAGGCGCCATGATGGACGCGCCCTACTGGGGCTTCAAAGCGGAAAATAACGTTCCGGAGTATCTGCGTTCTCTCGGTTATGAGGTCGCCGTACCGTCGGTGGGTCCCATGTCGAGCGCGTGGGACAGAGCCTGCGAGCTCTACGCTCAGCTCACCGGCACCGTGGTGGACTACGGCGCGGCGCATTCCGAACGCTGCGGCCATGCCCGCTTCGGCAGAGACTATACGGGACGCGCGCTTTTAGGCGACGGCGCGGGCTGGGATCTCACCACCCCCGTCAACGTGGTCACACATTCGTTCGGCGGCCCCACCGCCAACGTATTTGCTTCCGTGATGGAATACGGCTGTAAAGAAGAGATCGAGGCCTCGCCCGATGATTGCAGCGAATTCTTCAAGGGCGGCAAAGAAGGGCTCGTTTATTCCGTGAGCACGCTTGCATCTCCCCACAACGGCACGCCGCTCTCCAATCTGCTCTACGATATCAAGCTTCCCGTTTTTTTAGCGGCCTTCATCATGAACGTAGCCGATAACGGCACCGACTATATGCTCGATCAGTTCGGCCTCACGAAAGATCCCGCGACCGGAGAAAAGAAGAGCTTCAATTTCAAGGGCATAAAGGCGATCTGTAAGAGCGACGACCATTGCGCCTACGATATGACAATCAAGGGCGCGAAGGAGCTTTATGAAAAGTTCCCCGCGGCGGCGCACACCTATTATTTCTCCTACTCGGGCGATATCACCGAGGACGGCAGACTCGGCAGAAAGATCTCCGGGGATTTCGCCACCGGCATTTTCGGCATGACCGGCTCGCTGATCACGTTAAGCTCGGGCCGACGCTTCGACGGCGTGAAACTCGGCAGAGAATGGGCTCCCAACGACGGCTTTGTGCCCGTGGTGAGCGCCCGCTATCCCTTCGTGCACGAGCACGCGGAATACGCCGAAGCGCAGGAGCTCACGACCGGTATATGGTACGCGATGCCCACCACCGAGGGCGGCAGCCACGGCTACCACGTGGGCGGTCAGCAGGCGACCCTTTGGGGCTTCTACGATTCGCTCATCGAAACGGTGACTGCGATCGGAGGATAAATATTGAATCGGAGATCGGAAACGGTTTCCGATTTTTTTGTTGCGGTAAATGACAGTTTAGCGGCTTCGCCGCTAAACTGCCGAGAGTTGAAAGTTGAGAGTTGAAAGTTGAGATGTGGACGGGCTTCGCCCGTACCCGTTTATATAAAAGCAGGTACAAACGGGAGCAACAATAACAATATATCTTTCTTAATGTTCTTGAACAAGTGAAAAGTTTCAAGTAATAGAATCAAATCGCGTAAGCGATTTCCTTATCTCAACTCTCAACTTTCAACTCTCAACTCTTTTTTTGTTTGAAGCGCTGTGCGCTTCAAACAAAAATTTATACGCTTTCTTGCATAAGCCGATGCATCATGCTATACTGAAAAAAAGACAGAAAAAGGAGCGCGGGCATGAAAAAGATCATTTCCTTAAACGAGGGTTGGAGCTTCTGCAAAGAGGGAGAATTTTCGGTCGTCGATCTTCCCCACACGTGGAACGCGGAGGACGGACAGGTCCGCAAAGACTACTACCGCGGCAAATGCACCTACTCGAAAATGCTTCCCGAAACGGCGGGAAACGTGATCCTCGAAATAAACGGCGCCAACACGAAATGCGAAGTGTACATCAACGGGCATCTTGCCGGCACGCACGACAACGGCTATGCCATGTTCCGCACGGAGCTGACTCCGTACTTAAACCGGCAAAGC
>JAZLHN010000198.1:0-4895 GCA_045616815.1 Acutalibacteraceae bacterium
AGGATATTTTTTACCATCGTATAGGCGTTCTGCTTCGCCTGCGAGGCAAATTCCTCCTGAGACATGACGTCGGGGCAGTTCAGCGCACGCAGCATAGGCACGATCGCGTTCTGATATCCCATATCGCCGTCCACGTAAATGAGAGCGCTCACCTTGTAGCGGCCGCCGCACAGAAGCGTATAAAGCAGCGGATTGAGCGGCGCGAGGATACCGGCCGCGGCGTGGGAAAAGCCGCTTTTGTTTTTGATGCCCCATTTGCAGGTCATATTGCCGGAGAAGACCTCCTGCCAGCTCTGCTTCGAGGTCAGATATTCATACACCTCGGGATAGGCCTCGAGCTGCTTCGCAACGGCGGCTACGGATATATCGAGCCCGAGCGTCGTAAAGGTAGACTCATTCTCCGCGAGAGCGGAATAAACGCCCGTGAGAAGAGAATTCATCGTTTCATCGGAAAACAGAGCGCCGTAAACGCTTTTTCCGAGATCGGCGGTCATTTCATTCTGCGAAAGCAGAGAGGAAACAAGCTTTTCCGTTTTCGGGATGGCATCGAGAACGTCGGACGCCTCTACACCCTCGGGGAGCGCCGCGGCAAAGCCGGGCAAAACGCCCGCAAACAGCATGGCGCAGCAAAGAAAGAACGCCGTAATTTTCACAACTGCTTTTTTCATTCGTTTTCCTCTCCTTTCTTTTCGGTCTCATGTTTGATGATGCACATGGCGGATTCCGTGACGATCGGTCGTATATCCTCCAATGCGAAGGGCTTCGCATAGAGGATAGCGTCCGAACAGACGGAACCGATCATATCGGCGATTATATAAATTATTCTATGCGTTTTTTCCGAAGAAAAACCAACGGAAGTAAATTTTTCCACGATGTAGCCGAAAAGCTCCTCGGCTTCTTTATCGTAAAAGCTCGGATACATCCGCATACACGACGAGATGTTCTTGTTCACCACCGCAAGGATATCCTTGTGCACGAGCAGGAAGTCGATATACATATTGATGAACAGACGGGACGACTCGAAAATATCGAGTCCCTTTTCCTCGATATCGTTCTTCGCGGAAACGATGAGCTGCTTCATCGACTCGGTGCTCTTGAACAGGATGATCTGCTCCAAAAGGTCGCTCTTATCCTTGAAATAAAGATAAAACGTGCCTCGCGCGATGCCCGCGGCCTTCACCACGTCATCCACGGCGGTAGCGCCCACCGTCTTCGTCATGAAAAGATTGTAGGCCGTTTCGAGTATCTTCTGTTTTTTTTCAAGCTTTTTTTCGTTGGAATTCAAATCGGAGCCTCCGGGAAACGCAGCAATAATAGGTAATAATATATGTATACCCTTAAAATAGACATAAAAAATATGACACTTTGTCACTCTGCAGTATGTTAGCAGAAGAATGACAAAGTGTCAATATACTATTTGTGAATTATTTATAAATATATGATTTATTTATTGTGCACATCTACCTGCGGATAAGGAACCGTGATGCCGTTCTCATTGAAGGCGAGCTTGACTTCCTTGATGAGATCGAAATAAACGTCCCAGTAATCCTCGCTCTTGCACCACGCTCTGAGCGTGTATTCGAGAGCGCATTCCTTATGCGCGGAAAGGCGGGCAAAGGGAGCGGGATCGGAAAGCACCTTCGCGTTCTTTTCGCAGACCTGCAGGAGAACGCCTTCCACCTTGTTGATATCGTCGTTGTAGGAGGCATTGAAGGTAAGGTCGACTCTGCGTTCTTTAAGCGCGGAAACGTTGGTGAGAGTGGCGTTGGAGATCGTGGAATTGGGCACGATGACTCTTCTGTTGTCGATGGTGACTACCTTGGTGTGGAAGATACCGATCTCTTCTACGGTACCGTTAACGTCGCCCATGGAGATGAAATCACCCACCTGGAAGGGCTTGAGGATCAGAAGGATAAAGCCGCCCGCGATATTTGCGAGGGAGCCCTGAAGAGCAAGGCCGATGGCAAGACCGCAGGAACCGATCACCGTGATGATGGAGGTCATGGGCACGCCGAGGATGGCAAGCGCGGTGATACCGATGATGACCTTGAATACGATGCCGAGGATGTTGCCTACGAAGCGGCGGGTGGAAACTTCAAGCTTGCCCATCGCTTTGGAATTCACAAGCTTCTTGGTGCAGACGTTGATGATCTTGAAGCCGATGATGAGGAGAATGATCGCGATGATGAGCTTTCCGCCGTAGGTCACGGCGAATTCCTCCAGCATATCGAGGAGCTTGGACATATACGCGCTCATTTCCTTAGCGCTGGTGGGGAGATCGGCGATCTCGGAAAGGCCTTCCGCGAGCTCGCCTAACGTGGTTGCTTCGAGTAAAAAGTTCATATTGGTTTATCCTTTCTTTTTTTATTCGTCAACAGTATACAACTTATACATCTGAGAGTAAAGACCGTTTTTTGCAAAAAGCGTTTTATGGTCGCCCTCTTCCTCGATCCCGTTGTCCGTCAGCACGATGATGCGGTCGGCGTTCTTGATGGTGGTGAGGCGGTGGGCGATCGTAAGCGTCGTTCTGCCCACGGCGAGACGTTTCAGGGAATCGCGCACGAGCTTTTCGCTCTCGTTATCGAGCGCGGAGGTGGCTTCGTCGAGGATCAGCACGGGCGGGTCTTTCAGAAAGACGCGGGCGATGGATATCCTCTGCTTCTGCCCGCCGGAGAGCTTCACGCCGCGTTCGCCGATATAGGTATCGAAGCCGTCCGGAAGTCCGGTGATGAAATCGTAGGCGTCGGCAAGGCGCGCCGCGTTTTCGATCTCCTCGTCGGTAGCGTTTTCCTTACCGTAGGCGATATTTTCCTTCACGGTGCCGGAGAACAGATACACGTCCTGCTCCACGATGCCGATATTGTTTCTGAGCGAATTGAGCGTGTATTCGCTGATATTTCTTCCGTCGAGCAGGATATCTCCCGAAACCGGCTCGTAAAACCGCGGGATCAGGGAGCAAAGGGTCGTTTTTCCCGCGCCGGAGGGACCCACCACGGCGAGATTTTCGCCCTTGGCGATATTCAGATCGAAGTTTTGCAGCACGTTTTTGCCGCCTTCGCCGTAGTTGAAGGTAACGTTTCGGAATTCGATCTTTCCTTCCGCTCTGCCGAGCTCCACGGCGTTTTTCGTATCCACGATATCGGGCGCGGTATCCATGACCTCGGTGAAACGCTCGATGCCCGTAACGCCCGCGTAAAACTGCTCCGCGAACTGGAGGATAGTGCGGATGGAGGCGAAAAGCGTGGAAACGTAGAGCAGATAGGCGATGAGATCGGCGGCGTTGATGTGCTTATACATGATAAAGAACGAGCCGACCATCACGGTCATGATGTACATGAGGCCGTCGAACAGACGGGACACACACTGGAACGAGCCCATCAGGCGGTAAACGCGCGTACGGCTGGCAAGCAGCGCGAAATTATGCTTCTCGAATTTCTTTTCCTCGCGCGCTTCCCCGGCGAAGGACTTGACGACGTGCACGCCTAAAAGAGAATCCTCGATGGCGGCGTTCAGCTCACCGGAGACCTTTCTGCGCTTCTTGAAGCCGTCCTTCAGGCGGCGGTTGAAAACGTACATGCCCCAGACCATCGGCGGGAACATGGCGAAGATGATGAGTGTGAGCGGGATGTTCACGGTGCAGAGGATGGCGAACGAGCCGACGATCTTGATCGCGGAGATGAATACTTCCTCGGGGCAGTGGTGGGCGAATTCGGTGATATCGAACAGATCGCTCGTGAGCCTCGACATCAGCACGCCGACCTTCGCGTCGTTGTAATAAGAAAACGACAGCTTCTGCAGATGCGAGAAAAGGTCGCGCCGCAGATCGGTCTCGATGCGCGTGCCCATGATGTGTCCCACGCTCGCCATGTAATAGGTCGCCGCGGCGTCCACCGCGCGCAGGAATATGTAGATACCGCCCATCGTGAGGATCAGCGAAGCGGTGAGCGCTTCCGTTTCCGAGGTGGCGGCGTTCGTTATCCGCCGTATGATCATGGGCAGAACGAGCTCGCACACCGTGGTCATCGCGGCGCAGAACAGATCGAGCGCCAGCGTTTTCCAATAGGGCTTATAATACGGCAAGACCCGCTTTACGGAGCGGATACTTCGCTCGCCGGATAATTTTTCTCTTACTTCTTCTTTCTCTTCCATTTTCTTACCTCGTGTCCGAATTTTCGGTAATATATATTTTAGCATTATATATCTGTTTTTTCAATAACAATCGGAAATAAGGCTTTATGAAATAAACGGAGCAATAAATTCAGACGAACCTATTTCGCGTAGGGGCCGCGACCGCGCGTGCCCGCAAAGGAATGCCCGGAGGGCAACAAAAAAAGCAAATTTGATAAATGCGGATAAATGTTGTAATTGCACGGTTTATTAACAACGAAACGAAGCATAAGTTACTTATATTTCGTGGTGCTCCGCACGCTCCCATGCGGTTCGCCGAGGGCGGCGAACCCTACGTTGGTACATTGCGTTTACGCCGCTAACCTCCCATTTTCCGTTCTGATTTTTTTACTTTGCTTCAAACAAAAAAACGAAATTTTGCATTTAAGGCTTGACAACGCGGACAGGCTTATGTATAATATCCCTTGCAAAAACGAAATATGCGGATGTAGCTCATCTGGTAGAGCGCCACCTTGCCAAGGTGGAGGTAGCGAGTTCCAGCCTCGTCATCCGCTCCAAAAAAAATCAGTACCCATTGCGGGTGCTGATTTTTTTTGTTTCAATAAGAAAAATCAAAACAAGACGAGAAATTGCAGTTTAGCGGCTTCGCCGCTAAACTGCCGAGAGTTGAAAGTTGAGAGTTGAAAGTTGAGATGTGGACGGGCTTCGCCCGTACCCGTTTATATAAAAGCAGGTACAAACGGGAGCAACTATAACAATATATCGTT
>JAZLHN010000199.1:0-6129 GCA_045616815.1 Acutalibacteraceae bacterium
CGAAATTCTTTATGCTTCAAAAAAACGCAGGAGGGGCGGAAAAATTATCCGGTGGATGATTTTTCCGTGGGGAACCCTCGTCGGGGGTTCCCCTATGCGAAGCATAAGATACTTAATGTAAGTGCATTTTTCTTGTCCGCCGATAAGCTGACGCGCAGCATCCGCAAAGTTCTTATCCATTTTCTGTCGGTGCTTCGCACTTGAAAACCCCCGGCGAGGGTTTTCAAACTTTCCTGCGCTTTGCAAACGATAAAGTGTTCCGCTCACTGCGGTGAGCAGCTCAAGGCTCCGCCTTAAGAAACCGCCGCCTTTGAAAAGGCGGGCGAAACTTTTCATAGCGGTGTCCGTTAAACAATAATATCCCGTTTTTCCGCAAAAAACAAGACCGTCCGTTTCCGGACGGTCTGTTTTATTTGTTCACAAAACCGAATTATTCAGCCTCGGGAGCGCCAACGGGGCAAGTAGAAGCGCAAGCGCCGCATTCGATGCAGGCGTCAGCGTCGATAACGTACTTGTCTTCGCCCTCGGAGATAGCCTCTACGGGGCACTCAGCTGCGCAAGCGCCGCAAGCGATGCATTCGTCAGAAATCTTGTATGCCATTGAATATATCCTCCTTCTGCGTTTTTTTTCATTGTATCATATAATCCGAAAAATTCAATCGTTATTTTATACAATTTTTATCCGGAAAAATGACGATTTTTAATTATCGTCTTCAATTGATTTAAGCGCTTCAAGTTCGTCCTTATTGAGCTTGATCTGCGCGTCCCGCAGAAGCTTGACGGCTTTTCTGTGATAGGAAGCGGGAGCGGCGTCCGGATGGCGGTCGAGGCGCACCTTGAGCATACCCGTGAGCAGATTGTTGTCCACGACCTCGCCCTTGCCGTCCACGGTCTCCACGATCGCGCCGATCTTGGGCGTATGGCGCAGAAGATGTTCATAGCTCTCCTGCTCGTATTTCAGACAGCACATGAGTCTGCCGCAGGTACCGCTGATCTTCACGGTGTTGAGGGAAAGCCCCTGCTCCTTCGCCATTTTTATGGAAACGGGCTGGAAATCGTGCAGAAATTCCTTGCAGCAGAACGGACGTCCGCAGATGCCGAGGCCGCCGAGCATTTTCGCTTCGTCTCTGACGCCGATCTGACGCAGCTCGATCCTTACCTTGAACACGGCGGCAAGGCTCTTGACGAGCTCGCGGAAATCGACTCTTTCCGGCGCCGTATAGAAGAAGAGGATCTTCGACCCGTCGAAGGTGTATTCCACCTCCACGAGACTCATATCGAGCCCGAAATGCCGGATTTTTTCCTGACAGATCGAAAAGGCTCTTTTTTCTTTTTCCTTGTTCGTTTCAAGCGTTTTTATATCGTGGGGCGTTGCCACGCGGATGATGCTTTTGAGGGGCTTTACGAGCGTTTCGTCGGGCACCTGCTTGTTTTCCATGGCGCACTCGCCGCATTCCACGCCCCGCACCGTTTCCACGATCACCTTCTGATCCTTTTCTACCTTCTGTCCGGCGGGATCGAAGTAATATATTTTTCCTAATTCTTTGAATCTTACGCCTATAACTTCTGCCATAGTGTGTCTCCTTTATATCTGCGAAAGCATGGAAGAGAATTTGCTTATCAGCAGGTTTTCGTTCGCGTTCATTTCCGCGAAACGTATGATATCATCCATTGCGCTTTTTATTTTCAATAGCTGTACGACGCTGAAATGTACGCTCAGCGCCACCGCCTGCTTTTCGCATCCCGATAAAAGCGGCGTGCCGCTGCTCTCCGCCATGGCGTCCCTTACGATCAGAACGATCTTCGCGGCGGTTTTTTTCATCATCGCGCGGTTTTTCACCATCGGGGAGCAGGCAAGCATGATATCGTATTCGCTCCCGCCGCACACGGCGTCGGCGATCCCGCAGGCGATATCCGTTATTTTTTCGTCCTCTTTTTTTGATTTGGAGGCAAGCGCGTCGCCTAAGGGGAATTCCGTACAGCGGGATACCACCGTCTCGAGCATGTTCTCACGCTGTCCGCATTCAAAAATGAACATGTCGTACTCGGGCGGCTCCTCGATGCTCTTGAGAAGCATATTCTGAATAATCGGGGAAAGCTCGTCGGCGTCGGGAAAAATGAACACGTTGTTTTTCGCTTCGTTCGGAGCGACGTAAAGCTTCTCCATGACCTGCGCCTTCACGGTCTCGCGGCTCACCGTTTTTCTGTCCTTTTCGGGCAGGATGAACGTAACGTCGGGATGGGTGCCTGCTTTTATTTTGACGCAATCGGAGCATTTCATGCAGGGCTGTCCGTCTTTGAGCGCGGTGCAGTTCGCCGCCATGGCGAGCTCTAAAGCGCATTTACGCCGCAGAGGATCGCTCCCGCCCGTAAGCATCACGCTCTGCGGAAACCTTTCCCGCCGTGAAAGACTGTTCACGGTTTTTCCCGTCTCTTCGGGGATCTCCGGGGAAGAAAAAAGCATCGGCTCTTCTCCTTACATTTTGATGAATTGATCCACGTCCACAACGAACACGGTAGCGCCGCCCACAGTGACCTCAACGGGTACCGTGGAGAAAAACTGCTCGGAATAATTCGTGGCGGCGGCATTCACCGTCTCCATACGGCGCGAGCAGTATTCGCGCAGGATATCGAGCACGTCCTCCACCTTTTTTTCGTCGGTGCCGATCAGGAGCGTGGTATTGCCCGCCCGCAGAAAACCGCCGGTCGTGGAAAGTTTGGTGCACATGAAGCCCGCTTTGTTGAGCTTCTGTACGACCGTGGCGGAATCATCCTTGTTGACGATGGCTATGATAAGTTTCATTCGGACTTTCCTTTCATTGCGTTGAGATTACGCGCGATCACGTCTTTGCCGCGCCACGCGAACGCTCTGCCCTCCACCTCGTCCTCCGGGGTGACGACAGGCTTTGCCGTATCGAAAAACTCCCGTATCGGAGTCCTTTTTGCATTTACGTTCATGGGGCAGGCCTTCTGACAGATATCACAGCCCCACGCGCAGTTGTATTTCTGCATTTTTTCCTTCACGCCGGGGCTGAGCTCCCCCTTCTTCTGCGAAAGGCAGGATAAGCATTTCTCCCGGTCGATGCCGTCGGGCAGGATCGCGTCCGCGGGACAAGCCTCCACGCATCGGTCACAGCCCGCGCAAAGCTCCCTCTTTCCTTCATAAGGCGGGAAGTACCGATCGGTGACGATCTCTCCGAGGAAGACCCACGAGCCGTAGTCCGGGTTGATAAAAAGCGAATTTTTCCCCAACACTCCGAGACCGGCGCGCACGGCGCAGCTCACCTCGGGGAACGGGGAATTATCCACGAAATACTCGAAACTGTTTTCGGGATACAGCTCTTTGAGAGCGGCGACCGCTCTTTCCATGGTTCCCTTTGTTATGATATGATAATCCGCGCTCACCGCATACCGGGAAACGTTGGAATTCTCATACGCCTCTTCCCCGAGATAATACGGGAACAAAACGGAGATCACCGTTTTTGCGTTTTCCGGGATACGGGACTTCGCCCGGCAGTCTATCAATTTGTCTTTTACGGCATCGTAGGACGAAAAGCCGTACGGCAGAACGCCGAAAATATCATCTAGTGTCATAAGCTGAAATTTGTTTACGTCTGTGCCAGCGCGATCATCAGCGGCATCGTAATTATAGAAGCAAAGCTGATGAAGGCGACCGTTTTGGAGGCGATCCCCGTATCTCTGCCGTATTTCGCGGCAAACATAACGGTATTGTTGGCGCTCGGGGCGGCGGCCTGGATGATACAGGAAACGAGCAGAGCACCGCTCATCAGCCCCGTAAACTTCATCACCGCGAGCATAACGAGCGGTACGGCGATGATCTTGACCAGCGCGACGAGATACTGTTCTTTATTTTTGAATATCGTTCTGAGCCCCGCGTTCGACATATAGGTGCCGAGCATGACCATGGCCAGCGGCGTATTCATCGAGCCGATGAAATCCACGGGCTTCGCGATCAGCTCCGGAAGCTCTATGCGGAAGAGGAAAAACGGCAGGCCGATCAGCACGGCGATGATGCCGGGATTGAGGATCAGGTTTTTCGCCTTGAAGCCGGCGCCCTCGGCGTTGCCGCGGTTCATCGTCCATACGCCGTGGGTAAAGCAGAACACCTGGAAAACGATCACACCCGCCGAGCAGTAGAATACGCCCTCGCTGCCGAGCATCGCTTCGGCGAGCGGCAGAGCCATATAGCCCATATTGCCGTAAACGCAGGCAAAGCGGAAGATCGCGTTGTTCCGGTTTTCCTTGTTCCGGAAAAACGGGAGGGAAAGAAGGATCGCCGCAAAATGCGTGCAGGCGCCTCCGAGGGCGGCAAGAAGGAGTCCCTTCGCCGTCTCGGGGGTGAATTCCGTTGAAAGGAACGAATCAATGATAACGCAGGGAGTGATGATATAAAACAGCAGGTCGTTGGAGGCCCTGGCCGTCTTCTGCGTAAACACGCCGAACTTATCCGCGGCGAAACCGACCGCAACGATGATATACAGGATAACGACCTGTTTCGCGGCGATCAGGCAGTTACTTAAAAACAGTTCCATGGTTTATTTTTCGGAGCCCTCGTTTTCCGGAGCCGTCTCCACGGGGTCGAGACGGATAGCGGAATGCGTTTTGTTTCCCGCGGCGAGAAGCATGCCGGTGGCAACGAAAAGCACGGCGGCAAGATCGTATACGTTCATCGGGCAGTGCTCTACAAGCATCTCGCTTTTTCCGGTGAGCGTGAGCGCAAGGTTCGGCAGCGCCGAAGCGCAGAGGAAAACTTCCGCGATCGTGCCGGAGGCGAAAAGCATCCAGGGAGCCTCGTTTGCGCCGATATCGCAGAGGAAACGGGCGAATTCAAACAGGAACACCATAAGGAAACCGTCGGCGAAGATCATGAGCATGAGCTGCGTCACGTTCAGATAGCTCACGGTGATCGAAAAATAATTGACCGTGATGCAGAAGAGCCATAAAACGGGGAAAAGATGACAGAGCTTCAGCTTTGCGAAGAGATCCTTTCCGGTAAGGAACGCCGCAGCGTCGATCAGCAGCACAACGGCGGTGAGAAAACCGAACACAACGCCGATCAGAGCGACGTACTGCTTTTCCGCTTTGATATAGTTCATAAAGCTCTTCATACCCGCCTTGGCGAGCATACCGTCGAGCGTTATACCCGCCTTGGCGAGCATATCGCCGAGCTTTGTCCACGCATGGCAGGCGGCGGTACCGCCGAAGAGGATCGACGCTAAAGCGTGGGGGATATTCTTCTGCGCGCCGCAGGCACCCGTTTCGCAGTCGGCGGAGAGATAATACAACACGAACGCGCCGAGCACCGTCACGCCCCACAGAACGTAATAAAGCGGTACGGTGATATTTCCCTTGTCCGTGAAAAATCCGGTCCCGGGATCGGTGAGCGCGAACATCTGATAGAAACGGACGGCGGTAAACGCCGCGCCGATCACGGCAAACACCGCGAAAAGAACTTTTTTATTCAGTTTCCGAACCGATGCTTTTATTTTCATTTCAACTTACCTTTCATCCTTGGGGATATAGGCCTTGGGAGCGGCCTTCTTATTTTCCGCGCGGTCGCTGAGAGCAACGTAATCCTGCGGCAAAACGATATTCTTGTAGGCGGGACGCATGATCTTGCCGGAGGTGGCGATCTCTTCCAGACGGTGAGCGCACCAGCCCGCCACTCTCGCGATGGCAAACATGGGAGTATATAAGTCCTCGGGAATACCGAGCGTTCTGTAAACGAGACCGGAATAGAGATCGACGTTGGCGCAGATCTTCTTGTTGATGCCCTTCTCCTCGCAGAATACGCCGGGGGCAGTGCGCTCGATGACGTCGAGCAGCTCCCATTCATCGAGCAGACCTTTTTCCTCGGCAAGCTCCTTGGCGTTCTCCTTCAGAAGAACGGCTCTCGGGTCGGACAGCGTATAGACCGCGTGTCCCATACCGTAGATGAGTCCCGAGCCGTCGCCCGCTTCGCGTCTTACCATCTTGTGCAGATACGCCTTAACGGCGTCCTCGTCTTTGGTATCGCTTACGTTCGCCATGATATCGGCGACCATTTCGGAGACCTTGATGTTCGCGCCGCCGTGACGGAAGCCCTTCAGAGAGCCGATGCCCGCGCCG
>JAZLHN010000200.1:0-4155 GCA_045616815.1 Acutalibacteraceae bacterium
CTTGAGCCGCTCACCGCAGTGAGCGGAATACTTTATCGTTCGCAAAGCGCAGGAAAGTTTGAAAACCCTCGCCGGGGGTTTTCAAGTGCGAAGCACAAACAAAGAAAAACGGAAAGGAAAGCTATCATGGAACTCAAAAAGATCATTGCCAAAGACTTACTCAAAATCAAAGCGGTGTTTTTCCGTCCCGAGGAGCCCTTTACCTGGGCGAGCGGCATCAAAAGCCCCGTTTACTGCGATAACCGCTTAACGCTTACCGCGCCCGAGGTAAGAACGGACGTGGAAAACGGCCTCGCCGAGACCGTGAAAAAATATTATCCCGAAGCCGAAGTGCTGATGGGTACCTCCACCGCCGGCATCGCCCACGCCGCCATCACCGCGCACATCCTCGGTATGCCCATGGGCTACGTTCGCTCCGGCGCGAAAGATCACGGCCGTCAGAATCAGATCGAGGGCAAGCTCGAAAAGGGACAGAAGGTCGTCGTTATCGAAGACCTCATCTCCACCGGCGGCTCCGTACTCGAAGTTGTAGACGTGCTGCGTGAAGCGGGCGCCGAGGTGCTCGGCATCGCCTCCATCTTCACCTACGGTATGCAGAAGGGCATCGACCGTCTCGCCGCCGCAAACGTGAAGAATATCTCCCTCACCGACTTCGACTGCATCGCCGAGGTCGCCGCCGAGGAAGGCTACATCGCCCCCGAGGATATAGCGAGACTTATCAAATTCAGAAACAATCCTTCCGATGAAAGCTGGATAAACAAATGAGAAGTATCATAGACATTCTCGATTTTTCCGTTGAGGAGCTGGACGAGCTCGTCGCCACCGCTCTCGATATTATCGAAAACCCCGTGAAATACGCGAACATTTGCGCCGGAAAGAAATTAGCGACGCTGTTCTTCGAGCCCTCCACCCGTACCCGCATGAGCTTTGAGGCGGCGATGTACGAACTGGGCGGCAACGTCATTTCGATGGCGAGCGCGGCTTCCTCGTCGGCGGCGAAGGGCGAGAGCGTGGCGGATACCGCCAAGGTCATCAGCTGCTACGCCGATATCATCGCCATGCGTCACCCGAAAGAGGGCGCGGCGTTCGTAGCGGCGAAAAACGCCACCATCCCCGTTATCAACGCGGGCGACGGCGGCCACTGCCATCCCACGCAGACCCTTGCCGACCTGCTCACCATCCGAAGAGAAAAAGGACGCTTCACCGACCTCACCGTGGGTCTTTGCGGCGACCTCAAATTCGGCAGAACGGTACATTCGCTCATCAACGCCATGTCGCGCTACGCGGGCGTGAAGTTCGTGCTGATCTCCCCCGAGGAATTAAAAGTCCCCGGCTACGTAAAAACCGACGTGCTCGATAAAAACGGCATCCCCTATGAGGAAACGACCGACTTGGAAGGCAGTATGCCCGCACTCGATATCCTCTATATGACCCGCGTGCAGAGAGAGCGTTTCTTCAACGAAGAGGATTACCTGCGCCTGAAAGACAGCTATATTTTAACGCCCGATAAGCTCGTGAACGCCAAAAGCGACCTCGTGATCATGCACCCGCTGCCCAGAGTGAACGAAATAAGCGTCGCCGTGGACGACGATCCGCGCGCGTGCTATTTCAAGCAGGTATTAAACGGCAAATATATGCGCATGGCGCTCATCATCAAGCTCTTGAAGGAGGCGGGCACGATATGAACATAGATTCCATCAAAAACGGCTACGTCATCGACCATATCTCCGCCGGACGCTCCATGAAGATCTACGAGCTCTTAGGGCTCGGCGAACTGGATTGCCCCGTCGCGCTGATAAAAAACGCCCCCTCGCGCAAAACGGGCAAGAAGGACATCATCAAGATCGACGGCGATATCGTGCTCAATATGGACGTGCTCGGCTTCGTGGATCCCGGCGTGTGCGTCAACCGCATCAAAAACGGCGAGATCATCGAGAAGCACACGATCGACAGCCCCGAGCTTCTCAGAAACGTACTGAAATGCAAAAACCCCCGGTGCATCACCTCCTGCGAACAGGAACTGGCGCATATCTTCAAGCTCACGGATAAAGAAAACAAGGTGTACCGCTGCATCTACTGCGAAACGCAGGGAACACTGTAAAAAACAAAAAATCAGCGAGACAGCATTTACACTGTCCCGCTGATCGTTTTTTTCAGATACGGTACGTCATTCGTCAGCGTATCGTACACGATCGTCAGATCAACGTTTCCGTAATCGTGAACGATCCTGTTCCGCAAACCGGAAATATCGCCCCACGGTATTTTTCCGTTCGCCGCTTTGAATCCTTCCGTAAGTTTTCCTGCGTTTTCGGATATCTGCACAAGGCGGAACATCATGGAATCCTGCAATACTTCGTTGGCGGAAAACTCCGTTTTAGAAACGTTTTCCATGTGAAGCAAAATAAAATCGATATCGGTGAGTATTTTTTCAACGAAATAGGCGTCGTTTTTGATATTATCCATATATTTTGATTCCGTCCTTCAATATTTCATTCAGCAATTCCGGATTGTTCGTGAGCTGTCCGAAATCCAGCACGTCCACCTTTTTACAAAGCGCCTCCCGCAATCCTTCCGCCATACCGAAAAACCTCAAGCCCTTCACATCCGATTTCACGAGCAGATCGACGTCGCTCTGTTCGTTGGCCCGACCCTTGGCATAGGAACCGAAAAGATAACAGTATTCGGCGCCGTATTCCGAAAAAACGGGAGCGCTTTTTTCCTTTATTTCTTCGGTCGTAAGAAGTCCGTGCGTTTCATCCAACGGGCAATAGCCGGACAAAACGCCCATAGCATATTTGTATTTCAGCGTATCGGTTTTCGCTTTATCGTTTTCGAGCGTGGAATAACTCCTTAATGAAACGGAACAAAGCTCCGCAGCTTCAGCCTGCGTAAGCTTTTTTGATATCCGGCATTCTTTCAGCGTCATAATAATCGCCTCCGCAAAAATATAATACCTCATTTTGCACATCGCTGTCAACAACAATATGCAAATATCGCATATTTATTAATTCAACAACATGCAAATCTTGCACATTTTATAAAATCAGAATATGCAAAAAAAACGGTATTTCTCCGCAGATTATTATGTGCAAAAAAAGGCAAACGATCAAAGCTCTATATCCGCGCGCATCGGGCGATGGTCGGAGAGAATGACGTCCGGCACGAAAACGTCTTTCACTACGATATTTCCGCTTACGAAGATATAGTCGATCTTCCGGTCGGGCGCGTCGGAGGGGAACGAGAGAAGCGCGTCGTCCGCTGCGGCGGCGGAGTCCTTCAGCAAGGCTCTCACGGGGTCGAGCACCGCGTTATCGGGCGTCACGTTCAGATCGCCCATGAGGATGCAGCTTCCCGCCGGGATATTGGCGGCGATCGTTTTCACGGCGTTTTCGTGTTCGTCGGGATTCAAGCCGAAATGCGTGATGAGCACGGTGAGGGCGGGATCTTCGAGCGTTAATTTCAACAGGCAGCGCGTTTCGTAATAGCCGTCGCAGGCGGGCACAGCGGGATCGGGGATCGGCACCGTTTCCGCGTTTTTTATTTTGAGACGCGTGAGCACGGCGTTGCCGTAGGGGTTGCCCTTACCGATCTCGGTCGCCTTGGCGAAATAGAAATCATATCCGGTCTTTTCGGCAAGGATAGAAGCCTGCGCTTCATAATCGGAGCGAGCCCCCTTTCCTCTCACCTCGTTCAGGCCGATGATATCCGCGTCGAGCGATCGGATATAGTCGGCATAGGCGTCGAAGTCGATTTTCTCAGTGTTGAAATTTTCACAGTGCTGGATATTGAACGTCGCGATCTTTAACGTTTTCATTCCTTATACCTCTCAAAAAAAAAACGGGGACATCCGGGCAGTTCCGGATATCCCCCGTTGTTATATTTTATTATACGATCTCCGCCGGAAATTTTCAAGCGCGATAAATTTTTGTTTGAAGGGCTTCCCCGGAGGCACTTCTCGTAGGGTGCGTGGCCCTCGACGCACCGGATGGGAGCGTGGGGAGCACCACGAAATATAAGTTACTTTTGTTTTGTTTGGTTGTTAACAAGCCGTGCAATTACAACAAATTTGACCAATCCGTTGTTTGTTTTTTCCGTTGCCCTCCGGGCGCTCCCATGCGGTTCGCCGAGGGCGGCGAACCCTACGTGCTCCCGCAA
>JAZLHN010000201.1:0-5126 GCA_045616815.1 Acutalibacteraceae bacterium
AGCGTACGGAGCTGAACGTGATAAGCAGCGATGAATTCGGCGAATATTTCAAGGATAAGCCCGAAAAGGTAATGGAGATCCTGCGCAACACGAGTCACCGTATGCGTTCGCTCACGAAAGATTACATTGACGTTTGCGGCTGCATCGCTCAATACGTGAAATGTGAAGACGAAGGCAAAGAGATCGACGAAGATCTTATGAAAAAACTCAAAAAAATCGCACGCACGGGGAAGAAATAATCTATGTTTCAGATTCAGCCTGTTTTTGATTCCCGTCACGAATACGAAGTCCTTGCCGAAAGACGAGGACTTCTTTTTGAAGCGCTGGAGCTTTCCTTCGACGGCGTGACGGAAGAAAAATACAATTGGTACAAAACCTGCGGCAGGGTACGTTCCCTGCACGGAGCCTTTATGGACGTGAATCCAGCGAGCGGCGACAGCGAGCTTGCCGCTTTGTCGGGAAAACGCTATTATCAAAGCTGCGAACAGGCTCTTGCCTGCGGCGCTCGGAACATTGTGTTCCATTCCACCTGTTTCCCGTTTTTGCGGGGCGAATATTTAGATGGTTGGATAAACAAAAGCGCGAACTTCTACACGCGCCTTGCGGAAGAATATCCGCAGCTCTGTATTTTCGTTGAAAACAGTTTCGATACGGACCCCGGCCCCATAAAAGGACTTATGGAGCGTATAAAAGCCGAGAACGTGGGCGTGTGTTTAGATATCGGGCACGTCCATTACTCCCGCGCTCCGTTGGAGGAATGGTTTTCGGCGTTGGGAAAATACGTCGGCTATCTGCATCTGTCGGACAACACGGGCGTTTACGACGACCATCTGACCTTGGGGAGTGGCACGGTGGACTGGAAAAAAGCAAGCGAACTGGCTTCAACGCTCGATGAAAACATTCCTGTGACTCTCGAAGTGGGCTCGGCGGAAAGCATTGCGCGCTCTCTTGACTTCCTTGAAGAAAACGGCTATTTCGGAGGTCTGAAATGAACGAAGATCTGGAATTTATACGCCAGCGCGTGATCGGCGACATGTCCGAGGGACTTATGATCCTCGGTCTCGACGGCAAGGTGGTGGAGGTCAATCCCGCCGCCTGCGCCATTCTCAACAAATCGGCGGAAGAGCTTGTAAACAATCCTTTCGCTCTGTCCTTTTTCGAGTATGAGGAAAACGACGGGTTCAATCAAACGATACTCGACGCGGTTTATGAAGCCGGCGTCGCGCACAAAAATATCGTGCGGTATTATACCGGCGAGAAAAACAAATATCTGAGTGTTACCACCTCCTATCTGCTCGACGGCGAAAAGAAGGTGGCGGTCATCGCCGTTGTCAGCGATATCAGCGAGCTGTACGAGCTGCGCGACGCGGTGAAGGCCATGGAACGGATTCGTTCGCTCAACGATCAGCTCGAGCTGCGCAACAAGCTGCTCAGCGAAACGTTCGGCAGGTTTTTGTCCGATGAGATCGTACGAAGGCTGTTAGATACGCCCGACGGTCTCGCCATGGGAGGCAAAAAGCAGGAGCTCACCATTCTCATGAGCGATCTGCGCGGCTTTACCGCAATGAGCGAAAAAATGAACGCACACGATCTCGTGACCATGCTGAACCACTATTTAGGCGAAATGACCGAAATCATACAAAAGCACTCCGGCACGATCATCGAATTTATCGGCGACGGCATCATGGCGATATTCGGCGCGCCCGCGGAACTGGAAAACAGCCCTTCGAAAGCCGTGGCGGCCGCGGTGGAAATGCAAGCCCGCATGGACGCGATCAACCGATGGAACGAGCAAAACGGTTATCCGGAGCTGGAAATGGGCATCGGCATCCACACCGGCGATATGATCGTGGGCAACATCGGCAGCGAAAAGCGCACAAAATACGGCGTGTGCGGCAGCAGCGTGAACCTTTGCGGACGGATCGAAAGCTACACCACGGGCGGACAGATCATCATTTCCCCCGAGACCCGCCGGCAGATTCCGGAGATACTGACGGTCGCCGAGGAATTCACGGTCAAACCCAAGGGCGTGGACAAGCCGCTGACACTCACCCGCATCACGGGCATCGGCGGAGAATACGGACTCTCCTATACGCCGGCCTCCTTTGATCCGCAGCCGTTGGAGCAGCCGGAAAAGACGGTATTTTACACGTTAGACGGCAAACACACCTCCGACGCTCCGAACGAGGGATATTTCACCGCGAAATGCGAAAAGGGCGCGGTGCTGAAGACCGACGTCCCCCTTGCCGTTTACGATAACATAAGTTTAGAAACCGGCGGCAACAACAAAATATTCGCCAAGATCATAAAAGCAGACGGCGGCGAATATACCGTAAGATTCACGTCGAAGTGATTCCCGCAAAAATATACTTGAAAAAATTTTTTTTCTGTTATATGATTATATCAATTTCTTAAACCTTTCGGAGGGACAAAAAATGGCTTTATTTTACGTAAGAGACGGAGAAATTTTCATTCCCGAGGCGATCGGCGAGGAGCTTGCAAAGCTCGCCAAGGCCATCGTGAAGACCTGCCGCCTGACCTTCAAATTCCAGATGAAGACCACGGGACTCAACAACGCGATCAAGTCCGGCAATAAGGAGCAGATGTATTCCATCATGCAGAAATGCATGGAGAAAAACAAGGCTCTTTACAACAGCGATATGTCGCTCAGCGGTGCGAAGATTGAAGAAGTGCCCGATGAATTCTTTGAGGACAAGGACGAGGAATTCTTCAAGCAGCAGCTCGGCATTCTCATCGACTTCGCCTACATCAACTGCGTTGTGGAATCCAAGATGATGCCCCTTATGAGCGCCGCCAGTCAGAAAACGCTCAACAAGAAGCTCGACGAGCTCTATTTCTTCACCAACCAGGGCGAGATCCGCAAGGATGAAGAAGACGAGGAAAACGGCGAAGAAACGCAGGAATGATCCCCATACGAAACAAAAAACTCCGGTACGGCCGGAGTTTTTTTTGTTATTCGTCGTCTTCCATATTCGCTTCGAGTACCGAAAGCACCCGTTCAAAAAGCGCGTCGTCGTCCACGGTGAAATATCTTTCCTTCCCGTCGGCGGCTTCCTCACACAAACGAAGGATCACGGGCTCGGTATCCCCCTGCTGGATCAGGGCGACGTATTCTTCGCCGTCCACGACCGCCATTTCCATAAAATCGAACCACGCGCTGTTTTTTCCGTCGGAAAGGCGGACCATATCCTCTTTTTCTCCGGTTTTTACAAATTCCATCGTATTCTCACGTCCGTTCCGTTATTCTGCGGATATTTTATCGTTTTCCCCGCTTTTTGTCAAGATATCGCGGTGCTGATACGCACGTTTTCATAATCGTTTCCGCACACGGAATTGACGATATCCGATATCTGCAAAACGGATTCGTCGCTGAGCCCGTCGCGGCTGACGACGATCTCGACGGCGTTGTCCGAGATCACCGCCACGCATTCTCCGCCGAGGGTAGACGATACGAGGCTCTCGATATCGGTCTCGCGCTGTTTTGCCTGCGACAGCTCGTTGATCATGGCGCTGACCATGACGGTGGTCTCGCTGTCTTGTGCGCTTTTCGCCATCACGTCGCGCAGCTCCTCCATCGTTTCATCCCGCGACGAAGCGCGCTGCATCCGCACGGAGGCAAAATAATCCCCCTCTTCGGCGTTCACCAGTTCGATCTTTCCGGTTTTTTCCTCATCGTTTTCCGACGCCGCCGCGCCCTCGGGCATCAGCTCCGTATCCGTGCCGGTAAAATACCAGTTGACGAATACGGCAAGTCCGAGCATGACCACAAGCGCGGACAAAATGATCTGTCTTTTTCCTATCAGTACGTGCATACAAAATATCCTCCGTTCATTCTTTCATCTGTGAAACGTACACTTTATTCGCCCCGATGCCGAGCACGGCGCATACGAGCCGGGTGACTTCCTCCTTTACGGTGTCGGAGGACGCCCCGTCGCAGCAGACCGCCACTCCCCTCACCTTCGGCGCGGTCACCCGCAGTTTCAGTCCCCCGTCGGCGTTTCCGTCGTCCACGATAACGTATTCATTCTCGTTTTTTTCCTCTCCCTGCTTTTTTTCATCCCGCGCGTATTCGTATTCCTCCATGCAGTCGTAGGTCACGGCAACCTTCACCCTACCCACGTTCTTTACTTCGGCGAGCAGGGCTTCGAGTCTCTTTTCCGCATCCCGCTCGAGAGAGGAGAACACCGGCGCGTCTTTTGCGTCGGTACTTTTCTTGTCTGTGCCGCCATAGCAGGACAACAGCAGCAAAAGCATACCGAGCAGCCCGACGGCGAAGATCACCGCCGCTTTTTTGTCATTCTTCAGTTTTTCGGTCAGTCTGTTCTTCAGCATCTTCATTCACTTTCAGAGAAAAAACGGGAGGGATCCCGAGTGCCTCTTCGATCTCGAGCGAAAGATCCGGGAGCTTCTCCGGGTATTTTTCAAAGTATACGCACACCTGCTTTATATCTATGGCGTGATCTTCGGAGATATTCATATCGGTCTCGATAAAGAATCCGTTTGTCGTATATTTTTTTACGATAAGCTCTATCTTTTCATTAACGGTGTTTTCCGCGATCGCAAGATAAACGTCCGACGGCTCGAAAACGGACGATTCCCCGTTTTCGGCAACAAAATCCGAAAGACTTACGTCGGCGCGGCCGATAAAAGAAAAGACGGGGATGCAGACCGCAGCGACCGCCAGCACGGACACCGCCGCTTTCGCTGTCTCGGAGATCCTGCCGGACGGAAGAAGATACCAGTAGATAAAGCTTGAAAGAGCGATAAAAACGAGCATGAGCGCCCATTCCCGGAAGCCCGTCATCCGCCTCCCCCTTTCACGGTGATAAGAATAGCGCAGGAGATAATATATACAAAGGTATTGAAGCACGTGACCGCCGTTAAAACGGACACGACGGAGCGCAGAGAAGCGATCAGCGCGCCGATGCGGGGCAAAGAGAGCATATCCGCAAACAGAGCGATAAAATACGAAAGAAGGCTCCACGCCGCCAACTTCATAAGCGGCGGAAGATTGATGAGGAGATGTCATCTCTGCTTGCAAGCAAACAGGAAGTGGCGAAAATCCCAACCGTTGCCGACATCCGCAAGGCGATACCGAAAAACTG
>JAZLHN010000202.1:0-11332 GCA_045616815.1 Acutalibacteraceae bacterium
TGCTCGGTGGGACTCGATATGATCGCCATTCCGGGTGATACGACCGAAGCGGTCATTTCCGGCATCATCGCGGATGAAATTTCCATCGGCGTAGCAAATACGAAGACTACCGCCGTGCGTCTTATTCCCGCTTACGGCAAAAAAGAAGGCGACGAGGTATCCTTCGGCGGACTCCTCGGCTACGCGCCCGTTATCAGACTCAACAAAGCATCTCCCGAAAAGTTCATCTCCCGCGGCGGCAGGATCCCCGCACCGATCCATTCTCTCAAAAACTGACGTACATTTTATTATTTACATTATTCTCATTCGGTGATAAAATAGAAAAAAACAGATAAAGGAGTTATCAAATGGATATTACTCAGGCATTTTTCCCGGCGGAAACTATCTCTGCTGCGGCAACGTGGATCAATGAGACCTTCGCGAACTTCGATTACAAAATTCTCGAATACTACGCAAACCTTCACGCAAGCTCCTTCGGCAAAGTACTGGACGTACTTGTTGAGATCTTCACCCGTTTAGGTGACGACGGCATCGTGCTCATATTGCTCGCCCTCATTCTCATGCTCTTCAAAAAGACCCGCAAAGTGGGTGCCGGAATGCTCGGCGGCGTGATCATCGGCGCGCTCTTCACCAACATCGCGATCAAGAATATCGTAGCCCGTCCCCGTCCCTACTGCACGACCCAGACCTACTGGGACTGGTGGACAGCCGTAGGCCACGGACTCGAAAGCGAATTCTCCTTCCCCTCCGGTCACACCACCTCCGCCATGGCAGCCATGACGCCCGTTTTCTGCTTCTGCAATAAGAAAAAGAGCTGGGCAGCGTTCCTCTTCGTGATCGCGCTCGGCGCCACGAGAAACTACGTGATGGTACACTTCCCCTCCGACATTCTCGGCGGCATCATCGTAGGCGGCATCGCGGGACTTCTCTCCTTCATCATCGTAAACGCTGTTTACGATAAGCTCTGCGAAAAAGGCAAGTTCGGCAACACGATAAAGACCTTTGACCTCAAAGAAAAACTCACAAAGAAAAAAGCATAAACAAAAACACAATGCCCGGAAAAGCGATCTGCTTCTCCGGGCAATAATATTCGTTTTTCGCCTCCTCCACCATCCTCTGCGCGGTCTCCATGTCCCCGCGCTCTACGGCGGCAAGGTAATCCGCATCGGTGGTCTGCAGGGATTTGTGCAAGGAAGATATTTCTTCATTTTCGGGGTTGCTTTTTTCGGAAGAATCGGATATAATAATTTTGGAATTGTCCATTGCGACGGCTGAAAATCCGTTTTCGGTTAGATCGCTTTCGTGGGCAATTCTTTTTATTTGTGTTATGTCGTAAAAAAGATATCCTCTGTTTGTTACTTTTATTTTTACTACACCGGAAAACATAACTCCGTCAAGCATAAAACGCGTGATATAATTATCCCACCCGCCTACAGCATCCGGGTGCCTTCCGTCGTCGTCGGTATGTCCGACAAATTCCGAAACGGCCAACAGTTTATCAAGCTCCTGTGCCGTTTTCATTTTTGCTGTTTTAATATCGTCGGGCATTCGCCTATTTGCCGGATAAGAAAATTCTTCTGCGGAACGTTTGTTTACATAAGCTTTCCCGTTTTTCCCGACAGAAAGCACCTTTCCTTTGAACTTGTTTATGATAATTTTCTTGGCAATGTCTTGCATTTCGGAAACTGTTTTCCCGTTGAAAACATCCATGCCTGTATCTATCAACACATAAAAGCCGTTTCTATCTGTTTTAATGGAGTATTTGCTTTCTCCTATCTCATATCGTTCGTCTCTTTTCTCCGCCTGCACGCTTTCCAGCGTGTCGGTGATCCTCTCCGCGAGATCGGCCGCTTCCTTCGCGTCCTTCCGGAGAGCTGCCGCCGCCGTCTCGTCGTGCTTTGCAAGATACGCTATATAATTCCTTACCTCGGTGAGGAATTTTTTTATTTCCTCGACAAACTTTTTAAGCCCCGTCGGATTCTTTTCGGCAAGCTCCGAAAGCACTTCGTCGCGGGAGAGTATCGTACCGGCATACTGCGCGGCGATCTCCTCGCAGGTATCGGCGAGCTCCTTCTCACCGAACAGCTCGGCAAGCTGCGCCATCACGTCGCCGTCGAAGTCAAGCTCCTTGAGCGTTTCCTTGAGTGATGCCTTGTCCTCCGCCGTCGTTGTGTTATACAGAGCGTACCGCTGATAGAAGATGTTCCGGAAATTTTCCCCTTCGTCGGTGATGAGCTGACGGATCATATCGTTGATAAGAGGCGTCTTCACGCCGGCGGGAAGCATATGGAACGCCTCGTGGAACGCGGCGACCGTCAGCGCGTTGTCCTCCGCCGCAAGTGAGAGTATGATTACCTTGCCGTTCTCCACGCCGTTGGCATATTCACGCAGCGTCTGTCCGTTGGCGTAGAGCTTGGGCGTGACGATGATCGTGAGCCCGTACTTCTTCGCGAACGCGTCGATGCCGATGAGCTGGTTCTCCTGCTTCTTCGAGAGCGTCCGTCTTACGCCTATGCGCGTAACGCCCGGCTCCGCCTTAAAATTATCCCTGCCGAGATCGAGCGCGAAGCGTATTTCGGAATTGCCGAGATACATATACGCGTCGCTCGCTTCTCTGCCCGTTATGGTCTCAAGATAAAGGTCGAAATCCGCGCCTTTTTTACATTAATAAAAAAGCAGTATGTGCGTTGATATCTACCGAAAAACTTTAACGCAAAACTGCTTCTTTTATTTATTCAACTGAAATGTGTTTTTTCACTCTCGCCGAGAGCATTTCCATCGCAACGATATTCTGTCCGCCCTCGGGAATGATGATATCCGCGAACTTTTTGCTCGGCTCAACATACATTTCATGCATGGGCTTGACCGTGGAAAGATACTGCGACATAACGGAATCAAGAGACCGGGCGCGCTCGTAGAAATCGCGCTTTATCCTTCTCAAAACACGCACGTCGGCGTCGGTGTCCACAAAAATCCTGATATCCATCAGATCACGCAAACGCTTGTCGTGCAGCACAAGGATGCCGTCGATGATGAGCACCTTGGAGGGCTTGATGATCTGCGTTTTGTCGCTGCGGTTATGCACGGTGAAATCATACACGGGACAAACGACTTCTTCGCCGTTTTTCAGTTTTTCGAGGTGCTCGCAAAGCATCCACGTATCGAAAGCGTCGGGATGGTCGTAATTGATCTTACAGCGTTCTTCATACGTCAGCTCGTCGTGCGCCTTATAATAATCGTCGTGCTTTATTACCGTTACGGCGTCACCGAATTTTTCGGCAAGAATATTGGTGATGGTGCTCTTTCCGCTTCCGGAACCTCCGGCAATGCCGATCACAAGAATATCCATAACTTTTCCTCCGCGGTTTTATCGAATGATTTTATAAACGTGCGGGATCTTCTGCGGCGCGGTATCACCGAAAGAGTAAGCCCTGAGTATCATTTTTTCGGCTTCGGTAAGACTTACTTCGTTGTTCGTATAAAGCGTGCAGAGCACGTCGCCTTTTTTTACCTCGTCGCAGGTCTTCTTATAAAGCCGTATTCCCGCAGCGAAGTCGATGGGATCGCCTTTTTCTTTTCTGCCCGCGCCGAGCTCCACACTCGCCTTGCCGATCAGCTCCGCGTCGGTATGGGTAACGAAGCCCGATACGGGAGAGATCACGTCGAGACAGAACTGTGCCTGCGGGAAAAGCGAAACGTCGTCCAGCACGGAAACGTCACCGCCCTGAGAGGCGATCCATTCCTTCATTTTCACGTATGCCGCACCCGAGTCGATACACTCGTTCACAAGCGAGAGCGCTTCTTCCGCACTGATTTTTTTCACAAGCGACACCATTTCGGCGGCAAGAGAAGCGCAAACGTCGCGAAGCTCGTTTTTCACTTCCCCTTTGAGCACGCCCGCGGCTTCGATGACCTCTAAGGAATTGCCGATATTCTCCCCGAGCGGAGTATCCATATCGGTGATCAGCGCCGCCATGTTTCTGCCGCAGCGTTTACCGATCTCCACCATTTTTTCGGCGAGAACGCAGGCATCCTCCGGTGCTTTCATAAACGCGCCGCTCCCCGCTTTTACGTCAAGCACGATCGTACGCGAGCCTGCGGCAAGCTTTTTGCTCATGATGGACGAGGTGATCAGCGGGATACTGTCGATCGTCGCCGTAACGTCCCGAAGCGCGTACAATTTTTTATCGGCGGGTACGAGGTCGCCGGTCTGTCCGATCACGGCAACGCCCACTTTTTCGACCTGTGAAATAAAATCTTCACGGCTTAATTCTGTTCTGAACCCCGGAATGGCTTCCAGCTTATCGACGGTGCCGCCCGTGTGGCCTAAACCTCTGCCGCTCATTTTTGCGACCTTGCAGCCCAATGCGGCAACGATGGGAGCGACCGCGAGCGAGGTCTTATCCCCCACACCGCCGGTGGAATGCTTATCCGCCGTGAGATCGCCGAACATAGAAAGATCCACAGTATCGCCCGAATGCATCATTAGCTCCGTTAAATCGGAGGTCTCTTCGTCCCTCATACCGGTGAAGCAGATCGCCATGAGCAGAGCGGACGCTTGATAATCGGGGATATCTTCCTTTACGTAGCCGGAAATAAAATAATCGAGTTCTTCCCGCGAGAGCGCTTTACCGTCGCGCTTTTTGCGGATAATATCATACATCTGCATAAAAATGACCTTCCGAAAAGCATGGGGAGCACTTGGCTCCCCTTTTTGCATATTATATTATCTTGCGCCCTTATCGTAGGGGATGCCCTCCGCTTTCGGTGCACGGGATTTTTTGGACGTGAACGCAAGTACGATCAGCGTTACGAGATACGGAAGCAAACGATAAAGATGCGAGCTTACACCGATCTGCGCTAAAAGTGCCGTACCGTCGCCGTTAATATCGAGCGTGGCATACGAAGCGGCGATGCACTTGAACAGACCGAACAGGATAGCGGAGAACGCGATATTGCCCGGATTCCAGTTGCCGAAGATCATAACGGCAAGAGCGAGGAAACCGAAGCCCGCGACTTCACCGGTGGAGGAGCAGCCCGCCGCGCCGAGAGCGTAAACGAAGCCGCCGATGCCCGCGAGAGCGCCGGAGATCGTAGTGCCGGCGTAACGCATCTTTTTTACGTTGATGCCGAGGGAATCCGCCGCCTGGGGATTTTCACCGCAGGCGCGAAGACGCAGACCGAAGCGGGTCTTATAAAGGATCACGGAAAGCACGATGAAAAGAAGGATGCATACATAGGTGGAAAGATACACCTTGTTTATACAGAGCTCTCCGAGGAAACCGATATCGGTGGATTTGTCTATACCGAAGGTGCTCTTCTTTATCATGAACCACGTGGTCGAGGATTCGGGAGTTCTCAGTACGTTCTGCTTGGCGAGAACGTTGATAAGGAACAGTACGAGGGCGGGAGCCATGAGGTTAAGAGCCGTGCCGCCGATGGTCTGGTCGGCTTTCAGATTGATCGCCGAGAAAGACAGAAGCAGCGAGAATACCGCGCCGAGAAGGGCGCACAGCGCCATGGTGAGCACCAACAGAAGTTGTCCCTGTTCAATGGAGAAAAGGGCTTTTTCCTGCGCGATCTTCACGAAATACACGCCGACAAAAGCGCCGAAGATCATGATACCTTCAAGAGCGAGGTTGATGATACCGCTTCGCTCGGCGAAAACGCCTGCCAAAGCGACGATCATAAGAGGAATTGCGTAGGTAAGTGTCTGTTGAATGAGAAATACCATTATCCTTCTGCCTCCTCTTCTTTGTTTTCTTTCTCTTCTTCCGCAGGAGCGGCGATGACAACGTTCTTTTTCTTTTTGCCGTACTGACCGGAAATGAACATCTTGATGACGAGCGAGAACGCGCTCAGGTAAACGATGATGGAAATGATGATATCGGTGAGATATTCGTTGTAGGTGGTGAGATTCTTGATCTGCAAACCGGAAATATTCAGCATGGACATGAAGATGCCGGAGAATATAACGCCGATGGGATTGTTTGCCGCTAAAAGTGCCACGGGGATACCGTTGAAGCCGACGGCGGGAAGCGACTGATAGGTGGACCAGTAGAATTCGGTGTTGCCGGACATCCAGTAGAGCGAAGCGGCTATACCGGCGAGTCCGCCTGCGATCGCCATGGAAAGAATGATATTTCTCTTGTCGTTGATACCGGCGTATTTTGCCGCATGACGGTTGGCACCGCACGCCTTCAGCTCATAACCCATGGTGGTCTTGGACATAAAAATATACATTGCGACCGCGATGATCACGGCGATGATGATACCGCCGTTGACCTGCGAGCCGGGGAAGATCTTATCGAGAAGCATTTTGGAGGTCTCCACCCCGTTGGAGGAGGTCTTGCAGATATAGCTGACCTTGCCTGCCTCGGTGGAGTTTTTGAGCTGTTCGTTCACATCGAAGAACCAGGTGACAAGGTTGGCGGCGATCCAGTTCGTCATGATGCAGGCAATAACTTCGTTTATATTGAGCAGGGCTTTTACCATGCCGGGGATCGCGCCCCAGAGAGCACCCGCAAGGAAACCGGCAATAAACGCAAGCAGCCATATCACCCAAGAAGGCATCGTGCCCTGCGGGATGGAAAGGGCAACGTACAGCGTTGCCGCCGTACCCATAAGATACTGCCCGGGAGCCCCGATGTTGAAAAGACCCGTTTTGAACGCGACCGATACCGAAAGTCCGGTGAGGATAAGGGGCGTGGCACGGAATAACATATTACCGATGGTAACGGGATTAAATCCGAAGGTCAGATTGCCCGCTTCATTTCTGCCGGTAGCGAAGATACCGAAGAAAACGAGGCGAACGCCTTCCCACGCGCTCTTCATCGTAATATTTTCATTGAAGGCTGCCACGATCGCAATGATCACGGAACCGAGCAGCATACCGATGACGATAGACACGAGCGACGAAAGCACCGTGCGTGTACCGTCCTTTTTCAGGAAAGGCGTTTTGGAAGCAAGGAGCGGAGAATCGGGAATATTCTTTTTACTCATGTTTTTCTGCCTCCCCTTTGTTTTTCTTTGCGCCGGACATATACAATCCGAGCTCCTGCGGTGTGGTTTGTTTCGGATCAAGTTCTCCTACGATCTCACCCTCGTACATAACAAGGATACGGTCGGAAAGACTCATGACCTCGTCCAGCTCCAAAGATACGAGCAATACCGCCTTGCCCGCGTCGCGCTGTGCGACGATCTGTGAATGGATATATTCGATCGCGCCGACGTCCAGACCTCTGGTAGGCTGCACGGCGATGAGGAGGGGCTTTTCACGGTCGATCTCACGCGCGATGATGGCTTTCTGCTGATTGCCGCCGGACATGGAGCCGGTCAGCGTGATCGCGCCCTGTCCGGAACGCACGTCAAACCGTTCGATCAGTTCGTCTGCATATTCACGCACCGCGTCAAATTTGATGAAGCCCGCTTTCTGGAAACGCTTATCTTTATAATCCTGCAGAACGAGATTTTCTTCAAGCTTATTCTGCAGAACGAGTCCGTGCTTATGTCTGTCCTCGGGAATATGCGCCATACCGGCATCGCTTCTCTTTTTGATGCTCGCTTTAGCGATCTCTTTCCCGCAGAGGTTGATCTTGCCGGACGAAGGCTTTTCAAGGCCAGTGATACCGTAAACAAGTTCCGACTGACCGTTGCCGTCGATACCGGCGATACAAACGATCTCGCCCTCGCGCACGGTGAAGCTGACGTTGTTTACGGCGTTTTTCTTATGAAGCTTGGAGGGCACGCAGAGATTTTCGACCGTAAGGATCTCTTTTCCTGGTTTCGCGTCGTCCTTTTCGACCACGAGCTGAACAGGGCGCCCGACCATCATTTCGGAAAGCTCCTGCTTGGTCGTTTCGGCGGTGTTGACCGTACCGACGTATTTGCCCTTACGAAGTACGGTAACTCTGTCGGCGACCGCCATGATCTCATTGAGCTTATGCGTGATGAAGAGGATGGATTTTCCTTCCGCAGCGAAGCCCTTCATGATCGCCATAAGTTCGTCGATCTCCTGCGGAGTGAGTACGGCGGTGGGCTCGTCGAAAATAAGGATCTCATTTTCACGGTAGAGCATTTTGAGGATGTGCACTCTCTGCTGCATAGCCACGGTGATATCCTCGATCTTCGCATCCACGTCCACCTTGAGTCCGTATTTTTCGGAAAGAGCGATGACCTGCTTGCGTGCTTCTTTTTTGGAAAGGAAGCCCATTTTCGTGGTCTCGGCACCTAATATGATATTATCAAGCACGGAGAAAACGTCGATCAGCTTGAAGTGCTGATGCACCATGCCGATACCGAGAGCAGTGGCATCGTTCGGGTCGTTTATCTTGACCTCTTCGCCGTTCTTTTTGATGACACCCTGCTCAGGCTGATACAGACCGAACAGAACGGACATGAGCGTAGATTTACCCGCGCCGTTTTCGCCCAACAGCGCGTGGATCTCACCTTTTTTCAGGCGAAGCGTAATATTGTCGTTCGCCTTAATTCCGGGGAATTCCTTGGTAATATTCAGCATTTCGATAATGTATTCATTATCCAAGGTTTATCACATCCTCACATAGTATTATAAAATCGGACAAAAAGACCGAAATATATTTTTATTATATAATATAAAATACAAAAAAACAAGAAAAAAGAAAAAAAGAGAGGAAAGAGTTTCCTCTTTCCTCTCCTGCGGTAAATCAGCAATTATTCAACGATGTTGAGAGCAACGTTGGTAAGAGCAGCAGCATCAAGATTCGCATAGTCAGCGTCAACGGTAACGGTACCGTCCTTGATAGCGGTAAGAAGAGCGTTGTAATCTTCTACGGAGAAATTTTCAAGGCTCCAGGTAGCGGTGGGAAGGCAAACAGCGTCGTCAGCAGCGCCGAGAACCTTACCGGTTCCGCCGATCTCGTCAAAGGTTTCGCCGTAGAACTTCTCGAGAGCGAACATAACAGCCTCACGAAGACCCTTGGTAGCGGAAGTGATAACGGTATCGGACTGAGAAGACTGGTCAACGTCAACACCGATAACCTTAGCGTCGTTAGCGCCGGCAGCCTCGAAAGCGGACTGGCACATAGAACCGCCGCAAGCGAAAACTACTTCGGTACCGTTGGTGTACCAACCGTTGAGCATGGTCTGAAGGTCAGCGGAAGCGGAGAAGGAAGAACCGTAGAGCCAGCTGTACTGCATGTCTACGTTAACGTTCATTTCCTTAGCGGCAGCTTCAGCGCCCTGAACGAAACCATAACCGAATCTGCAGCAAGCGGGATTTTCTCCACCGCCGCCACCGGAGAAGCCGAGCTTGGTGTAGCCTTCCTTAACAGCGGCATAACCGGCAAGATAACCGGACTGCTCTTCCTGGAAGGAGATGGGAGCTACGTTGGTGAGAACGGCATCAGCGGAATCGGTTACGGGATAACCGTCGATGAATACGAACTTAACGTCAGCGAATTCTTCAGCAGCCTTCTTGAGAGCGGTCTCCTGAAGGAAGCCAGCGCAGATAACGATCTTGGCACCGGCATCAACGGCAGCCTTCATAGCGTCGTATCTGTCGTCGTCGGTAGCTTCGGCACCGTTAGCGGGAGCATAGTACTTGTAGGTCTTACCGTTTTCGGAAGCGTATCTCTTAGCGCCTTCCCATGTGCCCTGGTTGAAGGACTGATCCTTAAGAGAACCAACGTCGGTAACGAAAGCGATTTCATAAGTACCGTCAGCGGATTCAGCATCGTCAGCAACTGCGTCATAATCGAACTCAGCAGCGGGCTCGGTGGCATCTTCGCCTTCATTGGTAACAGCTTCGGTGTTTTCACCGTTTGCTTCGGTAGTTGTCGTGTCTTCATTGGTCTTGCCGCCGCAAGCAGCGAAGCAGCAAAGTACCATTGCAAGAGCGATAACTATTGCAAGAACTTTTTTCATAGGTATATAACCCTCCTAAATATTACGTGCGATTTTCTACAAATCGTCGCAAGCGTATAGTAGCACAAAGAGGGTTGCAAATCAAGCGTTCGTAACCATTTGTAATTTTTGGAAAACCGAAAAATAATGTAAAAAAGGGGGTGTAAAAAAACGAAAGTTTTTTACATCCCCTTTTTGTTATGCGTGGAGTTTACTTTTGAGATTTCCGGTAAAGCAGATCAGATACCCGAAAAGAACTTCTTGATCTTCGCAAACAGAGTTTTGAAGAAGTCAATGATCTTTTCGAAGAAATTCTTCTCCGTCTTCTCGGTCTCGCCGTCGTCGTGAGCTTCCGTCGCGGGCTCGGTTACGGGCTCGGTTACGGGCTCGGTCGAGGGCTCGGTTACCTCGGGTTCGGTTACCTCAGGCTCGGTTACCTCAGGCTCGGTTACCTCGGGTTCGGGAGCGGACACTGAAGCCAGCGTAATGGGAGCCATCATCATGCTGCGCAGCCTTGCGGGACTCTGCGCGGGCGCGGTGCCGAAATGGCAGTTTACGAGCTTCACGTTATTGACCGCAAGCATGCCCGTGCCGACGTTTTCGATCACGACGGTCACACTGCCATTGACTGCATCACCCTTAATCTGCTCGGTAATGTCGTAATACATTTCGGTCGCGCTGGTAAGTTCGCCGCCGTACGTTATCGAAGAATCTTCATTCGTTGTCTCTGTGCCGATCGGAAGTCCTTTAGTGTTGATCTTAGGCTTCGCAGTACCGTTTACTGCGCGGAAGCTTACCATGACTTTAGAGGAAGCGGCGTTGAAACCATAGAGATTAAAGGCAATACCATGGGTCTTTTCGGCCTTATCGACATGGGTGAGGTAAACTTCGTTCTGCGGGCCATTTTGCTGATAATTTTCCTGCGTGATGACCGTTGCCGCATGTTTCTCATCGTTCATATCGGTAAACGAATCCGAATCCGCACTGAGTTTATATTCAACGTAAGCGACCGTATTCTCTTTCAGTTCGGAATTGCTTATATTATTGATGATGTTTACATACTCCGCGCCTTTTTCCGTGTCGGGATACGCTTCGCAATCGTTGCCCGCGATCGGCTCGTAAATTCTCACGCCGTCGATGTAGCAGTTTACGCTGCCGTCGGCATTCGTCGTGCCGTTGGAAGCACCTGCGCCGCGGTTGGAAGCGGCGTTTGCGGAAGCGGTGTTGCCCGCGCCGCCGTTGAGAACGGAATTTTCGTCGCACCAGAGAAGCTCGAGCTCATCGGGATCGTCGATCTCATAGCCCATTGCATCGAGCTCGGCAAGGATATCGAGCTTCACGTTTTCGGCTTTCTGCTCTTCGGTAAGTCCTGCCGAAGCATTCGCCTTTGCCGCGCCGCAGCTCGGCATATACATGGCGTTGAGCTGTACGGTGTAGTCTCCGTGAGTAA
>JAZLHN010000203.1:0-5887 GCA_045616815.1 Acutalibacteraceae bacterium
GCCCCGCGCCGTCCGGATCGTCGATATGTATAAAAAGGAGAGTCGGCTTTTTTTCGAGTATGCAGGCTGCCGTTTTGTTCGTCGCGTCCTCGCCGCTGGAGGCGGATTCCATATAGACGTTTATATCATGCTCGATGATGCCGTAGTTGATGGGATCCCAATGGCACACAGAGCAGAGCGTTGCGTCCGGCATCGCCTTACGCACGCTCGTGAAGATCGACGGCAGGTCTTTGTTTGTGTAATGCTCGCGGCTCACGATGGACTTGGTGAGGCCGTGAACGTCCGGGTAGGTTCCGATGAGCATGGCACCCCAGTTCTGCGCGCTGATGGTGGGATAGAGAGATTCGGAATAAAGGCTTTTCGCGCCGTTTTCAAAGATCCTGTCCATGTTCGGCGTTTCGGTGTTCTTATTGAAGTTGCCCATGCCGTCGAGACCGACGATGACAACGTGTTTGTAGGTGTAGCTCATAATTTGCCCCTTTCGGTGTTTTTCTTAACTATACCATGATTGAAAAATAAAGTAAATAATTTCACGGATTTATCTTGACAAATGCAGAAGAATGGTGTATTCTCTTATCAGTAATAAATCCTATTATTGATAAGGAGGTGCCCGGATGCCGGACAACGAAAAACAGCAGCGCGATACGAAGCAGCGCCGTTTAGTGTATGAAGCGGTCATGAAGCACTGCGACCATCCGAATGCCGACGAGATCTATGCCGATGTGCACGCTGCCGACGACAAGATCAGCAAGGGCACGGTCTATCGCAACTTGAACGTCCTTTCCGAAAACGGAGAGATCCGTCACGTGAAAGTGCCGGGAGCCGACCGCTACGACCGCACGCTCGGCGAGCACTATCATATCCTCTGTTCCGTTTGCGGAATGGTGACGGACGCGCCGATCGACTATATCGCGGTGAACGACGACTACGTTGCGTCTCAGACGGGGTTCCTTATCAAGCGGCACCGTACGGTGTTCGAGGGCGTATGCCCCGATTGTCAGAAGAAAAAATAATTTTACGAAAGAGGTACTATACTATGAAAACTTACAAATGTCTCGTTTGCGGAAAAGTCTTTGAGGTGGAAGACGGCGTCGAGCCCGTATGCCCTCTTTGCAAGGCCAAGGGCGATAAGCTCCAGCTTGTAGAAGACAAGAAAGCCAATCCCTATGCGGGCACGCAGACCGAAAAGAACCTTGAGGCTGCTTTTGCGGGTGAATCTCAGGCAAGAAACAAGTACACCTATTTCGCTTCCAAGGCCAAGAAGGAAGGCTTCGAGCAGATCTCCGCTCTTTTCCTCAAGACCGCCGATAACGAAAAGGAACACGCCAAAATGTGGTTCAAGGAGCTGAACGGCATCGGTTCCACCGCCGAAAATCTTGCCGCAGCCGCCGACGGCGAAAATTATGAGTGGACGGATATGTACGAGGGCTTTGCCAAGACCGCCGAGGAAGAGGGCTTTGTTGAACTCGCGAAGAAATTCCGCCTCGTAGCCGCCATCGAAAAGCACCACGAGGAGCGCTATCGTGCCCTTCTTCACAACGTGGAGGCGCAGGAAGTTTTCGCCAAGAGCGAAGTCAAGGTTTGGGAATGCCGCAACTGCGGACACATCGTGGTCGGTACCGCCGCTCCCGAAGTCTGCCCCACCTGCGCGCATCCGCAGAGCTATTTCGAAGTCAACGCGGAGAATTATTGATCCTCCGAATAAAACGGACACAAAACAAAGGCCACGCTGATGTGGCCTTTGTTTTTCTTATTTGAACCAGCTTCCGATGAACAGGAAGAAATTCTTTATTTTCTCGAAAAACGTACGGAACTTCATCCAGATGCTTCCGGAAACGAAGCGTTTGTAAAGCACGTTCGAATTGATGTTCTTGTTGTCGATCAGCAGATTATTGAAGCTGCCGGAGCCGACCACGGGACCGTCGTACACGGTGTTGTCGGTGTCATGGCGGAAGTCGATGCGGGTGTTCGTAACGACGGAGTTGAACTTATCTCCCTCCACCTTGAAGGCGGTGCAGTTTCCGCCCGCGCCGCTCCACCAGAAGCCGAAGCAGTCGGTATAGATACTGCGTCCCTCGCCGACGATCTTGAAGCAGGTCTCGAACTGATCGGAGTAGCAGTAGGTGTAGAGATTGTTGGAGCTTTCCTCGATGAAGCCGCAGGAACCGGGATAGTTCGTCTCGGTCATGGGGCACAGGGGGTGGATATTCGTGAGCGCGTTGCCGCCGGATTTCATGATAACGCCGTGGTGGACGTGACCGATGCGGATATTGGTGAAGGTGTTGTCGAAGCCCTCGATGAGCATACCTACCGCGTCCAACGTATCGTTGCCGATGATGTTGATATCGGTGATATCGGCGTCGGAGGAACCGGAATTCGCGCCGTATTTGATATGCAGGCCTACCACCGTATGCTTGATGGATGTATTCTGGATCTTGGTCTCCCGGCCGGAGTCGATGCTCACGCCGTCGGCGATATGATTGCCGTCGATGATGCCGCCGATGAGCGAATAGTTGCTTCCGTTGACCGTCACGGTGTTGAACGGGTCCTTGCCGCCGAGACGGACGACCGCCTCGCCGGAGAAATCGTCGGTCGCCTTGATGACCGCGAAATCGGCCAGATGCAGGCTCACGCTTTTCGCGGGGTCGGCGGGTGTACACAGCGACTGCGAAACGAGATATTCGCCGTCGGGGAAATACAGAGTTTTGTTGGGGTTTTCGTCGATGACCGCCTGCAGTGCGGCATATACGTCCTCACCCGTGTCGGGCTGAACGATCCCGGCAACGTTGACGACCGTGCCCGCCGTCGAAGCAGCGGAAGCGAATAAACCGGTAATGGCCATAAAAAGCAATCCTCCGATCATACATAATATGAGTTTTTTCATTTTTTTCGTCATGGGAGTTCCTCCGTTACGTCTTTACGTTTTTGAAATCCGGATATTTTTCATTGCATCCCGCGCAAACGAGGCAGCCGTTTTCTTCCGTGCGCGGAAGACCGGGGTCGATGCGGCGCAGAACGCCTTTTTTCCCGAGCGGTACGCCGCAGGAAAAGCAGACGTTTTCCTGTCTTTCGTACAGACGCTCCTTCAGCGCCGTATACGTCGGCGTGAAAGCGGTGAGCTCTTTTTCCAGGGCGTAAAGCGCCTCGCTTTTTTCTCTCGTGAGATACAGAGCGCCGAGTTCGGGCAGCGCGTCGTTTTTCCGCTCGTTGCAGGCCTTGTGCACGGGTATTTTGTTTTCGTCGCTTTCGATCAGCGCGTAAACGGTGCCGTATTCCTCCGCGCCGATCACATTTTCGAGCCACTTATATACGGAGCGCGGAAAAACGTGGTCGGTATTCAGTTTTCCGGAAAGCTTTTTTCCGCAGATCGCGCACAGCATAGGTATTCCTCCGTGGCGGATGTTCAGTCGTTTGCATCCGCCGTAACGACGAACAGTTTATAGGGGAACTCGGTGGTGATATTGTCCACGTCATAACCGAGCACCTTGCGCATATCCTTGAGCCAGTTGACCGTGTAGACGGAGATCAGCAAGCCGTTCTCGCGGGCGGCTTTTGCAAGCTCGGGCGAATAATCGTTGTAGCTGAAATTCAGGCCGACGGCGCCCATTTCGACCGCTCTTTTGCAAAGATCGGCGCACGCTTCGGGATCGGGATCGGTGCAGCCGTTGAGATAACAGGGAACGAGCGGGCTGTGCTCTTTTACGTAGGCCATGTCCCCTTCTCCCACGCCGGTATAAAAGATACGGTCGAGCACGCCGTAGCGGATCGCACATTCCTGCGCCGCCGCGACCGCTTCTTTGTTTTTTACGTCCACGTTCACCTGCGTGCCGTAATATCCGGCGACCATGGCAAACGCCTCGTCGAGAGTCATTTTCGCCTCATCGGGATCGCCGTGCGAAAGCACCGCTTCTCCCGCGGAATTGAGAGTGAGATCGAATTCCACGACGTCCGCGCCGGAATCCAACTGATATCTGAGAGAGAACTTCGAATTCATCGGGATCTCGCCGGGGCCGGTATGCGCCGTGACCGTGAAATTCTCGGAAAGAGCTTTTTCGGGAGCTTTGAAAAGGCCGCCGACGAGGAAATCGAAGCCGCGGGTGACGCTCGCACCTCTTGCCTCTTTCTGCGTAACGGTAAACCCGCAATCGGGGCAGGAATACGTATAGCGGGCGCCGGCAAAGAGACCCGCAGGCTTTTGGAGACTGATCTCGGCGTTTTCATGTGCGCAGCCGTTAACGGGGGTGGGTATTTCCCCGGTACAGCTCGCGAACAGAAATACGACGCCGCATAAAACCAGCGCAAGCGCGATGACAGCGATCGTTTTTTTCATAAAAGAACCTTCTTCCCCTTTTTCTTTTTATTATAATGGCAAAAACAAACAAAGACAACAGAAAGTTTGACAATATTTTCCCCACGTTCTTGAAAAACGCCCCGTCCGGTGATAATATGATTCCGTTATCCATTCTGTCAGGGGAAAAGTTATGAAAAAACCGAAACTTCATTACGCGTGGTTCGTCTGCGTCGGGTGTGCCGTTCTTCTTTTCTGCACCTCGGGCTTGGCGGAAAACGCGTTCACCATCTATCAGCCGTATATCATGGAGCTGAACGGCTTCACGAATACGCAGACCTCGTCCATCCTCACGTTCCGGACATTCGCCAGCCTCATCACGATGCTGCTCTCCGGCGTATATTACAAAAAGCTCTCGCTGCGAACGGGCATGTTTCTTGCGGGGCTCTCCTCAGCGGGCGGCTTCGCCCTCTTCGGCGCGGCGAAAAGCTACGCCGCCTACTGCGCCGCCGCGGTCTTCGTGGGCATCGGCTACGGGCTGGGGACGATGATCCCCATTGCCATCGTGCTGCGGAAATGGTTCGTAAAAAGCCGCAACACGGCGCTCGGCGCGTGCTCGGCGGCGACCGGACTCTCCACCTTCGGCATCCCGTCGCTGATCGCCGACAGCATCGAGAAAAACGGGCTCGGCGTGACCTTCTTCGCGCAGGCGGCGTTGATGGCGCTCTGCGTTTTCCTCTCTTTCCTGCTCGTGCGCTCCGATCCCTCCGACAAAGGACTTTCGGCGCTCGGCGAAACCGAAACGGACGGGACGAAGCTTTCCGGCGGCGTCGGGATCGCGCAAAAAGATATGTTCTTCCTCATGTCCGCCGTGATCCTCGTGGGCGGCGTGATGAGCGTAGCCTACTGTCATTTGTCGGTGCATATCACGGGCGCGGGCTATCCCGCCTCTTCCGCGGCGCTCGCTTCCTCGATGTCCGGCATCGCAATGATGCTCGGCAAGATCGCCTTCGGCAGGCTCGGCGACAAAATAACGAACTATAAAACGAACTATATTTTCGGCAGCATCATGCTCCTCGGTCTCGCAGTGTGCTGTCTCGTTCCGTCCGGGATATGGGCGGCGTATGCGGGCTCGGTGCTCTTCTGCTTCGGCATCGCCTTTACCTCGGTGGGACTCGCCACGTGGGCGGTCGATCTTTCCGCCCCCGAAAAATGCGAACGCAACATACGGCTTTTTCAGACGCTCTATTCGGTGGGCACGCTCGTATTCTCCCCCGTGCCGGGCATGATCGCTGACCGGGACAACGGCTCGTACGTATGGTCGTACGCCCTTTTCGCCGTCCTCGGCGTGTACGTTTTTGCCGTGGTACAGAATTGCTACCGAAAGAAAAACCGTATTTAAGATTATATCCTACCATGAGGCACACAAGAATTTTGTGTGTCTTTTTTTGTAAAACAGAGCGATAAATTTTTGTTTAGCGTTCCGCTAAACAAAAATAGTTTTCAGTTTTAAGTATTCAGTTTTCAGAAAAAATACTGATATTTCGTTTTAATACGATGATTTTACACCCGGATAAACAGTTTTTCCTGTTTCAGTAT
>JAZLHN010000204.1:0-3431 GCA_045616815.1 Acutalibacteraceae bacterium
AAACTCTCCTGATCTTTTGTGAGCATAAAGTGTTCCGCTCACTGCGATGAGCGGCTTAAGGCTCCGCCTTAAGAAACCGGCGCCTTTGAAAAGGCGGGCGAAACTTTTATATGGCTTCGCTCGCTAAACAAAAATTTATCGTACTCCGATTTAATTTATTCCTAACATTTCCCGCAGGCTTTCTGTCGTGTCGCCGTCGGAAAGCTCCGGGTCGTTTATATTCCACCAATAGCTCGAAAGGGGATGCTGAAACGGGATGACGGTTATATCCTCCGGCGGGATATCGTAGCTTTGCAGGATCACGCGCATTTCGTTCGCCGAAAGTCCGTACACGTTAAGAGCCCACAGCTCCTCGGGCAGCTTTTCCCGATCCGTGCCGGGCAGAAGGGCGAAATGATAATGCGTTTCGCTCGTTTTCCAGACGTAGACCTCCAGCCCCTTTGCCGTTTCAAGCTCGTAATTCTCCGGATAGAGAGCGCGCATTTTTTCCTCCGCGGGCGGGATATCCTTCATCAGATCCCCCGCCGCGGCACGCAGCAGATCCTCGTCGCTGCCGGCATTGCCCTCGTTTCCGTATAGCTCCTTTATGTCGTCGTAGGTCATCGCTCCGACGACGGTGCAGTTATCGGTGTCGGTGGTGTAATAGAGGAAAAAATATTCCGTATAGTCCTTTTTATCCAGCATGAGGTCATACGCAAGCTCGCCTTCGGTCTTACCGAGAGGCGTGAACACCGTATATTCCGTTTCATAGACCTCCATGCCGTCGAAAAGCCCCGCCATGCCGAGCGGCTCACGGGTAAGCTTTGTAACGTGCGCAAGCCGTCTTTCATTCGCCGTGCATTCCGCGACAAGATTTTCATACAGATAAGAGGATATCGCCTGCATATCCCGCAGGGGCTGCTCCTCATACTTTGCGCTCGGAGCGAAAGTGACGTTCACGGGCAGGATCGCCTCCCCGGTCTCGCCGAAGAAGACGTAGCGGTACAAAATCTCGCCGCTCTCATAGTCCTCTTTCGTATAGATCACTGTGTTGCTTTCCTTGTCGTACGCCGCGCGGTAGATCACGCGCACGCCGTCTTCGAGCATTTCCTCATAGCCGAAGCCGAGCTCGTAATGCACCATATACTTCATCTTATCGTATATTTTATCTTCGGCCTCGCCGGAGATGCCTACGTCGGAAAACAGCGGATGCTCTATATCTCCCCAGCTGCGGATTTCCTCATTTCTGCCGATGGAATCAAGATACGCCTGCGCCTGCGCCCGGCACTGTTCGATCATCGCCTTATTGTCGGCTTCGCTCCATTCGCCGAGCACGCGGGATCGGTATTTCAGCGGATACATTTCCTTGATCGAATCCGCGTAATGCTCGCCGTCCTCCGCTTCGATGCATTTCTCAAAAACGTACATCCCGTTTTCCTCGCGGAAATGAAGCACGGTGGGCACCATACTGCCGCCCACGTCGGTGAAACAGCCGTTTTCAAAGCCGTAGGAGGTAATGCAGGTGAGCAGATACGCTTTGACGCTGCCCCCCGTTTTGTCCGTGCCGAGCGTTACGTGTCCCTCGGTGAGGCACTCGCCCGCATAGCTGTTCGCCTTTCGTGTGATAAGCACCTCGTGGATGGCTTCTTCCAGATCAGCTTTCGCCTCCGGTGCCTCATACTCGCCGCTCGGCATTTCTTCCGTAGTATAATCGTTCGTCGTCGGCTCCGGTGTTTCGTTTTTCATCGGATCGGTGAGGAAGAACACCGCCAAAGCGGCGGCCACGATGACCGCGGCGATCACGACCCAGAACGCGGGCTTTTTGAAGTTCAGTATGTTTTTCACTCTTGTTTTCACTCCCGTTTCTCCGAACGCGAGCGGACACGCGGCGACGCTTCTTTTCGGGCTGCTGCAATCTAAAAGCGTCTGAGAATAGTCCGCTTTGTCGGCGTTTTCCATATTTTGTATCACTTTTTCGTCGCACGCGAGCTCGATATCGCGGCAGAGAAGTATATAAGCAAGCCACAGCACCGGATTGAACCAGTAGACGGACAAAAGCAGAAATCCCAAAGGCTTCCACAGGAAATCGAGCCGTTTTATATGCGCTTTTTCGTGCGATAAGACAAAGCTCTTCTGCGCTTCGTTCAGCGAGGACGGGATATATATTTTCGGCTTGATGATGCCGAGGATGAAGGGCGTGCCGATATCGTCGCAGAGATACACGCCCTTTTCCGTTTCCATACTTGCCCCGGTTTTTCTTTTTATCCGCAGATAGCTTACGGCGGCGTAAAGAAACATCGCGCTCACGCCTGCAAGCCACACGGCGGGCAGCACCGGGAAGGGCTTTTTCCCCATCGCCGTGCCGTCGGAGTCAACGGGAACTGTGGGATATACGTCTTCATATTCTCCGCTCACCCCCACCGTCGTCCACTCGTCCGCAGCAACGACCGGTGAAGTCGAGGGAACGGATAAACCGAAAGCTTCCTGCCGCAGGGGCTCGTTATCCGGCACAAGGCTCAACGTGCTTTGGATGCTGAACGGCAGGATGAGCCGGACGGCGACCAGCGCCCAAAGAAACACGCCGATCTTTTTCGGCATTTTTCGGAATATCAGCCGCACGAGCATCACGACAAGAGCCAACAGACTCGCCGTAAGGCTCATATTGAGCAACTTTATCAACAGATCGTTCATGAAAATCATCCTTTCAGGTAAATTGTTGTTTAGAAGCGTACCGCTGCTAAACAACAGTGTTACGCGTTATGTTTTAAGTGTTAAGATCAGGCCCCCTGTCAATTTCTTAAAACTTAAAACTTGAAACTGAAAACTATTTTTGTTTAGCGAAACGCTAAACAAAAATTTACCTTCTCATCTTATCGATCATTTTCTGTATTTCCTCCGCTTCCTTTTCGGAAAGCTTCCGGTGAGAGGTGAACGCCGCGAGAAACGCGGGCAGAGAGCCGTCGAAGGACTCCTCAACGAACTGCTCCGACTTCGCGGAATAAAAATCCTCTCTCGAAAGAACGGCGCTGACCGTTCCGTCCTCATTTTTGAACAGTCCCTTTTCGCAGAGCTTACGTAAAACGGTGTAGGTGGTGGGCTTTTTCCACTTGAGCTCCTTTTCGCAGAGCTTAACAAGCTCGCCCGAAGCAACGGGCGCGTATTTCCATACGATATCGGCGAATTTCGACTGTACCTCGCCGAGTTCGGTATCAAGCATAAGACGTTTCCTCCTCTTGGTTTATTTATGATAAACCTTACATTTTTAGTTTACTCACGATAAACCGATTTGTCAAGTACAATTTCTTTTGCAAAGCGATAAATTTTTGTTTGAAGAGCTTCCGCGGAGGCACTTATCGTAGGGTGCGTCGCCCTCGACGCACCGCATGGGAGCGTGCGGAGCACCACGAAACATAAGTTACTTTTGTTTTATTTGGTCGTTTACAAGCCGTGCA
>JAZLHN010000205.1:0-3618 GCA_045616815.1 Acutalibacteraceae bacterium
CCACATCTCAACTTTCAACTCTCAACTTTCAACTCTCGGCAGTTTAGCGGCGAAGCCGCTAAACTGCAATTTACCGCTTCATTTCTTCCCCAATACTGCCAGAACCATTATTTCATTTCGGAGAAAATACTATGCTGAACCGACATCAGAAAGCCTTAGAGCTGGATAAAATTTTAGAAATGCTCTCGGAGCTTGCCACCTGCGAGGACGCGAAGGCGCAGGCTCTGGAGCTGACGCCCGCGACGGCGCTCTACGACGCGCAGGCACTCATCAATCAGACCAACGCGGCACATATCCTGCTCGCCAAATTCGGCGGGCCCTCTTTCGGCGCCATAAAGAACGTGAATTCCTCGCTTGCGAGAGCGGGCGCGGGCGGCGTGCTCACCATGCGCGAACTGCTCGACATCGCCGAGGTGCTGCGTGTAATCCGTTCGCTCTACGACTGGCGTTTTTCCCAGCCGGGCGCGGATTCGCCGCTCGACGTGTATTTTTCGTCCCTCGTGCCCAACCGTATGCTCGAGGATAAGATCACGACCTCGATCGTCAGCGAGGACGAAATGAGCGATCTCGCCTCCCGCACCCTCGCCGATATCCGCCGCAAGATACGCAACCAGAGCCAGAGCATCCGCGAAAAATTAGAGGGCATGGTGCGCTCGGGCTATTATCAGAAAATACTGCAGGACGCCATCATCACGCAGAGGAACGGCCGCTTCGTGGTGCCCGTGAAAGCGGAGCACCGCGGCGAAGTGCCCGGACTCGTGCACGATACCTCAGGCAGCGGCGCGACCGTGTTCGTGGAGCCCATGGCGGTCGTGGAAGCGAACAACGAAATAAGAGTCTTACAGGGCAAGGAAAAAGAGGAGATCGAACGCATTTTGTGCGAGCTTTCCGCGGAAGCGGGCGGCTACGCCGACACGATCAGGCACAATTACGAAAGCCTCGTGGAGCTGAATCTCATCTTTGCCAAAGCACAGCTCGGCTATAAAATGAAGGCAAGCCTGCCCATTCTCAACACCGAGGGCAAAACCGACCTCAGAAAGGCGCGCCATCCCCTGCTCGACCCGAACAAGGTGGTCGCCACCGATATCAATTTAGGCATCGACTTCGATACGCTCGTCATCACGGGCCCCAACACCGGCGGCAAGACCGTTTCGATCAAAACCCTCGGCCTCATCACGCTCATGGCGGCATGCGGTCTGCTCATCCCCTGCGCGGACGAGAGCCGCGTGTGCATCTACGAAAAGGTGTTCGCCGACATCGGCGACGAGCAGAGCATCGAGCAATCCCTTTCCACGTTCTCCTCCCACATGGTGAACATCGTGGACATCCTTGAAAAGAGCGACGACCGCAGCCTTGTGCTCATCGACGAGCTCGGCGCGGGCACCGACCCCGTGGAGGGCGCGGCGCTTGCCACCGCCATCCTCGAGCGTCTGCACATAAACGGCGCGAAGATCGCCGCCACCACGCACTACGCCGAACTGAAGACCTACGCGCTGCAGACCGACCGCGTGCAGAACGCCTGCTGTGAATTCAACGTCAATACGCTGCGTCCCACCTACCGTCTGCTCATCGGCGTACCGGGACGCTCCAACGCTTTCGCAATCTCCGAAAAGCTCGGCATGGACGTGGAGATCATCGAGCGCGCGAAAGAATTCGTTTCCGAGGAATCGAGCCGCTTCGAGGACGTGGTGGATTCGCTCGAGCATTCCCGCCTCGAAATGGAGGGCGAAAAGAGCGAAGCCGAAAAGGTGAAGCGCGAATACGAGGAAAAACTGAAACTTGCGGAACAGAAGCTCAAGGACGCGGACGAGCTTCTGCAGAAAGAATACGAAAAAGCGCAGTCCGAAGCGCTGAAAATATCCGAAAAAGCCCGCCGGGAAGCAAATTCCCTTTTGGTGGAGGTGGACAACCTCCGCAGAGAGATGAAAGCTACCAAGGACGCGGGCGAATTAGCGAGAAAAGCGAAAGCCGAAATGAAAAAGGGACTTTCGAACCTCGATATCGCCATCAACCCCGTGACGACCTCGCTGTACGAGGACGACGATTACGTGCTCCCGCGCGATCCCGTGGCGGGCGACACGGTGTTCCTCGTCGATCTCGGCAAGGAAGCGAGCGTTCTTTCCGGAAAAGACAAGCGCGATCAGATCGAGGTGCAGGCGGGCAATATGCGTATGCGCGTGAAGCTCGACCGCATACGCCTCGTGGAAAAGAAAAAGACCGCGCCGAAAACTCCCATTATGACGCGCAACAGGGGCACGGAATCCCGTATGACCGCCTCGGCGGACAACCGCTGCGACCTGCGCGGCATGACCTCCGATGAAGCGATCTTCACGCTCGAAGCCTTCATCGACTCGATGCTGCGAACCGCGATCAGCGAATTCACCGTCATCCACGGCAAGGGCACCGGCGTACTCAGAAAAGAGGTACAGAAATACCTCAAAAACTGCAAATTCGTCAAGTCCTACCGCCTCGGCGTTTACGGCGAGGGCGAGGACGGCGTGACGATCGTAACACTGAAATGATATGAACAATTTCTTAAAAGCGGTCTTTTTTGACCATCCGGACTATATCCCCGTCAACTTCTGCATCAGCGGCGCCTGCTGGCATCACTATCCGAAAGAGGTCCTGTGGGAGCTGATGGAAAGCCATACGGCGCTGTTTCCCGGTTTTGAACGTCCCGGAAAGGACTGGGAGCCGTGGATCGCGCCCTGTCAGCACAAGGGGATCCCCTACACCGACCCGATGGGCTGCGTATGGGAAACGTACGACGACGGCATCACCGGGCTCGTTACCGGTCATCCGCTGGCCGACCTCTCGGCGTTCGGGACGACGTGGCATTTCCCCGACCCCGACAAATGCGACGGGCTTTACGACGTTGACTGGAGCGAACGGGAAGCGCATTGGGCACGGTGCGTCCGCGAAGGCGAAGGCTTCACGGGCGGGCTGCGGCACGGGCATACCTTCATGCAGCTCTGCGACCTCATGGGCTACGAAAATTTCCTCTACGCGATGGCGGACGAAGACGAACGGCTTATCAGGCTCATCGACGGGCTCACCGAATTCAATCTCTCCATCGTGAAGCGGCACGTTGACAACGGCTGTACGCTTTTCGGCTATCCCGAAGACCTCGGCTGTCAGACGGGGCCGATGATATCCCCCGCGCTGTTCAACAAATATATCAAGCCCGCGTATAAGCGGCTCATGGAGCCCGCGCGAAAAGCCGGAACGGCGGTGCAGATGCATTCCGACGGCGATATCCGTCTGCTGGCCGACGATCTCATCGACAGCGGCGTGCAGTGCATCAACCTGCAGGATCTTGTAAACGGCATCGACTGGATCGCGGACAAATACAAAGGGAAAGTCTGCGTGGAGCTGGATATCGACCGTCAGCGCATCACCCCCTCGGGAACGCCGGCGCAGATCGACGCGCTCATCAAAGAAGAGGTGGAAAAGCTCGCCTGCCCCGACGGCGGTCTCGCCCTCGTTTACGGCCTGTACCCCGGCGTGCCGATCGAAAACATCAAAGCGCTCATGGACGCGCTCGAAAAATATATGTTCTGTTATTAAAAGAAAGCGACAAACGGCAGTTTGAAGCGCGAAGCGGATAAAAAGTTTCGC
>JAZLHN010000206.1:0-8589 GCA_045616815.1 Acutalibacteraceae bacterium
GATATCTCGTATTTTTCCGCGAGTCGGAGCACGTTCCGTGCGTTTTTCTCGCCGCCGCCGAAACGTCCGCCGCCCCAGAGACAGTTTTCCGGCGCGCCGTACAGCGAAGCGATCTCACAGCGGTCGAAAAACCAATCTCGCTGAGAATAAAACAGCGGAAGAAAGACCTTATAAAAATCGTAAAACTCAAATAAACCGGGGAGATGGAAGCGGGCGATTCTGTTTTGATTTTTTTCCATATCCGTCCCCCCCCTCGGCGCCGCCGTTTCAGGAGGCGCATTTTTCATAAGTGTTTTCTATGTTTTTCATTATAACACGACACTTTTCCGTATTCAACACAGCAAAAACGTTATTTGCCGCTGTTTTTTATAATCATCCAAAGCTATGATTGATTTATTGTGCACGATAGGATATAATTTTCTTATTAACGAATAGGGAGGAAATGCGAATGATAAAATGTCCGTCCTGCGGTGCAGGATTGAAATACTCCATACCTGACAAGCAGATGAAATGCGATTATTGTGATAATTTATGGGATCCGTATATTTTCGACGATTTGAAAAAGGACGCAGAGGGTCACAAATACGAGACCTATGTCTGGCTGTGCCCCGGATGCGGCGCTGAGCTTACCTATCACGACGACACGGATATCACCTCCGTGTGCGCCTATTGCGGCAATGCAAACATCCTGTTTGACCGTATTGAAGGGCAGGAACGTCCCGAAAAGATCATTCCTTTTGCCGTCAGCAAAGAGGAGTGCTATAAAAATTATATAAAAAGCGCACGTCGCAGCATACTCACCTCTTCAAAATATAAAAAGAAGACCTTGGCGGATTCATTCCGAGGGATCTACGTTCCGTTCTGGGATTACGAGGTCAGTTTTTCCAACTGCACTATTGAATCCCCCCTCAAAAACACCCACAAAAACGACAGCAAGTATTCATACACCTTCCAAAACGCACACCGTGCGGAAATTTCCGGTTCGGCGAAAGGAATCATCTGCGACGCATCCGTAGCCATGGATGACAGCCTTGCCGACAATTTGGCCCCCTTTGACAAAACACTTGAAAAAGATTTCACCCCCGCATATCTCAGTGGATTTTATGCCGACAAATCGGATGAAACGCCCGATGCACATACGGATTTCGTACTGAACGCCGCAGGAACGGCAGTCACAGAACAGCTCCTTATATCCCGCAACGGAAAAAAAATTCCCGAAGGCAACGGTCATTTCGGGAAAAACCATGAAATCGGAGCAAAAACAAAACTTTATCCCGTTTGGTTTATGTCCCTGAAAACAAAAAAGGGCCTGACCTATTCCGCGATCAACGGTGCCGACGGCAAGGTCATTGCCGATCTGCCCGTGAGTTACGTCCGCTTCGTCGTGTGTGCCCTCATCATTGCCGCCGCCGCGTACATCGTTTTATCACTGATCGACTTTATGCCGCGTCCGATGACAACGGCAGCCATATCCGTTGCGTTATTCGCCGCGGCATGGCTTTTGAACTGCAATGAGCTGCGTAAGATCGTCCGGAAAGATCATTTTGAGACCTACAGGATAAGCAGCTATCGTGTTAGTTTCGACCAGGTTGTCTCGCGTGATGAAAACACCGACGAGGAAAGAGCAAAAGCGATCCGCAACGAAAAAATACAGAAAGCATATGATCGAAAAAATATGCAGCCAAGGTTCCCGGCCTTCTCGATAGCCATCACGATTCTTCTTATCATATCCGTCTGGATATTCTCAGGTTTTAATTCCGCACTCGCAGCAATAGCGCTGTTGGCAGCCACGGTGGCGGTGATGCGGCTTGCAAAGCTCCCGAAGAAAGCCACACAACAAATAACCTACCTGATTTCCTCCATTCTGTTCTGCGTTGTGATCATACTCGCCGATATTCTGGTGATTATGAAGCCGCTGAATGTGTATTACTATGTATTCAGCGGGATAATCGCAGCCTGCGTGCTTGCGCAGTTTGTCCTTCTGCTGCAGGCTCACAATCGCCTCGCGTTCCGCGAACCTCCCCAGTTCAAAAAGAAAGGCGGCGATAACAATGCGTAAAACGCTCAAACGTCTTGCCATATTATTCTGCCTTATCAGTCTGCTTTTCACCGTTTTGCCAACGGCATTCGCCGGAGTAAGCGACAAAAACGCCAAAACGGGGTTTTCGGCTCTCGTCATTGATGATGCCTCTCTTCTCAGTAAAGAAGAAGAATACGCGCTGCTGCAGGAAATGCTGCCCATTACGGAATATGCCAATATTGCCGTATATACCGTCTCGACACCGACCGATCTGTTGGACTATGAGCGAGCCAGAGAAAAACGGATCGAGCTTTTCGGTAGCACCGACAGCGCCGTATTGATGGTCGATATGTATCTGCGCCGCGTCGTCATACAGAGAAAAGGCGAAATGGAACATATTTTTAATAACGCCAAAGCAAACAACATCACCAATAATATGAGTCACTATCTTACAAAAGAGGATTACTATGAAGGCTGCCTCATGGGAATCACGCAGATGATTTCGGTCATCAACGGAGAAAAGGTCCCGAGTCCGATGCAGAAAGCCGGTAATGCCTGCATCGCAGTATTTATCGGTCTGCTCGGTGCTTTCGTGATCGCCGTATCGACCTCCTCTACCTACCGGAATCGCATGGAATCGGAAAAAGCCCCCCCCGACTGCAAATTGTTCAAGGTTGCAAACGGCAGAAACGTGGTGCTGTCCTATACAAAGAAAAAGAAATTCTCCGATTCGGACTTCGGCTGCGACGGATCGAGCTGCGGCGGATCGAGCTGCGGCGGCTCCAGCTTCTGAATAAAGAACCAATTACGACCTATGGAAAACAACACTCACCGTCACATACTTCAATGGCATATCACTCACAAATGCAATCTCCGGTGCGCTCACTGCTATCAGACGGAATATGCGTCTGAGGAGAATGAAGCTTATCTGCTCGGCGTGCTCGACAAATACGAGGACTTTCTTTGTGAAAAAAAACTGTCCGGTCATATTTATCTCACCGGGGGCGAACCGATGACACATCCGTTTTTCTTCGGACTGGCAGAAGAGATCATCCGCCGCGGTATGCTGCTGACCGTACTGACAAACGGAACATTGATATCGGAGGAGGACGCACGCCGTTTCGCTTCTCTCGGCGTAAGCTGCGTGCAAGTCAGTCTCGACGGTACAAGGGAGATCCATGACGCGATCCGCGGCACAGGCTGCTTTGACAAGGCTATCGGCGGTATCGACGCGCTCAAAAAAGCGGGCGTGAGAGTCATGGTATCCTTTACGGCGCAGCGCTCCAATTACCGCTCTCTGCCCGCTCTTGCGGAGATATGCAAAACCCATAACGTTGACAAGCTCTGGTGGGACAGAGTGGTGGAGGCCGATCCGAAAAGAGCAAAAAAGCTCTCGCTCACCACACGGATGTTCAAAACGACCGCGCTCACAGCGGGCGCATTGCACGACAAATATCTTGCTGAAACAGGCCGGGCACTCGTCTCTTGCGAGCGTCCCATGCAATTTATCGGCTGCAGCGAGGAATGCTTCGGTTATGCCTGCTCCGCCGGGGGCGATATGATCACGATTTTAGCGGACGGCAGCGTCATGCCCTGCCGCAGGCTGCCTTTTGTCATCGGCAACATAAATCAACGGACGTTATCGGAGATACTGTCATCCAGCACGCTGATGGCCGAACTTGATCAGATGCACTGCCCGACCGAGTGCATCGGGTGTCAATATCTTGACCGATGCATGGGCGGAGCCAAATGTGTGACCTTTGCCGCAACGGGAAAGCTCGGCACACGGGACGTGAACTGTTTTATTCGCAAAAGGCACTGAGTGCAGACGTATTTTGCCCGCAATCAAACAAACACAAAGAAACGGAGCATTCAAAAAAGTGCTCCGTTTTTTTTGTGCGCAAAAACACAAAACGAAGCACTTCAGATAAACTCAGTCCAGTTAAGATGATTCCAAAAGACTAAACAAACGGCGTTTTTCCGTCACATACGGTTCATCACGGCACCATGGCGCCGATCGCTTTTTTTTCAAGTTTATCCAGCTTATCTTTGGCAGCGGCAGCAGCGAGAGTTTTCTTATCTCCGCGCTCTTTGAGCTTGTTGATAAGCTCCATGGGCTCCACGGTACGGCAGACCTTGCTGTCCGGCGCTTCCATTTTATCGAAGGCTTCGCCCGCGAGCTCAACGAGAGAGGCGATATTATAGCGGTTGACGGAGCGGGTCGCCGTATTGTCATATCCGGCGGCACTTCTTGCATCTCTGTATTGCGTATAAGCCTTGGCAGCCTGCACCATATCACGGACGGACTGCTTCAGCTCTTCCGCGGAAGAGGAAGGATTCCGAAACTGACTGTAGGCTCTTAAAGCGCTCGTGCGAAGCGCGTTGAACTGCGCGGAATTTTTGCCGAAGGCTCTCAAAAAGCCGTTGTCGTTTTCTTCGAGCGCTTTATGGAAGAAATCGACCGCTTTTTTATATTTATCGAGCGTTTCTTTCACTTCCGTATCCTTAGCTCTCGTAAGGAAGGAGGTATCGTGCTTTGCCTCGGTGAACTCGCCGAAAAGCTTGATGAAGCCGCGGAGCTCCACGCGGGATACACCGTCGGCGTTTCTGTGCACGCTGCCCACGAGTTTTCCTTCCGAATCGTATTCGGCACCCTTTCTCGCGTGAGGATTGCGGATGACGACGTATTTTTTATGGGTCGAAGCGTCCGTTTCCACGCGCAGCACGCTGTAGGCGTGTCCGTCGAGCAGTCCTTCCGGGACCTTCACGTCTTTGTTGATACCCGTCGTAACGGCGTGTTTTTTATCAAACGCTCTCTGTATCCGGGCATACACCATATTTTCCTCGGCGGTATAGGGAGAGTTTCCGGAGCCGACGTCGATATCGGACAGCACTCTTCTCGAAATATCGTAAGGACGGTCAAAAGCATTGTCGACCAGCCCCATGGTGGTGATATCATCATGCGTTTGGTAGCCGAAAAGCTGGGAGAACATATTCTTCTCCATACCGGAGCTTATATCCGAATATTTCGCTTTATACGTTCCGTTTTCCGCCTCTTTGAGTTTATCCTTTTTCAAACCGGAAACGGTGTAGGCTTTTTCTATGAGCTGTACCCAATACGCTCTCTGCGAGAACGGGCGGGATACGCTGTTCAGCTTACCGTCGGGGCCCGCTTCCAAAGTCATGGGAACGGACGCGTCCACGGTGACGTAGACCGGCTCCTGCGAATCGTTGTAAAAACGGACCGTGACCGTATTGTTTTTCGCGTTGAAACTCATGCAGTCCTTGATGAGCTCGGGAGCCTCCGCCGCCGTAGAAGCGAGCGCGGACATCATATAGCAGTTGCCGAGATGCCCCTGCTGCACGTCCGACTCGTTCGGCTCGTGATCGAACAGAGGATAATCGGGGTACGAAAGAAACATCGAGTCGTTGGAGCGGCCTTTTCTTCTCGACTCCTCGATCTCCGGCTGGATCCATCTGCCGTTTTCGTCGCGCTGCTGGGTGACGCGATGGATCTTTTTTCCCTTATCGTCGTATTTCACGTCGTCGTGGGGCACGAAAAGCGTACCGTAGGCGTTTCTTTCGAGCGTGGTATGAAGGTCGTAAATATCCGTAAGCAACTCGCGCGTTACGGTGTTTTCATCGCTCTTATCGTAAAGCAACGAGCGTTCGAGATTCTGCTCCGCCGCACTGAACGCCGAAAGGATCGCGGGGATACCGCTGCCGACGTCGAAACCTTTTCCCGCCATGACGGTCGTGGAGTCCGGTCCCGCATTCATGAAATTTTTCAGCGTTTCCATGGCGCTGTTGTAGGGAGCGAACAGCGCTTTATAGGCGTTTCCGAGAAGAACGGTATATTCGTCGGTCTGATTTTCGGGCTTGGCGGCGTTCTTAAGAAGCGCGTTGTTTTTGTATTTCGCGCCGAAATCTATATAGGCGTCGATCAGTTCCGCGGTAACGGTCTTGTTCTGCGCCTTGCCGCGGCTTTTGCCTGCCGCAATTGCCGCGGCGACCTTATTCTCATGCGCCGCTTCTCTTTTTCTCGTTTCCAGCTCGGCGGCGGGCGCCGCTTCGTCGATCTCCTCGAAAGGACGGTCGGAAGCGTCGTTCTCCGGTGCGTTGTTTATATCAAGGATATTATCTTCGTCTGCCATGGTCTGTTCCTCCGGTATATCTTTTTACGGCGTCAGTATAGCATCCGCGCGTTAACGGATGTAGAACAATATTATCCCCGCAATATCCGTAAATTTTCGTTTATGATATTCTGATCGGTGTCGTCCGCAAGGCTGTAAGCCGAAGCGAAGCGGAACACGCCGACCTCGTAGCCGCCGCGGCAAAGCTCCGACTCGACGGGAAGATAGCCGTTATAGCCGTCGGCACACGAAAGCGTGAGCGTATGGCGGAAGCCGGAATATTCCCGCAACCGCATGGAGATCTCGGAAAAATGCTCGAACGGAAACGGGATGAACACCGTGTCTCCGAGCTCGAGGATCGTCTGCGGATAGGTAAATTCTCCCTCCGGCTGCTTAACGCCCGCCGAAAGCAGCTCCTCAACGCTTTTATAATATCCGTATTCGAGCCTCTCGATGTTCACGAGCTTTTCGGGCTCTTTTATGGCAGCAAGTCTTTCACGTACCGCGTCAAGCGGCGGGAATTTTTTATAGGGAAGGCGTACCGTGCCTTTATGCAGCTTTATTTCCGGCGCGTAAAAGGACCTGATCTCCCGGTATATCCGCATGGCGTCCATGGCTGCGACCGAGCCGAGCTCCTCCACGTAGGTGATATCGCCCACCGTTGCGCCGTTGGTGAGCCGCGGTCCCACGTCGCCGATCGCGCCGTTGAAAAATACGCTCATGGTGCCCGTAAGCTTTTCCAGGCGGTCGAGCATCATGCCCGACCAGTCGCGCGTGATCACCGTCGATTTGCCGCAGGCCGTTCCGTGGCAGCCGTAGTGTACGAGATTGAGGATGCCCTCGCCGTTGTCCGCCCGACGGAACGACAAAACGGTCATATAAGGATCGAAGCAGCCCCACGGATTCTGTCCGAAGTCGATCGCGCCGTTTTCCAACTGCTGACGGCGGTTGATACCGACCTCGCTTCTGCCGCAGGCCGTGCCGACTACGGCGTCGGTCATGTTTTTCAAAGCCTCCGAGGCGATCGAACAAACGGCGGGAAGCAGGATGCCGTCGACGTAGCTTCTGTCGATATCGCCCCAACCCTCCATGCCGCTGGTATTGGGGCCGCAATGCGTATGCGTAGACGTGATGATGACGTCGGACACGTCGATCCCGGCGGAATTTGCCGCCGCACGACGCATTTCATCACAGAGGGCAGTCTGGATATCGCCGAGCGTAAGAGAGATCAGCAGAGCCTTTTCTTCGCCGTTTCCGACGGCGAGCGCCGTGGCGGTCAGATCGTCGTGCACCGAATCGCTCACGACGTCGGGCGTATAGCCGTACAGAAGCGTGCCGAGGGGCGGCGTAATGATCTCACGGGAGGAGCCGCAAAGGAATTTCATAACGATACTTCCCTTCTCCGTTGATTTATAATTCTTCTTTGACTATGATAAATCGCTCAATGAGGGAGGCGATCTCCTCGTCGCTCCAGTCGGGAGAAACGGAAAGATACGCCGTCCGTTTCAGCAGGTCGAGCGTGACGGGGCACATATCCGCGCTGTAATCGGAAACGAGTCCGCGGTTTGCTTCCATTTTGAAGGGATCCATCCCCTCGTGGAACGCGCCTTTCTTATTCATGATCGCCGTCCAGTTGGAATACACGTGCTTGCCCGTATCAAACGGGACGCAAAGTCCCACGGGAGAGAGAGAGGCAAAACGGCGGGTCTTTTCTTCCGAATCGAAACGGAACGCGACGGTGGTGCCGCAATCGCCCTCGTTGTCGTTGGAGGGAGCGAAAACGTACGTATCTTTCAGCCCGTCCATGATCTTTTTGCGGTTTCTGCGCAGATCGCCGATGATGCCGTCTAAACGTTTGAGCTGTTCACGCAGGATGGCGGCGGTGATCTCATTCGAGCGGAATTCCGAACCGCAGAACTGCTCTTCCTCGTTGCCCTCGAGCTGATTGCCGAAATAGGCGATGGCGCTGGAGTCGTGATGGATCAGAGCGCGGGAAAAAACGGTGTGATCGTTCGTCATCAGCGCACCCGCTTCACCTGCACTGATCACCTTGAACTGGTTAAAGCTCAGCGCGCCCGCTTCGCCTATCGTACCGAGGCGTTTTCCTTTATAGGAGCCGCCGACCGACTGGCAGGCATCCTCCACGACCGCGATACCGTGCTTCTCCGCGAGAGAGCAGATCGCGTCGAGATCGCAGGGGAAACCCTGGATATGCACGGGGATGATCGCTTTGGTATATTTCGTTATCTTTCTTTCGACGTCAGCGGGATCGAGCGTCAGCGTTTCGTTTACTTCCGCGATGACGGGGATCGCTCCCACGGCAGTCACCGCAATCGCCGTGGCGATGTATGTATACGCGGGAACGATGACCTGATCGCCGGGGCCGATGCCGAGTCCGACGAGCGCCGATATGAGCGCCGCTTTGCCGGACGTCAT
>JAZLHN010000207.1:0-6398 GCA_045616815.1 Acutalibacteraceae bacterium
AAATCATTTTTATGTTCAATCCGGAAGATAAAAAATGACCGAGGCTCACTTTTTTCACGTGAACCTCGGTTTTTTAGACTGTTTTTTTACAGCCCCTTTTTTGTGTATTCGTTACAGCCTTCCGCCGTGTCCGCCGTGGGATGCGCCGGATGAGGAAACGTGTCCGCCGCCTCCGCCCGAGCGCGCGCCTCCCGAAGAGGTCTGCTGCGGTTTCGGCGTGCTTGTGATCCTGTTGTAAAGGAACGTATCTCTGTTGTCCGTCAGATACATACTGCCGTTTCTTACGTAATTGGCGGCATCATACTGCTTGTGAACGCTTTTCAGTTTTCCCTTCATGGAGGATACCGCGATCAGCGCGGCGATCAGTCCCACGACAATGGAAATGAGAGCATATTTCGGAGCCTTTGACGAGTAAGGTTCTCTGGTCGGCGTGTAGTCATAATCGTAGCCGTAATCATCGTAATATCCGGGATCGTCGTAGTAGTTCCCGTTTTCGGCTTCGCTGTAATAATAACGGCATTGTTCAGCGAACTCAACGAACGCGGAGAGGTAATTCCCGCCCTTGAGATCGTAACGGATCACGTCGATGATCTCGTCGATCACATAATCGGAGATCACCGCCATCGCGCTGCCGCGTGTGCTCACGTAGAAGAGTGCGCCGTCCGGGTCGTTCGCATCAAAGGCGAAAAGCAAACCGTTTCTTTCGGTGCCCTGTCCGTAACCGTTATAATCGTAATAGTCGTCGCAGAAAACCTCGTCGCCGTAATCATTCAGCTCGTCGGTGGTGAGGATCACGATATCCGCACCGCATTCGGCGCCTGCTGTTTCCAGTTCTGACAAAAGAATGAGTTCTTCCGCATCGGAAAGAATATCCTGATCGTCGATCAGCAGGGGAGCCTTGGTTATGACGGGCTCACCGATATCAAATGCAGCGTTCATCAGTGCGCTTTCCGCAGCCTGCATGAAGCCCATCACGCCGTCGTAATACGTATCGGCGGTCACGTAAGCGTTTCGCATGGCATCCTGCACGTCATCCGTAAAAACGGTGTCCAGTCCGGAGGTCATGCCGATGTGGTAATATTCCTCCGTAACGGAAAGAATGATGGCTTTTTCGGGACTGCCGACGGCGGCGTAAGTGTCGTTCGTCAGGTCGAATGCGTCGGTATAGGAGAAATCCATTGCGAAAATGAGTTCTACGCCGTAGGTGTTTTCGATTTCTTCCGCCGTGGAATTCAGTTCCTCCATCGCGGTCTCGGTGAAAACGCATTCTTTATCGCGGATATAACCGCCCGCCGGTGCGGCAAAAGCCGGAATGCAGCTGCTGAAAATCAGAACGAGAGAAAGGAGCAAAGCAAAAAGAGTTTTTTTCATTTTGTTTCCCTCCCGTCAGCCGAGCTGATATAGCAACGAAAGCAGGGCAAAGACCGCGGCGCCGATCCCGGCGGTAAGTCCCGCCGTCCATTTTGCTGCCGCGCCCTTGTCTACGGGCAGATCGCCGACGAATTTTCCGGTCTGTCCGTTCATCGCGAAAATATATTTCTGACCGTTCCATGTAGTATTGAGCAGCCAGACGGGATAAAGCGCGTATTTCCGTTGCGAATCATTGAGAGCAACGCTGCTGTTTTCCGTCTCGACGGAGGAGTAGCCTTGTACCGTGCTTTTGAATGCTTCCTCGGCGCTTCTTTTTATCCTTATGTTTGCTCTTTCTATGCAGTGGTCGGCGTCAACGTCGTATTTGTCGGCGAGAAAACCGGCAAGATACGCTGCGTTGAACGGCACTGCGTCCTTCATATCAAAGGGCTCGAGTGATTCCATAAGCTCGTCCGCCATTTTAGACGAACCGTCCACCGGGATGTGATCGAAGCCGATATTGCCCGCTCTGACAACGGAATAGAAGCTCGTTTCGGTGTATATGTTTCTCGCATCGCTCCACGTGCGTGTTTTTGTGGTACGGAAACGCATATTAGCGTTCGCGTCGGCGTCGAACAGCCAGAACGGAACGTACAGCCCCTTGATCTCGTCGATGTGATTGTCTTCGCGGAATACCTTCGGCAGAAGACGTTTGCCGGAAATGTGCTTTTTGTATGCCGCCTTCGCCGCTTCTTTGTCTAGTTTGAAGGGGATGACGAGATCGGGCTTCAGTGCACCGGATAGCTGTCCCGCGAGTACGATCGGGTTGTCGCAGTACGGACAGGAAGAAGCCGCCGTCGTTGCATCGCATACGATCTCGCCTCCGCAGGACTTACATACGTAAACGCGCATTCCTTCGGATTCGCCGGGCTGCCATTCGCTGCCTTCCGGTTTTTGCCAGGAAAGGTCGTCTTCTCCGTCCTGTTTTACGTCGTTGGTGTAGGTCTGCAGCGTGGAAATATCGAATTCCGTATCGCAGTAGGGACATTTCAGCTTCTGCAGGGAGGTACTGAATTCCACCGCGCCGCCGCAGCACGGACATTTGTATTCATTCAGATCTGCCAATTATTAATCATCTCCTTTGACAGACGCATAAAAGAAATCACTTTACGTCGTTCTCGTTGAACGGATCACCGCATTGGGGGCAGAATTTGGGAGGATTATGAGGATCCTCGGGTTCCCAGCCGCATTTGTCACAGCGATAAAGAGGAGCGTCTGCGGGCTTGGGAGCGCCGCATTCGGAGCAGAACTTTCCTTTGTTCACCGCACCGCATTTGCAGGTCCAACCGGCGTCAGCCGTGGGTTTTGCACTGCCGCATTCGGGGCAGAAGTTGCCGTGTGCCATCGCGCCGCATTTTGCGCATTTCCACGAGTCGGCGGACTCTGCGGCAGCCTGCTGATTCTGTATTCCCATGGTGTAAAGGCTCTGCGTGTTCTGATTTGCACCCATATTCATCGCCATGCCCATGCCCATAAAGCCGGACATGTTGCCGGAGGTGTTGTTCGCCGCCGCGGTCATGGCTTCCGCCTGTGCGGTGGTAAGGGTAGCAGCCGCCATGAGAGGATCCTTGTTTACAGCGGCTCTCTGTGCCTTCTTGATCATCTCGGCGTCCTCTTCGGGAAGCGTTACGGAACCGAGAGCTACGGTCACAACGGAGATACCTCTGAGCTTGCCCCATTTTTCGGACAAGGTCTCGTTCATGGCATTTTCAAGCTCGGTATTGTGAGCGATGATCTGATTGGGTCTTAACTCCATGTCGGAGAGTTTCGCCATTGCGGGCTGAAGAGCACTGATGAATTCGGTCTTGAGCTGACCGTCGAGCGTTTCGCGTTTGTAGTTTTCCGTTACGTTGCCTGCTACGTTCGTATAGAAAAGAAGCGGGTCGGTGATTTTATAAGAATAAACGCCCGAGCAGCGGAGAGAAACGTCGAGGTCGAGATTGATCTTGGAATCAACTACCCGGAACATGATGGGGTTGGCTGTACCGAATTTGTTGTCAACGATCTCCTTGGTGTTGAAATAGTAGATCCTCTGATCTTTGCCCGTATCGCCGCCGTATGCGAAACGTTTGCCGATGAGCTTGAAAGTCTCTTTGATGCTGTCGCCGAGCTTTCCGGTGAATATGCTGGGCTCGGTGGATGTATCATAGGTGAATTCGCCGGGCTCTGCGCATACTTCCACGACTTTGCCCTGTTCCACGATGATCATGCACTGTCCGTCGGCAACCGCAATACCGGAGCCGTTGGAAATGATATTATCGTTTCCTCTTGTATTGGAGGAACGTGAGGACGTCTGCTTCACACCTTTGCACATGAGCGTGTCGCTGCTCATTGCCTCACAATAAAAGAATTCTTTCCACTGATCGGCAAGAACACCGCCGACAGCGCCTAAACCTGCCTGAATAAGTCCCATAGTATTTTAACTCCTTTCGATATTTGGTTATTTTACATTTTATCACATTCCTATTTTATTTTCAATTCGCCTATATGAAAATTCTTGAGAAAAAAATTGTATAAAATACTGAAAATTAATTCTGAAAAAAGACTGCCTCGTGAGAGACAGTCCGAAAAAATCACGATGCCTTTTTCTGCGAGACGGACGCATTGTCCGACAAATCGAGCATCTCCTCTGCGTATATTCCGTAGCCGCGTTTCGGATCGTTCAGAAAAACGTGCGTCACCGCGCCGGCGAGCATGCCGTCCTGAAGGATCGGCGAACCGCTCATTCCCTGTACGATACCCCCCGTCAGACTCAATAGAGCCGTATCCGTAATGCGTATCACCATATCTTTTCCTTCTCCGGAAATACTTCCGGCTTTTTCTATTTCGATATCGTAGGTTTTTTTGCCTTCACCGTTTACCGTACAGATGATCTGTGCCGGACCGCTGTGCACTTCTGCTGCGGATGCCACCGGGTAAGCGTCGCCGTGCGGGAATACGGACGTAAGGCCTCCGTATATCCCTTTCTCCGTATTTTCCGTGATGGTCCCGTATTCCGTTCCGGCGCAAACACCGCATATCTGTCCCGCTTTTCCGGGGGAGCCTTTTTCAACGGCGGAAACGAAAGCGGAAGTGATAAGTCCGTCAGAGGAGGGAAGCAGGGAAGACGTGTCCGCATCGTAAATGCCGTGCCCGAGCGCCGCAATGGTACCTGTGGATACGTCGCTGTAGGAAAGTGTTCCTATGCCTCCCGCCGAATCACGGATCCATATCCCGCATTTGTACATGCCGGTTCCGTTAGATTTTATCGGTGCTATGACCGTTGAAAATATCTCCTCTCCGCGTTTAACGGTAAGCGTGATTTCTTTGCCTCCGCTTTTGCGGATGAGTTCCGTAAAAGTTTCGTTGTCGGCAAGTTTTTTTCCGTTTGCTTCAAGAAGGATATCGCCTGAGCATATTCCCGCTTTTTCCGCGGGAGAGAATACTCCGCTTTCGGTCTCGAATTTTTCCGTTCCCACCACACAGAGACCTTCGGTCGCAAGACGTATACCGATCAACTCCCCGCCGACGTAAACATATCTTCGCTCCGGCGTTTTCAGCGTCATGGTTTTTACGGGGATAACGTTCAGAAGGCTGAGCTGTACTTCGCGTGTGTTTCCGCCGTCCGTACTGACGGATACAAAGTCCGTTTGTTCGGTCTTTGCATAAAAAACGCCTTTATAGCAAATACTGTTTCCGTAGCCGATATCCGTATCCGGGATGCATTCGTTGCCGTAGATGGTAGCCGCGAATGCCGACGCAGAAAAAACTGCCGCGACACAAGTTATGAATCTGAAAAATTTACGCAAAAATCTCACCTCCGTGTTTTATTTTTGACGGAGGTGAAATTTTTATGAATGTTAAATTCAACAAAATGAAAAAAGAACCGCCCGGAGACGGTTCTTTGCAAATCGGAATAAAATACTTATTTGATGACTTCGCCCATAACGCCGGCGGGAGCAAGAACGGCGTTCGCTTCGTCCGTGTCGATATGCATGGCGAGCGCGAAATCGTCTCTTACTCTGACTACCACGTCGCCGAAAATAAGGGAACGCTCATCGGAGTCGATCTTAACGCTGACAACCTGCTTGTCTTCCACGCCGAATTCGGCGGCGTCAGCGGGAGTCATGTGGATGTGACGCTTCGCAACGATCACGCCTTCGGAGATCTCGATCTCACCGTTGGGCCCGACGATCTTGCAGGCACCGCTGCCGGCGATGTCGCCGGATTCTCTTACGGGAGCGGATACGCCGATGGAGCGGGCGTCGGAAGCGGAGATCTCGACCTGTGTGGCTTTTCTTACGGGACCGAGAATGGATACGGCGGGGAAACTGCTCTTGGGACCTACGACCGCAACTCTCTCGTTGCAGGCGTACTGACCGGGCTGGGAAAGATCTTTTTTCTTGGTGAGCTCATAGCCTTCGCCGAAAAGCACGGCGAGGTCTTCTTTTGTTACGTGTACGTGTCTTGCGGATGTTTCGACTAAAACTTTATTTGCCATTTTCATATTCCTCCGTTATTTTATTGCCGAAGTACATTATATATTGTCCGCGTCGTCATTACAAGAGTAAATTTTGTAAAAAATTGTCAAATCATTAACAATTTTCTTGTCCGAAAGGCTTTACTTAATAAATTTATTATGTTATGATACTGGATGGCTGAAAAGCCGTATTTAATTGTTGTTTATTAAAACAAAATAAATTGGAGGAAAACAAAGAAATGGTCAAAAAAATCAGTAAGATCCCTTTCAGCGGCACTCCCGAACAGGAAAAGCAGCTTAAAGACGCAATCGCTGCCGCAAACGGTGACAAGACCCGTCTTATGACGGTCATGCAGGAAGCGCAGGGCATCTACGGCTACCTTCCTTACGAGGTACAGGTCATGATAGCCGAAGGTCTTGACGTTCCGCTTGAGAAGATCTATGGTGTTGCCACCTTCTATGCCCAGTTCGCTCTTTCTCCCAAGGGAAAGTACAACATCTCCGTTTGCCTCGGTACCGCCTGCTACGT
>JAZLHN010000208.1:0-4381 GCA_045616815.1 Acutalibacteraceae bacterium
CTGCGGGAGCGGCGGTGGTGGCTTCACCTGCGGGAGCAGCGGTGGTAGTCTCGGTGTTCATCTGCGAGGGAACGTCGGGCTGAAGCGCGTCGGTGGTATCGGAGGAACCGGAAGAAATACCGCTGAACAGGCCGCCGAAGATCGCGTTCGCGGCGTCACCGGGAACTCTTACGACAACGGTGGTGCAGGATGCCAGCGAAAGGCAAAGCACCAGACACGTGAGAACAACAAATATCTTTGTCTTTTTCATAACTATACCCCATTTATTTTTTTACCGGCGGTTTCGGCCGATAAAATATTTCTTAAATAATATAGATTAAAAAGAATCTTTTTGTCAAGAACTAAATTGTTAATCTTAGTTTTGTTATACGGATTTTTATCCGGCGGAGCTGTTTTCCTCCGTCTGTTCTTCTCCGGAAACGTTTTCCGCCAACGTCGTTTCCTCCGGTGAAACCGTCGTTTCCGCGGCGGAAGAGGCAGGCTCCGTATAGGAGGTCGCCGCCGTTTCGGGCGTGCCCGAGGTCTGGATCGCTCCGATATACATTTCTTTTCCGATTTTCCGGAGCGTCACCTTGATAAATTTATCCGGCTCCGGCGCGTTCATCTCGCCAGTCAGCTTATCCTGCGTCCACAAAGAAGCGTTGGAAAGTCCGCACGTGACCGTGAGGGAGTTTCCCTTCTTCTCCACGTCGGTAACGCGCGGCGTGTATATGGGCGATATCGTCGTGAGAGGGATATAATAAACGTCGTTGGTGGCATCGTAGGTGAATTCGTAGCCGTAGCCCTCCACGGTGCAGTGCGCAATCGGGAACTCCGTGCCGAAGAAATGCTCGAATTCCGCTTTGACCTGCTGCGCGGGAATGACGAGACGGCCGTCGGAATACTGATATGCCGCCGGATCGAGCTCCGAATTGAGTATGCTCCACACCGACATTTCCACAAGCTCCGGCATGGAAGCGTGGGTGATATCATCGAAAGGCTTTATGTCGATCGCCGCCGCAGGAATGAGATATTCGTTATACACGGCAAACTCTTCGCGGCGTTTTTCTTCCCTTCCGTCCTTCACGGCGGAGATCCCGAGAAAAACGAGTCCGAGAACGCCGAGAACGGCGAAGAGCATGATGATCAGCCCCACGATGAACCCGAGCGTCTTTTTTCTTTTGTCAACATAAGAATTGTCCATATTCGTTTACTCCGTTGATATATGTGTTTCGGCAGATGTTATCGCTCTGTTTCCGATTTTAGTTAATACAGACCTAAATACGGTCCCGGATCCACGCACGTGCCGTTCACGCGTACTTCGAAGTGCAGATGCGGACCGGTGGCGTAACCGCTCTGCCCCACCCGCGCGATCGCCTGCCCGGCGTCCACGTGGTCGCCCACGTTCACCATGAGCGAGCCCGGCAGGCAGTGAGCGTAAAGGGTCTGGAAGCCGTTGCCGTGGTCGATCTTGATATAATAGCCGTAGCTCGAATGCACGCCGGAAATGACCACCGTACCGGCTGCCGCGGCCACGACGAGCTTACCGAGGCTCGTGCCGACCGAGGAGCCAATGTCGATGGCGGAATGGAGCTTGCCCCAGCGCCATCCGTAGGGCGAATTGATATTGAAAGCGTTGACCGCGGGCCATACGAGCACGCCGCCGTAATGCTGTGAGTAGTTATACGCGGCGTCGAGCGCTCTGGTGCCCACCTGCACTCTCTTTTCCACAGGCGCCTGCACGGTAATCCGGGATACCTCCTGCGAGGCAGTCCTTTTTCCGTCGATATACGTAACGAGATTGGTGACCTGCGCCGTGCCGTTCACACCGCTGACAACGGTCCGGGACGTGCCGGTGTACAGCGCGTCGGAGAGGATCTCGACCGTTTCAAACGGGATCGTTTCGTTGGTGACTTCCGTTCTCACGACCTTGACGGTGAGAAAGTCCGCCGCCTTGCTTATCCGCAGCCGATCGCCGGGAACAAGGCTGTGAGCGTAGGTGCGTTCGGGGTTCATATCTATGATCTCGCCGAGCGTAAGACCGAATTTATGCGCGATGCCGGAAAGAGAATCCTCTTCGGTCACGGTATAATATACGTCGTCGCCGCCGTCGGCATTCACCTTCTGCGCGAGCACGGAGGCATCCCACACGGTAGACGGAGCATCGGGATAAAGCCCTTCCACGTAGTCTATCTGCTGAACGAAAGTCACGATGCCGTCGCTGCCGTAAGCGGGATCGGCTTCAAGCACCGCGTTGAAAACGCGTTTCGCGTCCGCTTCATTCTTGACGGCGCATAAGAAATCCCCGTCCACGTAAATACCGCAGGCATTCACGATATTGGCCTCCGAGCTCTCGATCAGACGGTCGCAGAGAGTCTGCGTGCCGGTGTATTTATTTATGTCGATGAGCGAAAGCGTATAGGTAACGTCGGGAAGAAGCGAAGAGATATCCTCCGTTCCGGCGTCGAGATCGAGGCGCTGCTTCGCCATATCGCGCGCCTTCAGATAGTCGCTTTCGTTCGCGACGTATCCGAGCGTGCCGCTCGCCGAGTCGATCCGAAGGGCGATACAGCGGTTGGAAAAATGCGAAACGGTGATGCAAAGCATAAGCGCCGCCCCGGCGGGAATGATGATAAGAAGAAAATATTTGATGAGCGTGCGGTACTGCGTAAGTCCCTGCCGGATATAATAAGCCAGCAGATACCTTGCGGTACGCGGATTTTCTTTTATCTCGTAAAAAACTTTTTTCAGAGAACGGTAAATGCGGCCGGTAAAATATTTTTCACTGCCCACCTGCTCACGGAAACTGGATTTCACAAAACGCACGGTGCTCCTGCCGAGCAGCAGGAAGCAGTTTACGAGGAACACTACCGGGATCTTCAGCACGCCGAAAACGGCGCGGGCGATCTTCGCCGCCAGCCTCATGAAACCGCAGCCGATATACGAAATAAAATCAAAGGGGCCTTCGGCAAAAAGGAGACCGGGGATGTCTTCCAACGTGTTCACCTCGCAAATCAAAAAAAATCAAAATCAGTATAGCACGATCCGTCCGGAATTGCAACTTGTGTATAGAAAGTAATCAAAAATGTCAAAATATACAAAAAAAATATTTCAAAGCATTTCAAATTATCAATAAAAATGCTTGCAATGGTCAATCATGTTTTGATATAATATTCAAGGTTTAAACTACCCTGCGGCCGTTTATTCTCCCGCGGGAACCGTTTTATTCGTTAAAAAATATTTTTTGGAGGAAAAAACATGAGCAAAAAGTACGTTTACATGTTCACCGAAGGCAACGCCAACATGCGTGAGCTTCTCGGCGGCAAAGGCGCAAACCTCGCTGAAATGACCAACATCGGTCTCCCCGTACCTCAGGGCTTCACCATCACCACCGAAGCCTGCACCCAGTATTATGAGGACGGCAGAGCGATCAACGACGAAATAATGACTGAGATCTGGGCAAACGTTGCCAAGATGGAAGAGATCAACGGCAAAAAGTTCGGCGATCTCAAGAATCCCCTTCTCGTTTCCGTACGTTCCGGTGCCCGTGCTTCCATGCCCGGCATGATGGATACCATTCTTAACCTCGGTCTGAACGACGACGTTGTTGCCGCTATGATCGAAGGCAACCCCGATCCCAAGTTCGAGCGTTTCGTATACGACTCCTACAGAAGATTCATCCAGATGTTCTCCGACGTTGTTATGGAAGTCGGCAAGAAGTATTTCGAGCAGCTCATCGACGCTATGAAGGAAGCCAAGGGCGTTAAGTTCGACGTAGAGCTTACCGCGGCCGACCTCAAGGAGCTTGCCGCTCAGTTCAAGGCCGAATACAAGAAGCAGCTCGGCGAAGACTTCCCCTCCGATCCCAAGGTACAGCTTTACGAAGCGATCCGTGCGGTATTCCGTTCCTGGGATAACCCCCGCGCAAACGTATACAGAAGAGACAACGATATCCCCTATTCCTGGGGCACCGCTGTTAACGTAATGCCCATGGTATTCGGCAACCTCAACGACAATTCCGGTACCGGCGTTGCCTTCACCCGTGATCCCGCCACCGGCGAGAAGAAGCTCATGGGCGAATTCCTTACCAACGCACAGGGCGAAGACGTTGTTGCAGGCGTTCGTACTCCCATGCCCATCGCTCAGATGGCTGAGAAGTTCCCCGAGGCTTACGCTCAGTTCCTCGAGGTATGCGACAACCTTGAAAAGCACTATCACGATATGCAGGACATGGAGTTCACCGTTGAAAACGGCAAGCTCTACATGCTGCAGTGCCGTAACGGCAAGCGTACCGCTCAGGCAGCTCTGAAGATCGCCTGCGATCTGGTGGACGAAGGCATGCGTACCGAGCAGGAAGCTGTTGCCATGATCGATCCCCGTAACCTGGACACCCTGCTGCATC
>JAZLHN010000209.1:0-2596 GCA_045616815.1 Acutalibacteraceae bacterium
ACCCGCGCCAAAGCTTTCAACAAGCTCGGCGTTTTTTCGGTGCGCTCTCTTTTGGAGTATTATCCGCGCGCTTACGAGGACTGGGAAAACGTTTCCACGGTATTCGACGCCCCTCTCGGAGAAAACGTATGCATCAAGGGCACGCCGATCTGCCCCGCGAAGACCTTCCGCACGCGCTCGGGGATCGACATGACCAAGACCGTTATCTCCGACAAGCAGGGCGGATTGTTTGAGATCACCTTTTTCAACAATAAATTCGTCGTCACCGCACTCAGAGAGGGCGAGGAATATCTGTTTTTCGGCAAACTGAAGCAGAACGAGCGCGGCTCGCTGCAGATGGATGCGCCGAAATACGTGAAAGCCGAGGGCGGCGGCGGACTTCACGCCGTTTATCCGCAGACAGAGGGACTCACCTCGAAAATGATAAGCACCGCCGTAAAAAATGCGCTGGAAAAATACGGGGCGGATATTCCGGAAACGCTGCCCGCCGACAGAGTAGAGCGGTACAAGCTTCTCTCCCGCTCGGAGGCGATAAAGGCGATCCATTTTCCGCAAACGCAGGCGGACGCGGACGCGGCGCGCAGAAGGCTCATCTACGAGGAGCTTCTCACGCTTCAGCTCGCCCTGAAGCTCTCGCGCGGAGCGGAGAGAGAAAAAACCTCTTACGTCATAAAGGAAGATAAAACGGATGAATTCCTCCGTCTGCTTCCGTTTGAGCTCACTGGAGCGCAGAAAAGAACGATAACCGAATGTGTATCGGATATGCAAAAAGGTGTGCCGATGCGCAGGCTCGTGCAGGGCGACGTGGGCAGCGGCAAGACTGCAGTCGCCGCGGCGCTGATCTATTCGGCGGCGAAAAACGGCTTCCAGAGCGCTTTGATGGCGCCCACCGAGGTGCTCGCGAAACAGCACCTGAAAACCTTTGAACGCTTTTTCGACGGAACGGGCATCACCGCGGCGCTGTTAACGGGCTCCACTCCGGCGAAAGAGCGCAGACAAACGCTCGAAAAGCTCCGCGGCGGAGAAATTCAGCTTCTCATCGGTACCCACGCAGTGATCTCGGCGGGCGTGGAATACAAGTGCCTCGGCCTTGCCGTCACGGACGAGCAGCACCGCTTCGGCGTCGGTCAACGGGCGGCTCTCCGTGAAAAAGGGATATCGCCGCACGTACTCGTCATGAGCGCGACGCCCATTCCGCGTACGCTCTCCCTCATCATCTACGGCGATCTTGATATCTCCGTCATCGACGAAAAACCCGCCGGAAGACAGAAGATCGACACCTTCGCCGTGACCTCCGACTATCATCCGCGGCTTTACGCATTCATAAAAAAGCAGCTCGACCGAGGCTTACAGGGCTATATCGTATGCCCGCTCGTGGAAGAGAACGAGGAGAATCCCTCCGAGCGCATCGCCGCCGAAAGCTACGTGAACGAGCTTTCGGGCACGGTGTTCCGCGGCTACCGCGTAGGGCTCCTGCACGGTAAGATGAAGCAGAAGGAAAAAGACGACGTCATGCTCCGCTTTGCCTCGGGAGAGATACAGCTCCTGATCTGTACCGTGGTCATCGAGGTGGGCGTGGACGTACCGAACGCCAACGTCATCGTGATCGAAAACGCCGAATGCTTCGGGCTCTCCCAGCTCCATCAGCTGCGCGGCCGCACGGGCAGAGGCAAAGAAAAAGCCTACTGTATCCTCGTAAGCGACGCGAAAAACGACTATGCGAAGCAGCGTTTCGACACGATGTGCGCCACCGACGACGGTTTTAAGATCGCGGAGGAGGATCTCGAGCTGCGGGGTCCCGGCGACTTCTTCGGATCACGGCAGAGCGGTCTGCCGCAGCTTCGGATCGCCGATCTCATGAGCGACTCGCGCATTCTTTACGCCGCCTCGGAGGACGCGAAAAACATATTGAAAAAAGACCCGCTCTTAACGCTTCCCGAACACGCCGCCTTAAAGGAGACCGCGGCGGGACTGTTCGCGGATATATCATAAGAGTTTTAAGTTTTAAGTTTTAAGTTTCATGTTTTAAGTTTCAAGTATTTGAGAAAAGAGGAAAAGATATGACCGGTTACATCACAGACGCGAAATGGATCAAGGCAGCCCGCCATCGCGGAGACGCGGCACTCACCTTCACAAAACACTTCACTTCCGAAAAAAGCGTAAAAAAGGCGGAAATCAGCCTTACCGCGCTCGGAGTATACGAGCTTATCCTCAACGGAAAAAAGGCTTCCGACTTTATTTTTGCCCCCGGATGGACCGATCATTTCCATCGTTTGCAGGTACAGACCGCGGATATCACTTCCCTGCTCGAAAAGAAGAACAAGATCGAAATAAACGTCGGTCAGGGCTGGCTCTTCCACGGCTGGTACGACAAGAAAAACGTAAAATCGGGACAGCCCGCTCTGCTCGCCGCCGTAAAGCTTACCTATGAAGACGGCGAAGAGGAATATATTTACACCGACGAAACCTGGGGCGTGAACGAGAATCAGGTCCGCTACAACCACATGTACAACGGCGAGACCGTCGATTTCACCTATATTCCCCCGAAGCCCTGCAAGGCCGCCGTCTTCGACTATACGAAGGACATTCTTATCCC
>JAZLHN010000210.1:0-6327 GCA_045616815.1 Acutalibacteraceae bacterium
GGCGTTCGCTCATGGAACGCACCGTATTGATCGCCAACACCTCCGATATGCCCGTTGCGGCGCGTGAAGCCTCCATCTATACGGGTATCACGATGGCGGAATATTTCCGCGATATGGGCTATTCCGTGGCGCTGATGGCCGACTCTACCTCACGTTGGGCGGAGGCTCTCCGTGAAATGTCCGGCCGTCTCGAAGAGATGCCCGGTGAAGAAGGCTATCCTGCCTACCTCGGCTCCCGTCTTGCGCAGTTCTATGAACGCGCGGGCAGGGTGAAGTGCCTCGGCAGCGAGGACAGAGAAGCAACGCTATCCGTTATCGGTGCCGTGTCGCCTCCCGGCGGTGATATTTCCGAGCCCGTATCGCAGGCGACCCTGCGTATTGTAAAGGTATTCTGGGGGCTTGATTCCGGACTTGCTTATAAACGTCATTTCCCGGCGATCAACTGGCTTACTTCCTATTCGCTCTATGCCGATTCTCTCGGCGGATGGTTCGATAAGAACGTTGCGGGCGACTGGATGAAGCTCCGCGCAAGGATCATGGCGCTTCTTTCCGAGGAAGCCTCTCTCGAAGAGATCGTAAAGCTCGTAGGTATGGATGCGCTGTCTGCGTCCGACCGTCTGAAAATGGAAGCCGCACGTTCGATCCGTGAGGACTATTTGCAGCAGGATTCCTTTGATGATATAGACACCTATTCTTCGTTGGACAAACAGCATAAAATGCTTCTTTTGGTGCTTGCTTACTATGATAAGGCGGGCGACGCACTCGGGCTCGGCGCGGATATCAATAAGCTTGCCGAATTGCCGATCCGTGAAGCGATAGGCAGATTCAAATTCATCCCCGAAAACGGTACCGACGCCGAATACGAACGCATACTCAAGGAGCTTGACGCCGAGATCGCGCAGGTTCTGGAAGAAAAGGAGGACTGAGACGATGCCGAAAGAATACAGAACGTTACAGGAAGTCGCGGGACCTCTTATGCTCGTAAAGGACGTTGAGGGTGTAAAATACGAGGAACTCGCGGAGATCGAACTCTCCAACGGCGAGACACGCCGTTGCCGCGTGCTGGAGATCGACGGTACGAACGCTCTCGTCCAGCTTTTTGATAACGCGCAGGGTATCAACCTTGCCACTTCAAAAATCCGTTTTTTAGGTCGTCAGATGGAATTGGGCGTATCGCGTGACATGCTCGGTCGTGTTTTCGACGGCCTTGGCCGCCCCATCGACGGCGGTCCGGAGATCATACCCGATAAACGCCTCGACGTGAACGGTTCGCCGATGAATCCCGCGGCGCGTACCTTCCCGCAGGAGTTTATTCAGACCGGTATTTCCGCCATCGACGGACTCAATACCCTTGTAAGAGGGCAGAAGCTTCCTATCTTTTCCGCCTCCGGTCTTCCTCATGCCCAGTTGGCGGCGCAGATCGCCCGTCAGGCAAAGGTAAGAGGTACCGACGAGGAATTCGCGGTCGTTTTTGCCGCCATGGGTATCACGTTCGAGGAAGCAAACTTCTTCGTGGAGTCCTTCCGTGAGACCGGTGCCATCGACAGAACGGTTCTTTTCTCCAACCTTGCGAACGACCCGGCGATCGAGCGTATCGCCACCCCGAAAATGGCGCTCACCGCCGCCGAATATCTCGCGTTCGATCTCGGTATGCACGTTCTCGTTATCCTCACCGATATCACGAACTATGCCGACGCGCTTCGTGAGGTCTCCGCCGCGCGTAAGGAAGTGCCCGGCAGAAGAGGATATCCCGGTTATATGTACACCGACCTCGCGGGTATTTACGAACGTGCGGGCCGTCAGAACGGAAAAAACGGCTCCATCACCATGATCCCGATCCTCACCATGCCCGAGGACGACAAGACCCATCCCATTCCCGACCTTACCGGTTATATCACCGAGGGACAGATCATTCTTTCCCGTGAGCTTTACAGAAGAAGCGTCAATCCTCCCATCGACGTGCTTCCTTCGCTTTCCCGTCTGAAAACAAAGGGTATCGGTGAGGGCAGAACGAGAAAAGACCATGCCAACACCATGAACCAGCTTTTCGCCGCCTACGCGAGAGGCAAGGATGCCAAGGAGCTGATGGTGATCCTCGGCGAAGCCGCGCTTACCGATATCGACAAGCTTTACGCGAAGTTCGCCGACGAATTCGAGAAACGTTACGTTTCGCAGGGAAGCTATACCGACAGAAGCATTGAAGAAACGCTCGATATCGGCTGGGAGCTTCTGCGGATCCTTCCCCGCAGCGAGTTGAAGCGTATCAGCAACGAATTCCTGGATAAATATTACGAGGTTTGATGCGTTATGGCAAAACTGAACGTAAATCCCACCAGAATGGAGCTTACGAACTTAAAGCGTAAGCTTACCACAGCGCGCAGGGGACACAAGCTTCTGAAAGATAAGCGCGATGAACTGATGCGCCGTTTTATGGAGCTCGTGAGAGAAAATAAGGCGCTCCGCAAAAAGGTGGAAGCCAATATAAAGGAAGCCAACGCCCACATGTCGGTGGCTCGTTCCGTCATGAGCGATGCGGATATCGAATCGGCGCTTATGATGCCCATGCAGGAAATGAGCGTGGATATCGCCGAGAAAAACGTTATGAGTGTGCTGATCCCGGTGTATGAGACCAGCCTGAAAACGGCGGATTTCTCCGATATATACCCCTATGGCTTTGCCTATACCTCCACCGATCTCGACGCGGCGGTGAAATATATTTCGGATATATTGCCCGACCTTTTGAAGCTTGCCGAAATGGAAAAATCGTGTCAGCTCATGGCGGCGGAGATCGAAAAAACGCGCCGCAGAGTCAACGCTCTGGAGCACGTTCTGATACCGCAATATGAGGAAACGATCAAGTATATTTCCATGAAGCTCGAGGAAAACGACCGCGGCGCGACCACCCGCATCATGAAGGTCAAGGATATGATGCTCAAAGCCGCCCACGATTACGATTGATGTATAATAAGAAAAGAACGGAGAACCGAAATTCGGCTCTCCGCTTTTCATTTTATTCGTATTCTTTGAGGAATTTTTTGTCTTCTTCTTTGAGATCGAGACCGATCGTTCCGCCGGGATTCATATTGTAATCCGGATCGAAATACTCTTTGAGGGTCTTGATAACGCCGTATTCGGTCTTGCCCATATAGCCTTCAAGCCACGGAGCGAACATCTTGCCAATGCCGTGATGATGGCTGATCGCCGCGCCGGACTTCTGGATGGCGTCGAGAATGGTGGTGTGATAGCGCTTGAATTCCTCCGCGTCGGTCATCTTCGTGATGAAAATGAAGTAGAGGTTCGCGCCCTGCGGGTAGCAGTGGGACATGTGCGTCGTTACGACGGTGTTGGGTAAGGCGTGGCAGACCTTGCGCACCTGCTCGTGCACTCTCGCCATGTTCGACCAGTTGACGGTACATTCGAGAGTATCGGTCACGATGCCGAAGTCCATCATCGTATCGCGCAGATAAGGATCGTTGAAACGGCCCTTTTCCCACGACTTACAAACGAAGGAGGTAAGGCTCATTGCGCCGTATTTCTTAGCGATCCGGCGGATATTTTTATATACGTTTTCGGAATATCCCTTTTCGCCCTCGGTGAAGCCTAAGAAAAGGCAGCGCTCCATATCCTTGTAGCCTCTTGCGTTGAGCAGCGGTTCAAGGGGAGTATCGTCCACGTTGTAAAGGCGGAGCATAAGGTTCGTTTCCTCGGGGTCGGAAAGACGGAAGGCGGAGGAGAAGCCGCATTCGCACTGCATCATTTCACGGGCGGCGTCCATAGCTGTGGGCCAGTCCTTGAAAATATAGGAATATCTCTTTCTGTTTTCGGGCATGAAGCGGAAAACTTTCAGTGTCACTTCGGTGAGCACGCCGAAGGTGCCTTCACTGCCCATCATGATCTGATTGAGGTTGGGACCGGTCGCTTCTCTCGGATAATGGCTCGTCTTGACGGGGCCTCTCGGAGTGGCGTATTTCTGTGAAAGTACGATATCGGCGATGGTGCCGTAGTAGGTGGAGTTCTGTCCGGCGCCGCGGGTCACGACCCAGCCGCCGACACTCGAAAACTCGAAGGACTGCGGGAAATGGCCGCAGGTGTAGTTTCTTGTGGCGTGGAAATTGTCCACCGCGTGATTGAGCGCGTTTTCAAGAGCGGGACCGGAAAGGCCTGCCTGCACGGTAATGGTCTGATCGGTCTCGTTGAAGGCAAGGATCTTATTGAAACGCTTTCTCATGTCGAGAGAAACGCCGCCTTTGATACATTCCACACCTCTCGTTACGCTCGAGCCGCCGCCGTAGACGTAAAGGGGAAGTTTGTTTTCGGTGCAGTAGGCAACGATCTTTTCGATCTGCTCACTTTCGGACGGGAAAACGACTACGTCCGGCAGACTTTCATATCTGTGCTGACGCATACGCATAAGATCGTACGCGGTCTGTCCGTAGGCAACGGAAAGACGGTCGTAATCACTCTGTGAAACGAAAGCTTCGCCCACGATCTCTTTGAGAGCGTCCACGTGTTTTTTCTCGATCTTCGGCTTGCATTCCGCAGACAGGTCAACGGGGGAGAAGCCGATATCCATCGAGTAGGTCTTGAAATCGTCGTCGGTCATCTTGAAGGTGCCCTTCATGAGGTTATAAAGGGACTCCTTGGGATATTTCACGAATTCGGGATCGCCCCAGCGGAAAATGGAACGGTAGCTGTCGGCGGGAGCCGGCGTTTTTATCCAGGCGGGCTCAAAGCCCTTATACGGTTTTGTGCTCATGCTTTATTTCTCCTTTTATATATGTTTTTTTCACGTTTATATAAGCCGTCCAGGCGTTTGTACAGTTTGGAATATATTTCGCCGAAGAGCTCGGCGTAGATCTCGTGATTCTTTGCATCGGGCGTGAATACGTCTTTTTCATGCACCATAGCCTTGATCGCTTCGTCGTAATCTTTGAATTCGCCCATGGCTACGAAGCCGGCGAGAGAGGATCCGAGAGCGCACGCCTCGTGCGTTTGGATGCGTTTTACGGGAAGACCGAACATATCCGCGGTGATCTGCAGTATTTCATCGCTTCTGGAGCCGCCGCCGCTGACGTAGAGCGTGTCGATCTTTTTACCGGAACGCTTCTCGATCGTATACATGGCGTCCATAAGTGCGAAGTTGATGCCCTCAATGATGGCACGGTACATGTGATAGCGGGTGTGTACGTCCGTGAAGCCTGCCATGGTGCCTCTGGCGTTCGGTATCGTGATGCCGGGCGTCCAGTAGGGCTGTAAAATAAGTCCGTCGCATCCGGGAGGTACTTCTTTCAGGTGGGAGTTGAAAACTTCCTCGGGGCTGATGCCCATAGTCTCCGCCACCGTCCGTTCCGCTGCGCCGAATTCCTTGATGAACCAGGAGAGCATCCAGTAGCCGCGATAGATCTGTATCTCGGGATTGAACATATCCTTTATGATGGCGGGATAAGCGGGCATGAACTGCTGCGGTTCGAAATACGTTTTCGTCGCTACCTGAATGGTTGCCGTTGTACCGAAGGAGAGTGCTGCGCTGCCGTCGTGGATGACCGAAAGACCGAGCGTTTCACAGCCTTTGTCCGATCCCGTCGCTATCAGAGGAAGTCCTTCCGGAATGCCCGTAAGAATGGAGGCTTCCTTGCTGATCGCGCCGATGGTATCTCCGGGTGGGATGATATCGGGAAGCTTTTCGGCGGGCACGTCGGTGATACAGCGGGTGAGCGAATTTTTGCCCATCCATTTTTTGTTTTTATAGTCAAAGGGAATATGGCCTACCATATTGCCGATGGAGTCCACGAGCCGACCGGTAAGCTTGTAGTTTAAGTACGCCGAAAGGAAAACGTATTTGTCTGTTTTTGCCCATAATTCGGGCTCGTTCTGCATGATCCAATTGCAGACAGAGGATTGATACTGCACGACGGTGGCGTCAGTCATGCCCACCGCTTTGAAGATCGCTTTTTTCGAAGCGGGGAACGGATCGTCGAATTTTGCTTCGCGCTTATCGAGCCAGAGGATGATATCGCGCAGGGGCTTTTTGTCCTTATCCAGGCACATGACGGTGTCGCGGATGAGCGTAACGGTAACGCAGATAATGTCTTTGATGACGTCCGGATTCCGTGCCGTGAGCTTCTTGCATACCTCGCAAAGCTCGTCGAAATAGAAATCGGGTTTCTGTTCCGCCCGGAAGGGAGCCGAGGAATAGTAGGGAGTTTCGTATTTCTGCTGGTAAACGTCGTAGAATGTGCCGTCTTTTTTGCTGAGAAGAGCTCTTATGCTTTGTGTTCCGATATCGACCGTAAGTACAAGCGGTTCCATAATGATTCCTCTCTTTCT
>JAZLHN010000211.1:0-14474 GCA_045616815.1 Acutalibacteraceae bacterium
AGGAACAGTGGGTATTTGGAAAAGTCTTTTCTTTTTGCGCAGATCACGGCAAAAAGGGCGATAAGCGCCGCCGCGATACCGAAAGCTGCATACGAGCCGCCGTTCAGGTGCAAAAGCGAAAAACCGGATTTTTTCAGCAAAGAAAAGAACGTAAGGATATACAAAACGTGAGCGATGATAAACATACCGCCGCCGAGAATAAACGCGTTTCTGATCTTATGCTTTTTCCGGCTCTCTTCCAGTTCATCTACGAGCATATAGTCGCCGAAGGACGAAAAAAGCATGGCGAAAGCGCACAGTATCCTGTCACGCGAATGAAAGATCACGGCGAGGATTACCGCCAAGCCGAGAAGATGAAGCGAAAGCATCATTTTTCCGGGGACTTTCGTTCTGTTGAAAAACCTCCCCATACCGAGAGTATCCATTTATCTCACTCCTACCGAAAATTACTTTTCCGCATACCATTTCTCGTATTCCGCCTTGCATTTTGCGGCGGTGGGGGCGGTACACGTTCCCCCGCAGGACATGCATTTGAGCGACGCGGGCATTTCCTTTCCCATGCGATCCATCACATCGAGAACCTCGTGGAACGGCAGGAGCGCCTCCTTTCCCGAAAGAGCAAGGTCGGAAAAGACGATCGACATATTGACGGCGGTGAGCACGCGGCTGATGCACGGCTGATTGAGTCCGCCCGGAATGGGATCGCACGGCCAGCCGACGGCCGCCTGCAGCATCAGAGACGCGGCGTTTTCCACCTGCACGGGAGTACCGCACGCAAGATAGGTGATCGCTGCCGCCGCCATCGCGCCGCAAACGCCGCATTCGCCCGTGCAGCCGGTCATTTCGCCGGTGGGGTTCGTTCTCGTATAAGCGACCGCGCCGACCGCCGCGGCTACGAGAAGCGCTTCCGTTTCTTTTTCATCGGAAAAGCCGTAGGTCTCTTTTACGGCACGCAGGGCTGCATAGAGATAGCCGCCTCCCGTTCCCATGGGGCCGGGAACGAGCCGCACTCCCCTCGCCTGCGCCTGCACGCCGAACGCATAATGTGTGGCAAGCGCCGAAACGCCGCCCGCAAGCGTGGGAGACTGTTCATATTTTCTCCAGTCGCGGAAATGGAAGCCCGTGTACGGATTTTCGAGCACGGCGGAATCGTCCTCATAGGCGTTCTGCGTCTGCGCCCGCATATAGCTTTTCAGCGTTTCCATCCGCTTTACGATCTCTTCGGCAGTGAGTCCGGAGGCGCGTTTTTCGTATTCGACCGCCGCCTCGGCAAGCGTGAGAGAATTCTTTTCCGCGAAATCGCGCCATGCGGTGAAGCTGTCGAAAAGCTGCTCTTTTCTGGCGGAAGGAGAATGCACCGGGAGCACGGGACGAAGACGGAACACAAGATCAAGTCCCTTTTGCTCTTCATCGGTCTTTACAATATAGAATTCTTCGCCCGCGGCGTTTTTCACGGTCTCAAAATCGCCGTTTTCCGGGCGTTCGGCAAGGCAGTAAAGATAACTGTCGCCCACGAACGGGTATTTTACGCCGTTTACGTCCACGGTCTCCACCATGCCGCCGCCGGTGGAATTGCCGAGCAGATACGTTTCGGTGCCGTTTTCATCCGTAAGAACGAACTTTACGGCGTTCGGATGGCTTCCCGCGGAAAAATCCTCATAGACAAACTCCCAGCCGATCTTTTCGGCGGCGAGGATATCTTTGATATCGAACATGCGCTCGTCGTCCGGCAGAAGACCGTAAGCCCCCGAAAGCATACCGAGATCCTCGCTCATAAGCCCGAACGTGCCCGCGAACGAGCCGTTTTTATCGAGATGAACGCTGATCTTCTTCAGTTTTCCTTTTACAAGATCGTTGGCAAGTCTGCCGATCCGGCAGGGACCCGCCGTGTGAGAGCTCGATCCGGGCTGCATCACGGGGCCGAAAACGTCGTTGAAAAAATCGGGATAATAGTTGACCATTTCGTTTCTCCGTTTCTCAATATTTGCGGGTATTCCAACAGGAGGCAAGCCTTTGTTTCAGCTCGTCGTCGGTCATATTCTGCGGCTCGATGAGTTCGATGCGCATTTCGGAAGCACGCTGACGGATCGCCTGCCCTGCGTCGGTATCCGGCAGAGCGGAGGCAACGAGCACTCTTTTGGCGTAACGGCCGCCGAAGCGTCCCGCCACGGTATTCAGCTTATAGAGCTCGTCGATATCGACGAAGCCGTTTTTGCAGGATACAAATACGGGGATGACGCCGCGCATCATCATCACGTCGATCTCGTTATCGGTGACGTGGACGCGGTCTTCCTCGTCCGCCGTGGCGTTCCACTGCATATATACGCCGTTCATCACGTCGTTGTAGACCGGTTTTCCGTTTTCATCCGCGGCTTCGGAAGCGAGCGCGTATACGATCATTTCGAGCGCCTGCCCCGCCTTGGTCAGACAGCGCTTCACCTGTTCGTTCTTGAAATCGAATGCAAGATATCCGTTATGGATAAAATTGTTGATCATGCCGCATTCTTCGAGGCGGGATACGATATGATCATTGATGAAAATCGAATTTTTGTGTTTTTCGAGCTTCGCTTCAGGAACGAACACGGAAAGCTCGCCCGCGCCCTCGGACTGGGCCACGGCGGCACCGAAGCTCTGTATCTGCGCGTTCCACAGGGAGGTGGAAGTGCACCCGAGACAGATATCCCACATATTTTTGATATCGGCAACGAAATCGTCGTCAAGCCGCCAGCGATAGGTGCCGTTTTCGACCTCGTCGGAAAAAGCGACCTCGCCGCCGAACAGATTCACGTTCTCCGTCACCGATAAGGCGGGAGTCGTCATATCCGCGATCACTTTTCCGTTGTCATCGCAGTCGTAAAGCTTGTTTTCGAGCACGTTGTAGCGCTGCATCTGGATATTTTTGTCCGGATAGCGCTCGCAGACCGCGCCGAGACCGATCAGGTACAGCTCCGTGCCGCCCGTAAGCTCAAATACGCACTCCGGTTCGTTTTCGACGATATCGGACAAGACCTCGATGATCTCGGAGAGCTTATTCCGGTTCACGCCTCTGATCTCCAACTCGACTTTCCATCCGCGCTCGTCGAGCAAACGGCGGAAGCGCTCTAAATACCGGGAGATGATCGCTTTGTTGTCGCCCATGAAAATGATCTTTTCCGGCGCACGCGAAAGGCACGCGCAGAAATTATCGACGACCTCTTTATCGAAAAACTCAATGTAAGTCATTGTTTTGCCTTCTTCGCTTTTTTTGTTATTATAATACGCATACTAAAACAATGCAAACGAAATGAAGAAAAAAGCGGACTTGAAATATATTTTCTCTTCGAATATAATAAATCTATATTTGAATGAGGGAGAGATAACGATGGCAGACGCAAAAAAGATCGCAAAGACCGCTCTCGGTCTCGCCGCAGGCACCGCCGCTGCATACTACGGCTTCGGAGGACTGCTCTGCACGCAGGTCTTAGGCAGGAAAAGACTCAATAAAAATCCCGAAGATCCCCTGCAGGACCCGGTCCGGATGACCCGTTACGTACACGACGAGCTCTTCCGCGAGGCGGACGACTGGTTCGAAAACAATATGCCCTCCGACCATACCATTCTCGGCGCCGACGGGATACCGCTTCACGCCGAGATCATAAAGCAGCCGGAGGTCAGCCACAAATGGGCGATCCTCATCCACGGCTACACCTCCCGCCCCCGCACGATGGCAAATCAGGGCATCCACTATTATAAGCAGGGCTTCAACACGCTTTTCCCCTATCTGCGCGGACACCGGAAAAGCGAGCATAAAACCTGCTCGATGGGATATTTCGAGCGCTATGATATCGTGGCGTGGATCAACTACATCGCCGCTCTCGACCCGCAAGCGGAGATCATCCTCCACGGCTGCTCCATGGGCGCCGCCACCACGATGCTCACGACCGGAGAAGAACTGCCCGCCAACGTAAAATGCGCCGTCGCCGACTGCGGTTACACCGACTGCTGGGAAGAATACAAGGAACAGATAAGCAAGGTGGCTCACCTGCCCGCTTTTCCGTTCCTGAACGCCGCCGACAGCTTCGCAAAGCTTTTTCTCGGCTGGGGATTCAAGGAGTGTTCGCCTCTCGACGCGGTGAGCCGTTCCAAAACGCCCACGCTCTTCATCCACGGAGAAAAAGACGTTTTCGTTCCCTACGCGATGATGGACGTTCTTTATAACGCCTGCTCGGCGGAAAAAGAAAAGCTGTCCGTGCCGGACGCACAGCACGACCAGTCCTGCGAGCTCCATCCGGAGATGTACTGGGAGAAAACGGACGCATTTGTCTCGAAACATATAAAATAAATACTTCTGACTGAAAAAAATACAGAGCCGGAACTATCCGACTCTGTATTTTCATTTCAATTTTCCGTTGGTGTCACAGGTAAGCACGAGTGTCTTTGTTATACTTTTCAGCGGTATACCGAGTTTTGTCTGTCGGACTGAAAAGGAAGCCGAAGCACTGTTTCCGTTTTTACTGCAATCGGAAGTAACAAGCTGCCAGTCACGATCAAACATTTGCGTCGACAGCTGTGCGTCAACACATTCGGCGAAGGCATCGGAATAACGGAACTTTGCTTTTAGTGTTACCGTCCACAGCAGTGTTCCGTCGGAAGAATAATAGGACAGATATTTTTCGCCGCCGGCCTCCCTTGTGCTCTCCTTTATGCCGAGCAGCAAAGAAAACAACTTTTTCAGCAAATTCATCAACCGGACAAACAGATTGGTTACCGGCTCCGCTTCGTTTTCTTCCGGCTCTGCCCCGGAAAGTATCAGATATGAACCGTCCTCAAAGGTTTCGATGCCGTCCCATGCTGTCGGGACGATGGCTTTTGCGGCAGCAGTACCGAACGGAAGAACGGTCAGCACGGCAAGCAATATGCACAGAAGCTTTTTCATACGTCCACCCCCAAAACGGGAAATACCGTCAGAATACCGCTTTCAAAATAACCGTGCGCTTCCGTGTGAACGTCCACAAGACTGATCACGATAAAAGCAGCATAAAGAATCAAAGCGACCGTTAACGCACAAAGGATCGCTTTTTTTAGATTGACGCCTTTGACCGGCTGTCCTGCTTCGCTGTTTGCGCACGCCGCTATTTCCTCCGGTGCGCCGAACAGTTTTATCAGCTCATTCTTTCCCGCATCGGGATTTTCGGCAGCAAACGCGGCAGTCTCTTTTTCCAGATCCTCCATGATCCGCTTTTTTGCCTTTCCCGGACAGGTCAGACTGCGTTCGGTTTCTTTCAGATAGGCTTTAATCTCCGCTGTTGTCATCCGCGATCCCTCCCGTAATTCTATCAATGCCGCTTGTCATATTTCTGTACTCTTCCAGAAGCGAATCATAGTAGCTTTTGCCGCTTTCTGTCAGTTTGTAATACTTGCGCAGTCTTTTTCCCACGATTTCATCACGGTCGGAGATGTAGCCGCTTTCGGAAAACCGATACAATACCGGATAAAGCGTGCCCAGCGGTATACTGAACAGACCGCCGCTGCGTTCCGAGATCTCCTGCACGATCTGATACCCGTACTTTTCGCCGGTAAGCAAGACACACAGTACGGCAAGCTCCACCGTGCCTCGTCTGAAATTATCGGTCTTCTGCAAGGTACATCCCCCCTCTGTTTTTATATTATCATACGGAAAACGGAGTGTCAAATATATTTTGCAAACCTTATTATCTTGTTACGCAAAATATATATTGACACAAGTTATTTTAAATGATATTCTTAAGTTACAGGAAACACTTCCGCGGAGTTTTTCCGAAAATAAAACAAAAGGAAGGAGGGATCACCATGACTGCGATTCTGTCAAAAAGCGTTTTGTTTTCCAAGCTTCTCAATATGCTTCTCGTTTTGGTTTTTTCACTGCTGCCTTTTCAGCCGGACGGAATGAAAATGACCGTTTCCGAAAATATTACTGCTTCAACGCAGGAAATCGTTGTTACCTGCAAAAACAAAACCAACCGGGAGATTTCCTTTACGCCCAAGTACACCGTTGAAAAGCAGACGGAAAACGGCTGGGAACCGTTGGAATTTGCCGATGGGTACGGTGTAAACGAAATATACATAACGCTTGTGCCTATGCTGGAATATACCTTTACGGTCAACGCTTGCGATCTTGCCGAGCCGCTGTCGCCGGGAAATTATCGACTGATCAAGCCCTTTAACTCCCCTGCCGCGACCGGATGCATCGCTTACGCCGAATTTACCGTAATCTGACGGAAATAATGAGCTTTATAAAGAACAGAGCCGGAGCGATCCGACTCTGTTTTTTACATATTATTCGGGAAAGCGCATCGTCCAGCACTGCAGGCGCAGGCGGTCGGACAGATATTTGTCCTCAAACGAATCCGAATGTCTCCACGTACCCCGGAACGAGCAGTCGCGTACCTGCGGCAGACAGTCAAGAGGCGGAAGCTGTTTTTTCGGGGTTACAACAGAAATTTCTTCTCCGCAAAGAATGTCAAGTGCCGCAAAAAGCCAGTCGGCGGGGCCGAGAATTTTTTCGCCGACGGCGATCTTTTCGGGCAGGAACGCGGACGTATCTACGTTTTTCGCACTGTTTCTCATTTCTTCCGCCGTTACGGTGAAGCAGTTTTCAACGGCAAAGGGCTGCGACAAAAAGCCGTACACCTTTTGGCAGACGTGTTTTTCTTCTCCCCGCAGCAGCTCGGCGCAGGCATAAAAGATATCGGAAAGAGAAAAGGATGCGGGCTTCACGACGGGGAAAAATTCTTTTTTCAGGCAGGCGCGAAGCATGGGGACATCTTTTTGCGTGATAACGCGCGGCGGCTCCTTTGCAAGCTCTTTTGCGACATCGGAATACGTAACGATCTTAAAACGCGGGTCGTTTTCGATCAGCGTGAGCAGCAGATCGAGATTTTTATAAAATTTCTTCGTCTCGCTCTCCGGGCGGCGGTGACAGGTCTTCCATTCGCCGAACGGGACGAGGTTTTCCTTGTCGTAGTTGAGAATATCCCACCACTCGTCGAACAGTGCCTGATTGGGATGCGTATAGATCACGGCGCGTTTTCTTTGCGCGAGCTCGTCCAACACGCCGCGGAAGTCCTTTTCCGTGCCGTTGAAGCCGTACTCTTCAAAGCAATGGGCGTACTCCACGTGGAAGATATTGCAATAGAACGAGCCTCCCCCGTTTTCCGGATCACAGAACGTGTCGGCATAGATCGGGATGCCCATATCGGCATAGGCGTACATGGCGGCGTAGGATTTCTGATTGCCGGGCGGCACCGCGACGTAAATTTTATCGGCGCCGGTCGCCTTTTTTATCATTCCGACCGCTTTCGTCTCCTGCCGGACGACCTCATCGCGCGCGGTGAAAAAATCCTGAGTGTCGGTATATTCGTTTATCATCGGATGCAGGGTATGCCCGTAGGTGTGACAGCCGATCTCATGATATTTCAGCGCATCGAGAACGTCGTCCCTTCCCCACTTCATAAGCTGCTCCGCTAAAAGTCCCACAAGGCAGAAATTGCCCTTTACGCCGTGCCGGCGCAGGATCTCCGCTTCCGCCAGGATGGCGTCGGCGGCTTTATTCGAGGTAAAATCCTCGGTGTCGAATGAAAAGATCAGTTCTGTCATATTTCCTCAGCAATAATAATTGCATACTCCGAAAAAGTCCTGCCATTTTGCGATTATCTCCGAACTGCGCGCTTCAATGATACGCAAAATATTATTCAGCGTTCGATCGTCAATTTCGGAATTGTTATTGGCAAGCAAACACTTTCCGGCTTTAGTTATCCATATTTTCGTGGCGTTGGCCTTTGGTGCTCCCTGCGCTACATGGACGTGAACCGGCTCAAGCGGCTCGTTCTCATTTGCCCAGAAATAGACCCAATAGGAACCTATCTTAAAAACCTGCGGCACTGTCGAAGCCACCTTCTTTCGCAAACTGCATAATAAGATGTGCAGTCGAAGCGATAATATCACGGTATCTTTCTATTTCTTCCGTATTAAAGCCGAAAATATCCTCCCAACGGTATTCGGGCAACCAACAGGATGCGTAATGGAAGCCGTCCTTTTCATCCGGCTTTTCCATGTATACCTTTACGGTATGATCGGACTTAAACTCCGAGTGCACAATTTCCGTTCCGTCATCAAGAGTCAAAAACGGATACATCATATTTCGTCACTCCTTTTGTATATAGATAGTATACCATCTTTCAGAAAAAATGCAACACTGCAACTTACCACGCCATGATGCGTTTTTTCATGCCGTCGATATCGAGGATGCCGTAGGCAAAGCCTTTTTTGACAAGCTCGGCGGGCACATATTCGTCATATTTTTCAAACAGCGGGACTTCCTTCGGGTAAACGAGCTCCATCGGATCGAATTCCTTATCCGCTTCCTCTTTGAGGACCTCGAAAAAGCGCTCCGCTGACGCGCTCATCTTGAACTGGATAAAGAACGGACGGGAGGAATCGAGCCCGCGAAGTCCCAATTTATCGGCGCATTTTATTTTCAGAAAACGCTCGAGCGCGAAAAAGGCGTAGGTGCCGAGCCACGGAAAAAGTGCCCATTCATTGCCGCCGAGATTGATGAGCGGCGTATCGGCCACGCCCGAAAGCGCCGCCGTGTGCCGCGCCTGCTCCAGGCGCGCCTTGGCGTTTTTCATGATATAAGGATAATCACAGTCCTCTTTGAGGACTTTTTTCATGCGTTCGAGTATTTTCGTGTTGATGTCACCGGGGCATTCTCCGAAATAGGCGGGCACGATGCCCTTGACCTGCTCGCAGTATACGAGATGTTTTTTCCGGTCGACCTCTTCCACGACCCACACGTGCCCCGCGATGGCGATTTTTTCACCGGGAGGCGGCGGCTTCACGACCGTGCCGAGCTCTTCGGAACCGCAGCGCACGGTGTATTCCTCATTCTCCTGAAAAACGGCGTAGAACTTGAAGGAATTGATCACGCGTTCGCCGGCAAGCCCCACGATGAGGCCGCCCGTTTCGGTGCGCTGAATATGGTCAATGGAAATAAGATGCTGCAGAAGCTGTTTATAGTCGTCGGTGCTTATGCGGTGGAAATAGGTCAGCGTAAGCACTTTTTTGGCAAGCTCCGCGGGCGTTAACTCCCCGCAGGAAGCCAGCGTGGACATGGTCTGATGATACAGAAGAGAAAACGGCAGCCGGTCCAATTTCGGAGGCTCCACCCATTTTTCCTCCCGGTAAAGCTGTACGAGAGAGATGCCCTGCAATAGCTTCCACGGCACGGTGGAAGGCAGAAGTGCCCTCGCCTCCGGCATATCCTCGCGCATGACGAACCACATTTCGGGCGGCAGATCGCGCCGACCCGTTCTGCCCATGCGCTGCAAAAAGGACGAAACGGTGTAAGGCGCGTCGATCTGGAACGCGCGTTCGAGCCGTCCGATATCAATGCCGAGCTCGAGCGTCGCCGTGGTGACGGTGGTATCGAAACGGCTGTCGTCCTTCATCACCTCTTCGGCGGTCTCACGGTAAGACGAAGAGAGATTGCCGTGGTGGATGAGGAAACGGTCGGGCTCGTTCTTTATTTCGCAATACTGTCGCAGGGTCGTGGTGACGGTCTCGCACTCCTCGCGGGAATTCACGAACACAAGGCACTTTTTGCCGCGCGTGTGCTCGAATATATAGCCGATGCCGGGATCGGCCTGCACGGGGGCGGCGTCGGTGGCCTCCTCTAATACGGGCAGGGCGTTTTCGATTTGTTTATCCGCACCTGCCTGTTCTCCCTGTACGTAGAAATGCTCCATCGAAACGCGCCATTTGACGGGCGGCGCCTGGATGCGGGGAATAACGGTATTCCGTCCCGTGCCCGCGGCCAAAAAACGCCCCGTTTCCTCGGGATCGCCGATGGTGGCGGACAGACCGATCCGACGTGGATTGACGCCCGCCATTTTGGAAAGACGCTCGATGAGACAGAGCGTCTGCCCGCCGCGGTCGCCGCGCATGAGAGAATGCACCTCGTCGATGACGATGAAGCGAAGATCGCCGAACAGGCTCGACACCGCCGCGTGCTTATGCATGAGCAGCGCTTCGAGCGATTCGGGCGTGATCTGCAGGATGCCGGACGGATTTTTCAGCAGTTTGTTTTTATGCGTCTGCGAGACGTCGCCGTGCCAGTGCCACACCGGGATATGCGCCTCGTAACAAAGCTCGTTGAGGCGCGAAAACTGGTCGTTGATGAGCGCTTTGAGAGGTCCTATGTAGAGAGCACCGACCGACGCGGGCGGGTCCTCGGAAAAAAGCGTAAGGATGGGAAAAAACGCTGCCTCGGTCTTGCCGGAGGCGGTGGACGCCGTCAGCAGGACGTTATCGTCGGTATTGAAAATGGCATCGCCCGCCGCGACCTGCACGGCGCGCAGAGACTCCCAGTTATTGCGGTAGATATAATCCTGAATAAAGGGAGCGTATCGGTCAAAAACGGACATAATTCATACTCCGGATATCATACTGTAAATTCCGCGAACTCGTCTTCCTCTTCTCCGGCAGAGCTCGAAAAAGAAAAGCCGGCAGAAGAAATAACGGAGCCGACGGTCTCGTTCGGAGAGGACATGAGGCGGTTCAGAAGCTCGATAAAATCACGGATGACCTCGCGGGGCGTGACGTTCACTTCGGCGCCGACACGGGAAAATTCCGCCGCGATGAAGCTTACGCAGTCCTCCCGCGTCACCCGCGTTTCATACTTGAAAAGCGAAGAATGGATATCGTTCAGCTTGATGCACAAAACGACGAGTTCTTCCTTGGTGAGCGTTTTCAGTTTTATGACGGGCGAAAGCAGCATGGAAGCATCGTCGCCGCCGAATTTTCCGGTGGTAAGGCGGGAGCGCAGCGCCTCGTAGCTGTAAACGCCCCGGCGGGTATCCTCGATGCACTGTGGCGTACCGCACAGGATCATGCCGAGATATTTCGCCCGCCCCTGCAGGGTATCGTTGAACATGGTGAGGATTTTTTCGTAGTTATATTGTCTGGTGATCGCGTTCGGGATCTTATATATATTTACAAGCTCGTCGATAAGCACAACGAAGCCGGCATAGCCCGCCTTTTTGAAGAAAAAAGCGAAAAGCTTTATATAATCGTACCAGTCGCTGTCGGTGATGACGATATTCACGCCGAGCTCGGCTTTCGCTTCCGTTTTCCCGGAATATTCGCCGCGAAACCATTTGAGCACCTTGCCTTTCAATTCCGCGTCGTCGGCTTCATAAGCGTTATAGTATGAAACGAGCAGACGGGCGAAATCGAAGCCGTGCACGAGTTCGGAAACGGCGTTCACGACCTCGTAAATGCGTTTTCTCACCGCCTCCGAGAATTCGGCGGTACCCGTTTCAAAAGCGGTATTTGCCGCCGTTTCGGAGCAGAGGGAGTCGATCCAGCGGTCGAGCACGAGCGATAAGGCGCCGCCCTCGGGACGGGTCTTCGTGGCAAGATTGCCGATGAGCTCCTTATAGGTGGCAAGCCCCTGCCCGCTCGTGCCGTGTAAGCGGCGTTCGGGAGAGAGATCGGCGTCGGCTACGACGAAATTTTCGCTCAATAATTTATTCCGCATCGCCTGCAGAAGAAAGCTCTTGCCCGCGCCGTATTTGCCGCAGATGAAGCGGAACGACGCGCCGCCGTCGGCGACCAGCTCCGCGTCGTGCAGCAGGGCGTCGATCTCGGCCTCCCTGCCGACGGTGATATAGGAGAGCCCTACCCGCGGCACGACGCCGCTCGAAAGAGCATTGATGATCACAGATGATATTCTTCTCGGAATTTCCATAGCTTATCCTTCCGTCATTTCACGGAGTTCTTCCGCGTAATCCTCGATGATGAACGGCGTATCGCCGTCGAAATCCACGACCGTATCGTAAAAAAGGTCGTACAGTTTTTCGTTGATGCCGTCGCAGAGCAAACTGATCTTCACACCGTGCGCCGACGCATAACCGGAAGCGTTTTCACCGCTTAAGAGGCATTTCAGAAAGCCGAGCTCGTCCGGCGATACGGGAAGAGAAGATTTTTCTTCTTCCGCGCACGACTCTTTCTCCGGCTCCTTTTCCGGCTCTTTTACGGAAACGGTGACTTCCTCTTCTCTTTCTTCCTCCGTGATGAGCTTCTCCCGCGTTTTGTCGGCGGAAAGAAGGATACCGTCGAGCAAAGAGGTATCGACGTAGCGGCGTTTTTCGCTCTCCGCTTCGTTTTCCGCTGATTTATAAGCCTTTTCTGCGGCTTCTTTCGCGATCTTTTCAAACGGTTTTGCAGGACAATCGGCTTTGAGCGGTTTTTCGTAAGCGAAGACTTCGCGCAGAAGCGATTCGACGTACTTTACGTACGCGCCGAGCTCCGCGCTTTTTCCGCGCCGCCCCCAACAGCGGAAGCAGACGCAGCGGCCGGAGGTGAACGTATACCGGTCGTTTTCGCAAAGCACGGTCTCGTGGTCGCGCGTTTTTGTGCGGTCGTAAAACACCGCGGAGCCGAAAACGGTGTACGGCATACCGCAGACGCGTCCGAACAGCTTTTCGGAGAAAGCGGTTTTATGGCTCTTATCGTATTTCACGGTGTAGGCGCGCAGAGCCGTACACACGGCGTAGGCATACTCGCGCGGATGTTCTTTGTAAAAAGCGGACTCACGGATATCGTAGGCGCAGAGCCGTACGAGCGCGTCGAAAAGCTCTCTGCCGTCCGTCTGCGCGCAATTCATAACGACGGCGATATCCTTTTCGTGCGAAAGATCGCAGTAAGCGGAAAACAGCGAAACGTCAAGATCGTAAAAAGCGATATGATCCTTGAGCCACGTATCGGCGTAATGGGATATCTCCGGGATCAGCGGGATATAATTCTTAAAAAAAGCGTTGAGCCGGAAGAACCCTTCTTCCGGGCCGTCGACGCCGATCAGATTCAGCAGCTCGTAAATATAAACGAACGCGAACGAGGCGGGCGCGGGCGGCGTTTCTCCCCGACGGACGGCCGTTCTCCACGAAAAATAGCCGCGGAGCTGTTCGGTCGTCATATCCGCGTAGGTGGGGAAAAAGCTGTGGAACGTACCGTCGAACCGGTAATCGTCCTCGAAGTTTTCCATGAATTTCGCCTGCTCGTAAAAGACGTGCTCGGCCGACCATCCCTTTTCATAGGCGGCAAAGCGGATTTTCCGCATTTCGCGGTACTCGGGCGGCTCGTAGCTCTTCATCTGCGCCGCGGTGTGTACGATCGGCTCGTCCGTATAGGTTTTTTCGGAGAAAACGGACGGGCTTTTCAGGCGGAGATCCTCATTCATTTTCTCGAGAAAAGCTTTGACGTCCGTATTCTCACCCCATTCGCGAAAAGTTTTATTTTATTTTAACGCATAACGTAAGAATATGCAACAGTTTTTCAGAACAAATGTACGGTTTTAAGGGCAAAAAAACGGACTTCTCTTTTTACGGAGAAGTCCGAGCTTTCAAAAATCATTTGCCGAGGCTATCGGTGATCTCAACGGTCTTTTTATCGTTGTAACATTCAAACGTCGCCTCAACGGACGCGGGAATGGCCTTGCGGGTGATGAGACTCACGACGGGAACGAGGATGAGTCCGCCCACCATAGCGAATACGCCGGAGTACAGCGAATTGGTGAACACGAAGCCGAGCACGGGAACGTCGGCAACGGAGAACGTTCCGAGAGAAATAAGGAGCTGTACGATCTCAAGTCCGACACCGAAAATGAACGATGCGGCAACGGCGGGTCTTGTGACCTTCTTCCAGTACAGACCGTAGAGGAAGGGAGCGAGGAAGGAGCCGGCCAAAGCGCCCCACGAAACACCCATCATCTGCGCGATAAGAAGGCTCTTGTTCGACGCCTGCTTGATGGCGATCACGGCGGAGATCACGATGAACACAGCGATAAAAATACGCATGATGAGCATTTTTTTCTTTTCCGGTATCTCTTTTTTCGTGAGAGGAACGATAAAGTCGAGCGTTAAGGTAGAGCCGCTCGTGAGAACGAGCGAGGAAAGCGTGGACATGGAGGCGGAAAGCACCAGCAGTATAAACACGCCGATGATAATGGGAGAAAGCGTTGAGAGCATTTCGGGAATGACCGCGTCGAAGCCTTCGGCGGCGACGTCTACGTTGTAGAGTCTGCCGAAGCCGCCGAGGAAGTAGCAGCCGCCCGCGACCACGATGGCGAACAGAGTGGAAATGATCGTGCCTTTTTTGATGGCGTCTTCGTTGGTGATGGCATAGAATTTGCCGACCATCTGCGGAAGGCCCCACGTGCCGAGCGACGTAAGAAGCACGACGAACAGAAGGAAGACGGGGTTCGGCCCGAGGAAAGAGCCAAACTGCCACCCGCCGTTTTCACCGGTGGCAAGAGCCCCGGTCGCCGCCATGAAGCCGCCGTTGTCGTTCAGCACCGCTGCGATAACGGCAACGATACCGACGAGCATGATGAGTCCCTGAATGAAATCGTTGATGGCGGAAGCCATATAGCCGCCGACGAGCACGTAAACGCCGGT
>JAZLHN010000212.1:0-9928 GCA_045616815.1 Acutalibacteraceae bacterium
GATACATTCTACCATATCCGTACCCATTTTGTCACTGTCCGATCTCCGGGGTTTTGAATGTACTTTTTTGTCCGCTTTTCTGGGACGTGCATCCAAAATACTAAAATCGGTGTGTCCATTTTTATGGGTACAGTTTATTCCATGACTGAAAACTGTAAACTAAAAACTGAAAACTATTGTTTACACGCCCTCCGGCGTGTAAACTGCCATTTACCGTTCCTTATAAAGCTAAAGACACGCAACATATAATTGCGTGCCTCGATGTAAAAAAACTTATTCCGAATCCCGAATTAATTTTGATACACGACCAGCAGGGTCCCGTCGGACGTGCCGATATACACGTCCTTTCCGATGAACTCGTTGCTGACGCCGAGTGCGAAGGTATCGGTGAGCGAAGCGTCCGAAAGGGAATAGCTCATCCCTTTTTCGTACACGCCCGTGCTCTGCTCCGAGAGAGAAAATACGGAAACGTAACCCTTCTCCCGCGCGGGAAGACAGAGCGTTCCGTTCGTCACCGCGGTGTAAATATATCCCTTGCCGATCATTTCGGCTTTGATGCCCTGCTGCGACAAACGCTTCATAAGAGCGATATTGGCGATCGTGTGGTCGGGTCTGCCGCCCGCGCAGCCGAAGAAAACGAATTCGCGGCAGCCGCGCTTCAGGGCTTCCGAAACGGCGGCGTCGGTGTCGGTGACGTCCTTGACCGTGGGCAGCTGCACCGTTTCGCCGTTGAAGTCGGGTCTGCCGTCCACCGAGTCGAAATCGCCGATGAGCAGATCGGGAATGATGCCGAATTTCCGGCATTTGTCATATCCTCCGTCGGCGGCGATCACGAAAGCGTTCGCCGGCAGATCGGGGATCTCGTCCGCGTATTCGCCCGCGCCGAAAACGACGCAGGGGCGGCGGGAGGTTATCGTGTTATAGATCATGGCGGGGGAGCAGGCGATGTATTCCGCGCCCTCGGCCGTCAATTCGCCGGGCTCGGAGAAACCGTAGGTGACGCCCATGGAGTCCACGCCCGCTTCCTTCGCGGAACGGATATCGAACACCGTGTCGCCGATCATCAGCGTTTCTTCTTTTTTTACGCCGAAATGCTCCGCGGCTTCGAGGATGAGCTCCGATTTGCTCGAAGAACGGTTGGAAAAACCGGGGCAGAACAGGCCGGAAAAAAGATGCCCGACGTTCAGAAGCTTTACGATCTTTTCAACGAACTGCAGGGGCTTGCCGGAGCAGACCGCGCAGATGAAGCCGTCGGAAACGAGCTTTTCGAGCGTTTCCTTTATGCCGGGATAAAGCCTGCATTCCGTATGCCCGATGGGCGCGTAACGCTCGCGGTAGTCGCTCACGAACCGCTCCGCCGCTTCCTTGTCGTCGGCGATATACTGGCAGTAGCTGTAATTCAGCGCTGGGCCTACGAAGCGACGCAGCGTTGCTTCGTCCGGATACGGCGTACCCGTTTTATCCAGCGCGTACTTTATGCAGTTGAATATTCCCTCGGAATTGTCGATGACGGTGCCGTCAAAATCGAATAAGATCAGTTTTTTCATAAACATTCAGCGGGCGACCGCTTCTCTTACGGAGGCGGCTACCTCTTCCACCGTGCCGGAGGCGTCGATATATACGACGTTTTCCTTGTCCTTGATAAGGTCGAACACCTTGTCGAACTGCGCCGACGTTTTAGAGAGGCTTTCCTCGTTCTCATAGATCTCGATGGCGCTTTCGGGTCGGTTCGCTCTTATGCGCTCCAGACATTTTTCCACGGGCATGGTGAGGAAAAGAACGATATCGGGCGTGAGAAGCTCGGGACAATTATAATGTATATCGAGCGCCCATTTTAAATCGGTCTCGCAGCCCTGATACGCAAAGGTGGAATAATAATAGCGGTCGGAGATCACGGTATATCCCTCGTCGAGGGCTTTTTTGATGCCGTTGTCGGGATCGGCGCAGTGGTTGATGCGGTCGGCGAGAAACAGTGCCGCCGTCGCCCACGGGGAGGATTTTATCTCTCCCGAAAGCACGCGCCGTATCAGCCTGCCGGAGGCCGCTTCCGTAGGCTCGCAGGTGATTTTCACCTTTTCGCCCTGCGCTTCGAGATATTCCGCTAATTTTTTGATCTGTGTGGTCTTTCCCGTTCCGTCCAGACCCTCGATGACGATGAATTTTGACATGAATGATAACTTCCTTTAATTCCGGATGCGATAAAGCTCGTCCGCAAGTTTTGCAAGTTCCTCCATTTTCAGTGCTTCGGCGCGGACGGTGGGGGAGAGCCCCGCGGCTTCGATCGCGGCGATCACTTTTTCCTTGGAAAGGGAAAGTCCGCTCGAAAGACCGTTGGCGGCGGTCTTCCGCCGCTGTGAGAAGGCCGCTTTCACCACGTCGAAGAAGAATTTTTCATCCTGCACTTCAACGGGCGGCTTTTCGCGGATCATAAGCCGTATGACCTCGCTGTCCACCTTCGGAGAGGGAGTGAAGCTCTCTCTGCCCACGGGGAAAAGCACTTTCGATGCCGCGTAATAGTTCACCGCCACGGTGATGGCGCCCGAATCCCGCGAGCCGACGGGAGCGCAGAGGCGGTCGCCCGCTTCCTTCTGCACCATGAGCGTAAGGCTTTCGATCGGCAGACGGCTTTCGAGGATATACATGATGATAGGGGAGGTGATGTAATACGGCAGGTTGGCGCATACGTGTACCTTCTGCCCCGCGAAATTCTCTTCGATGAGAGCTTTGAGGTCGGTTTTCAGTACGTCCTGATTGAGCACCTGCACGTTGAGGCAGCCGTCGAGCGTTTTGGCAAGTACGGGGATGAGACGCGTGTCCAGCTCGATGCTGACGACGTTTTTCGCTTTTTTCGCAAGTTCCACCGTGAGTACGCCCACTCCGGGGCCGATCTCGATCACGCCGTCCTCCGGTCCGATGCCCGCAAGCTCCGCCATTTTCGGGCAGACCTCCGGATCGGTGATGAAATTCTGTCCGAGCGCCTTGGAAAATGTGAAGCCGCAGCGGGACAAGAGCTTTTTCAGCTCGTTGATATCGGTAAGTTCCATATTATCCTATTATTTTCGTGTAAACCTTATAAGCCTCGTCCCATTCGGACGTGTCTTCGGGAAGGAATTTCTTGAGATCTTCGCCCTCGGCGATGATCCGGCGCGCTTCGTATACGTCCTTTATCTCACCCTGTGCCATGAGCTGGATGGCGACGTTGCCGAGCACGGTGGCTTCGATCGGACCGGCAAAAACGGGCACGCCGCAGGCATCGGCGGTGAGCTGACAAAGCAGACCGTCTTTCGTGCCGCCGCCCACCACGTTTATGTGGGCGTAGGCTTTGCCCGTGCAGTCTTCCAGACCTTTGAATACGAACTTATATTTGAGCGCGAGACTCTCGTAGATGCATCTTACGACCTCGCCGACGGTGGCGGGCACCGCCTGCCCCGTTCTTTCGCAGTAGGCGCGGATACGGGACGGCAGATCGCCGGGTGCGACGAAATCGGGCGCGTCGGGATCAATGAAGCACTTGAAGGGTTCCGAAGCGAGCGCGAGCTTTTCGAGATCCGCGTAGGAATATTCTTTGCCCTCGCGCATCCACTGACGCCGGCTCTCCTGAATGAGCCAGAGACCGCATATATTCTTGAGAAACGCCGTGGAATAGTTCCAGCCGCCCTCGTTGGTGACGTTGAACGCCTTGGACTTATCGTTGACGATGGGTGCGTCGAGCTCGGTGCCGAAGAGAGACCATGTTCCGCAGCTGATAAAGGCAAAGTCCTTTTCTTTGGACGGTACTGCGGTAACGGCGGACTGTGTGTCGTGTCCCGCGGCGGCGATGACGTCCACGGGCTCCACGCCGAGCTCTTCACAGAGCTCCGGCGATAATTTTCCGACCACCGTGCCGGTCTTTACGATCTTTTCAAGGATCTTCCCGGGCAGGCCGAACGCGGAAACGATCTCTTCGCTCCACTCGCGCGTATGGATGTCCACAAGCTGTGAGGTCGTGGCGATCGAATATTCGCTGACTTTGTTTCCCGTGAGGAAATACGAGAAAAGATCGGGCATAAAGAGAAGAGAATCGGCTCTTTCCAAAAGCTCCGGACGGTTCAGCTTTAAACTCAGAAGCTGGAACGCGGTGTTGAACTCCATGAACTGGATGCCGGTGAGATCGTATAATCTGTCTTTGGAAAGAAACTCGCCGGACTTTTCGATCATACCGTTGTTGCGCTTGTCGCGGTAATGCACGGGATTTTCGAGCAATCGGCCGTTTTTGTCGAGCAGACCGAAATCCACGCCCCAGGTGTCGATGCCGATGGAGTCGAAGCCGCCCGCCTGTTTCGCTTTCAGTATGCCCTGCTTTATCTCATGGAAAAGGCGCAGTACGTCCCAGTAGAACGTGCCGCCGAGCATGACGGGATCGTTGGAAAAACGGTGTACCTCTTCGAGCGTGATCTTTTCCCCGTCGAAGATGCCGAGGATCGCGCGTCCGCTCGACGCGCCGAAATCGAAGGCTAAAACTCTTTTCATTATTTTACGACACCCTTTTTCAGAATGATGTTGGCATAGATGGCGCTTTCGCCCGTGGCGATGACCGCATAGGCGTTTCTCGCTCTCTCATAGAAAGCGAAGCGTTCGATCTGCGAAATATTCGTTTCGCCGTTTTCGGCGGTGATGATCTCTTCGTATTTCGCCCATATCTCGGGTGTGGCTTCGCCCGCGCCGGTCGCCATGAGCATGGCGGGAGACTCCACGTAGGTATCCAGCGGAATGAGCTTCAATATGCCTTCCAGAATCTCCGGTACGCCGTGGCCGTCGAGACGCACGAGGCGCTTCGCGTTGGATGCGGCCGGGAAATTGCCGTCGCCGATGACGATCTCGTCGCCGTGACCCATTTCACAGAGGATCTTTAAGAGTTCGGGAGAAATAACGGGAGAAATACCTTTTAACATGATATGATTTTCCTTTCTTCGGAAGAATTTTGTGTAAATAAGAGTTGAGCTGTCGTGCGTTTTAATCCTCCGGCGGGATGCCGTCGGTGTACTGCGAATTGTACAGCAGAGCGTAGAAGCCGTCGGCGTCGAGAAGCTGCTGATGCGTGCCCTGCTCCACGATGGTGCCCTTTTTCATGACGAGGATGTTGTCCGCGTTCTTGATGGTGGAAAGACGGTGGGCGATGATGAAGCTCGTTCTGCCCTGCATGAGCTCCGCCATGGCGGTCTGTATCTGCTGCTCCGTCTTGGTGTCCACCGAGCTGGTCGCCTCGTCGAGAATGAGTACCGTGGGGTTGGCAACGATCGCTCTCGCGATGGTGAGGAGCTGCTTCTGGCCCTGCGAAATGTTCGCGCCGTCTTCTTCGAGAGTCGCGTCGAACCCGCCGGGCATCGCCATGATGAAATCGTAGGCGTGCGCCGATTTTGCCGCCGCCTCGATCTCCTCGTCGGTGGCGTCCGCGTTGCCGTAGCGGATATTTTCCTTTACGGTGCCTTTAAAGAGCCACGTGTCCTGCAATACCATGCCGAAAACGGAACGGAGCTTGTTGCGGGAGATATCCCGGATATCCGTGCCGTCGATATAGATGGCGCCGGAGTTCACGTCGTAGAAACGCATGAGCAGGTTCACGATCGTGGTCTTGCCCGCGCCGGTGGGGCCGACGATGGCGGTCACGCTGCCCGGACGCGCCGTGATATTGAGGCCTTCGATGAGCGGTCTGTCCTCCACGTAGCGGAAGGATACGTCCTTGAATTCGATCAGACCTTTCGAAAGGTCGTTTTCCTCGGCGTCGGTACGGTCGGGATCTTCCTCTTTTTCATCCAGCAGGGCGAAAACGCGCTCTGCGGAAGCGAGCGAGGACTGTATGCTGTTGATGATCTTGGAAAGATTGATGATCGGCGAGGAGAAATAACCGGAGTAGGAGAGGAATTTCGTGATATCGCCGATGCCGCCGAAGGAGGCCGCCGAGATCGTTCCGGAGTGTACGCCTAAATAGAAATAACCGCCGAGCAGGCAGAGCGAGAGATAGTTGATGTTTTTGATGAGGGTGAGCACGGGATTCAGGATGCCCGATATCATGTTCGCCATGAAGGCGTTTTTGCCGAGGCGTTTCGTTATTTCCTCGAATTCGTCGATAGACTTCTGCTCGTGACCGAACATCCTCACGATGGTGTGACCGGCGTACATCTCTTCGATATGCCCGTTCATGTCGCCCATCGTATCCCAGTAGCGGCGGAACCACTTCTTAGAGATCTTCGATACGGCGTAGGAAAGTCCGCCCGATATCGGCACGAGACATATGGCGGCGAAGGTCATCCAGAAATTGCCCGTGCGTATGAGCATGAAAAGGCTGCCGATGACCTGGATGATGCTCGTCATGACCGTGACGATACTGCTCTGCAGAGAGGAACTCACGTTTTCGATATCATTGATCATGCGGGAGATGATCTCGCCCTTGGTCTGTTTGTCGTAATAGCTCAGCGGAAGCACGGAGAGCTTCGCGTTGAGGTCTTCTCTCAAACGGCAGACGAGCTTCTGCGAAACGCCTGCAGAGAAGAATTCCTGCAGGAAGGAGAAAAGGCTTGCCGCGCCGTAGAGAACGGCTATCATGATCAGTTCATGATAGGCTGCCGAGAAATCGAAGGCCGCGCCCGTTTCGGCACGGAGATTGATCTGTTCCTGTACGGTGTTGATGATGTTGCCGAGATAATCGGGGGCGATGACGTTGCACAAGGTCGCCGCCATGGCGGAGAATACGACGATCGCCATCTGCGCCGACTGGGGCTTTATGAGAGAGAAAAAGCGGGTAACGGTCTTTTTCGCGTTTTCCGGCTTCTGCTCGTCCTTACGATTCCCGCGGTATTCCGAGTATTTGCTCTTGTATTCCGTTTCGGGGACGGCGTTCTTTTTTTCTTTACTCATGATCCGCATCCTCCCCGTCGATATTCGCGGAGTCCGCCGCGTCGGTATTTTTCAGAGTATCCGCAATGCCTTCCTCGGAAAGCTGGGTGACCACGATCTCACGGTAGGTGGGACAGGTCTCTAAAAGCTCGGCGTGTGTGCCCATGCCCACGACTGCGCCGTTTTCCATAACGATGATGCGGTCGGCGTTCAGCACCGTGCCCACTCTCTGCGCCACGATGATCATATTCACGTCGGTGAGATTTTCTTTGAGGGACGCTCTCAGACGGGCGTCGGTGGCGAGATCGAGCGCCGAAAAGCTGTCGTCGAACAGAATGATCTCGGCGCCTTTCACGATGGCTCTGGCGATGGCGAGACGCTGCTTCTGTCCGCCGGAGTAGTTTTTGCCTGCCTGGGATACGAAGCTGTCGATGCCGTCGGGCATCGCGGCGACGAAGGATTTCGCCTGTGCGATCTCAAGCGCGCGCCATATCTCGGCGTCGGTGGCGTCTTCCTTGCCGTAGCGGATGTTGTCGGCGATGGTACCGCTGAACAGGAACGCCTGCTGCGGGATAACGGCGATGCGCTTCTCTATCTCGTCGGCAGAGAGCTGCTTCACGTTCACGCCGGCGATCTTGACCTCGCCGGAGGTCGTGTCGTAAAGGCGCGGGATGAGATTCATGATGGTGGATTTGCCCGAGCCGGTCACGCCGATGATCGCCGTGACTTCACCGGGACGCGCCGTGAACGAGACGTTTTTCAGCTCGAAGAGGCCCGAGTGCTCCGGGGGCTTCGGCTCTTCTCTGCGTAAGGAATACTTGCTCTTTTTCTTTTCTTTTTCTTTCGGACGGGGCTTGTACTTGAAGCATACGTCGTCGAATTCAACGAGGCCTTTATCTTCGGCCGCGGGCGTTACGGGTTCATCGGGCTCCGGAACGTCGGGTACGGCGTCCATGATCACCTTGATACGCTTGCCGGAAATGGAGGCTCTCGGGATGGAAACGATGATGCCCACCACCGAAACGATCGAGGTGATGATGAGCGTGAAGTAGGCGATGAACGCCTGCAGGTTCGGGATCGTATCCATGATCTCCTGATAGTCCTTCACGGGATCGAGCTCGTTGATATGGATGACGCTCACGTATATGACGATGCAGATAAGGCCGTAAAGCAGCACCGTGAGGATGGGCATGAGGCTTGCCATGATACGGCTTGCTTTCAAGCCGATGCCGGTGAGTTTTTTGTTGGTGGCGGCGAAGCGTTCATCCTCGTATTCCGTGCGGTTGAACGCCCTTACGACGCGGATGCCGCTGATCTTTTCGCGCATGATCTGATTGATGCGGTCAACGAGCTTCTGCATCTTTGAATACATCGGGATGATGATGGCAAGCAGTATGCCCGCCAATACCAAAAGCATCGGAATGACCCAGAGCGCGACCTTCAGCACCTCTTTGTTCGTACGGAACGCGAGCACGAGACCGCCTATGAGCATGATGGGGACCGGAATAAGCGATTTGAGCGTGGACAATACTATGTCGTGTACCTGTCGCACGTCGTTGGTGGTACGCGTGACGAGTGAGGCAACGCCTATCTTGTCGATATCGCTCTGCGAAAGGTGCGATACCTTGCCGAAAATATAAGTGCGCAGGGTGATGGAATACCCTACGGACGTCTTCGTCGAGAAATAGGTGTTGAGGATGGAAGTCACGATGCCTATGATCGTGAATATCAGCATATAACCGCCGATACGCCATATACCCTCCACGTCGTAAGCAAGGATGCTCGCCTGAATGTTTTTCGTATACGTGGGCAGAAGAAGCTGCATCACCGTATTCACCGTCGCAAACAGAATGGACAGCAGAAGCGTCCATTTGTGCGGCTTTAACATACTAAGAACTTTTTTCATGAGTGGTCTCCGTTCGCATGATATAAAATGACACTTTATAATAGCACAGACAAATAAAAAATACAATAACAATATCATAAATACGTAAAATCGGTTGACTTTATTGTGCAATCCTACGAAATTGTTCTGTTTTGTAAAAATAACTTGTTTTCGGTCGTTTCTTGGCGGATAATATGTACGCGCAAAAATTATAGAAAGACGTTTCTTCATCATGGTTTTTTCAAGTCTCTTTTTCCTGCTGTTTTTCCTTCCCCTCTGTTTGATCTTTTATTTTTCGGCGAAGACGATCCGTTCACGCAATATCATCCTGCTCGTCTTCTCTCTGATATTCTACGCCTGGGGTGAGCCCGTTTACGTGCTCATCCTTGTTGCCATGTCTTTTTTCTGCTGGCTGTTTTCCCGGCTTATCGAAAATGCGGGAGACTCTGCCGCGCGCAAGCTCTGGATGGCTGCCGCGGCGGTCGTCTGCATCGGCTCTATCGGTTTCTTCAAGTATTCCGGTTTTATCGTAACGAATATCAATTCCTTGGCGGGGCGTGAGCTGATGCCGGTGCCCGGGGTGAGCCTGCCTATCGGTATATCGTTCTATACCTTCCAGCTGCTCACTTACGTGATCGACGTGTACCGCGGCGAAGTGCCCGCACAGAAGAAATTCTGGAAGGTGCTTCTGTACGCGGGGCTGTTCCATCAGTGCGTGGCCGGCCCCATCGTGCGGTACGGCGACGTCGAAAACGAACTGACGGACCGTGTGAGCGATATAAATTCCGTAAGCCGCGGTACGACGCGCTTCATGTGCGGACTTGCGAAAAAAGCCGTGCTCGCCAACGCCTGCGGCGCCGTGACCGACGCGCTTCTCCTTTCGGACGCCGATATCGGGAATGCCGCTCTCGCCGCTTCCAATCTCTCCGTCCTTGAAGGGCGCTCGGCGCTTACCCTGTGGGTGGGCATGGCGTTTTACATGCTGCAGATCTATCTCGATTTCTCCGCCTATTCCGATATGGCGATCGGCATGGGGCTCGTGTGCGGCTTCCATTATAAAGAGAATTTCGATTATCCCTACGTTTCCACGAGCGTCACGGAATTCTGGCGCCGCTGGCATATTTCCCTCGGCACGTTTTTCCGCGATTACGTTTACATCCCTCTCGGCGG
>JAZLHN010000213.1:0-4874 GCA_045616815.1 Acutalibacteraceae bacterium
AGCGCCATTTGCCGTAGCTCCGATGAAATACCAAGTATCTGCGGATCAAGCAGATCAAGCACAAACGGCCCAAGCACGATCCCGGTTACGAGCATCCCGATGATACGCGGCAGCTTGATTTTGCGGCAGATGAAAGCCATGAAAGGACCGCCAAGAAAAATAAGGGATAATGAAGTGGGCATAAAAGCCTCCCGAAAAACGCAAAAAGCCAACAGCTTCTGCGTGAAATAGCAGAAGTCATCAGCTTAAATAAGCGGTTTAGGTTTCCCACGGGAGAACTTCATTCCCTGTGAATCAATTATACATTATTTCGACCAAAAAATCAATAGATTCAGATAAATTCTGATTTATACGTTTCTTTATTCCGGCGAAACGGAAGTAATTCATTTCTCTTTGACGCTGTATTCCGCAACTTTCGTCAGTTCCCGATCGCCGCCGTTGTCCGTAAACAATTCCCGGGTAAATCCGATCCCTTTTTTATGCATACATATCTCTAAAATGCAGAGATATATCCCGATATCAATGCGGTTATAATACGATACGGCAGCTGCCGGCATGATCCCTCTTTTACCGGGCTTTTTGTATCGGCAGACCGTTATTCTGCCGTCCTTGTTTTCCGCGTACCACGGCTGCGAATTGCAGGCGCTCGGGGCGAAGCGGGCAACGTCCCCCACACCGAGGTCGTCACCGCTCCATACTTCCCTGAGCGGCTTGCGTTTTGCTTTGAACATATCTTTCCGAAAAAGCGACGGATCGTTTACCTTGTGTACGGCGATCATGATCACAAATTTCATGGCGTTATACTCCGGCAGATCCGGCTTGCCGATCCCGAACCACAGACTGCCGATATCGTGCCGTACCAGATACAGCTCCAACTGCTCGCCTATATAACCGGCGTTCATCAGATAATTTTCTTTTTCCTCGCTGTAGATCAGGATGCAGTATTCGGCGTCTCTTCTGACATTCACCTTGTCTGCGGGAACGATGCGGACAGCCGTTCCGATCTCAGGATATAAGCGATCGAAATCGGCGTAAGCTTTCTCGATATCCGCTAACTCATCCTGCGTTATGGTATCGCTGCCCACGCCCCGGAATAAGTGAAAAGATTTTCTTTTGAATATCGTCTCGTAATAATCTTCCATATCCTTTCTCCTTAAGCCAGCGCGTCAAATCCGAACCACGCCTTGAAACGGCTCTTTTTCCGTCTGGCTGCGTTATCGTCATAGCAAGGCGCCAGCCTTGCGACTTCCTCTGCCTTGCCAAACGAAAAAATATCTCGTTTCATGGTCGAAGATTTATTTTGTTTTGCGGTGTTTAGCTGCAAAGAAGACGAACAACGCATACTGTCGTATTCGGAGCGAGGATGACACAGCAGATGAGTGCCGCAAAGCAAAATAAACGGGTTCGGATTTGACGCGCTGGCTTAAGCTGATAAACGAGATTTCGGATTGATTTATCCCCCAACGGGGGATATAATGGAAGCAAATAAAGAAAGCGGGGATCGTTCTGTGAAAAAATTTCTGAAAGTGCTTCTTGTGATCGTTCTTTTGGTCGCGCTCGGCGGCGGAGTATGGCAGATCGGCGTAAGGATACAGTCGAAAAAATATGATCTGATAACGCTCGATACGTCCTCCGTGCCCGCGCCTGTCGCGGAGCCGGAGATCGACGATTTCGTGCAGCTGAGCGAAGTGAATATGCATTATCAGGTGTACGGACACGGCAAAAAGCCGCTCATCCTCATCCACGGCAACGGCGGGAGCGTAAAGTCTCTCGACGAGGCGGCGACTTATCTCGCGAACGACTACACGGTGTATCTTACCGAGAGCCGCTGTCACGGACAGAGCAGCGATCCCGGCGAGATCTCCTATTCCCTCATGGCGAAGGATATGTCGGAGTTCATCGCGGCGATGGGACTCGAAAAGCCTTATATCATGGGACACAGCGACGGCGGCATGATCGCCATCGCGCTGGCTTCGGAATATCCCGACGTGCCCGGCGCCATCATTTCCTGCGGCTCAAATTCGAAGCCCTCCTGCTTCAAACCGTATTTTACGATCGGCGTGGCGGTGAATAACCTTTTCCATAAGGACAAACTGAACGATATGATGCTCACCCTGCCCGATTTCAACGAGGAATATCTCGGCAGGATCACCTGCCCGACCTACGTAGTGGCGGGCGAATACGATATCATGTGGCTTTCGGACACGGTGTATATCCACAACGCGATCAAAAACAGCGATATTGCGATCATCCGGTCCGCCTCGCATTCGACCTATATGTCGCACGACGGCAAGCAGGCTTATGTGCTCGCGTCCGACTGGTTTTCAAAGCTTACGGAATGATTTTTGCCCGACAAAACTGCTGAAAAGAGGAATATACTATGCTTGTGAACAATCCGATACCGCTGCCCGGCGGTGAATGTATCCGCGATCCGATGATCCTTCCGCTGAACGGAAAATATTACATGACCGGCACCTGCGCTCCGTTCTGGGAGGGACAGAATCCCGGCGTGAAGCTGTGGGTGTCCGACGACCTCGTGAACTGGACGTTTGTCAAACTGCTGATCGACGCGGAAAAGCTCCCTGCGGACGCCCCCTGCCGCGACCGCTTCTGGGCGCCGGAGATCCTGCACTATAAAGAGAAATTCTACCTTACCTTCAATGCGCACAACGCGAAAAAGGCGAAGCTCTCCGATAGTCTTAGCTCCTGGGTGGCGGTCGCCGACGATATCGAGGGGCCTTATACGGTGTGTGAAACGCCTCTCTGGCCGGGGCACGTTACCAACGACGCCAACATGTTCGTTGACGACGACGGAAAAGTCTACGTTTTCCTTACCGAGCAGCCGCGCATCGTCTTTCTGCACTTCGATCCCGAAACGCTCCATACCTTCGGCGAGCCCGCGGAGGTGCTCCGTACGGGCGAAGAGGGCGCATGGGATCACACGGGCGTGGAAGGCAGCTTCGTATTGAAGCGCGGCGGAAAATATTACCACTGGTATTCGAGCTGGACGCGCGGGTATGAAATGGGGCTCGCCGTTACCGACGACCTATCAAAGCCGTTCGTGAAATGTCCTCTGAACCCGGTGATCTCGGGCTATGAACGCGAAACGAAAATGAGTGCCTGCGGGCACAACAGCTGTTTCACCATGCCGGACGGCAGGGAAATGACGGCGTTCCACGCGAGCGGCGACGACTTCGACGAATCTCTGTGTATCAACGAGGTAAAATATCCGCCGGAGCGTTCTCTTGTGCCGTCGGATACCGCAGAACTGTAAGAGGAGAGAAAAATGGATATCATCGAAGCGATACAAGCCCGCCATTCAGTGCGGCGTTATACGGATGCCCCTATCGAAGAGGAAAAGGTAAACGCGCTCAAGGAGGTCATAAAAGAGATCAACGCGGAAAGCGGACTGCATTTTCAGTTCGTCGTCAATGAGCCCGAGGCTTTTTCGGGCACGATGGCGCATTACGGACATTTTTCCGGCGTGAAAAACTATTTCGTGCTTGCGGGAAAGAAGAGAATGGACAGGGAAGTCGGCTATTACGGCGAAAAACTCGTTTTAGCGGCACAGATGCTCGGTCTCAATACCTGCTGGGTCGCGCTCACGTTCAATAAGAAAAAGACGGAAATTTTGCTCGATAAGGGCGAGAAGTTCTACGTCGTGATCTCGGTAGGCTACGGGATCACGCAGGGGAAGCCTCATCCGTCGAAGTCCGCGCAGGAGATCGGCGGCGTGACGGACGCTTCGCCCGATTGGTACAAAAAAGGCATCGAAGCCGTTCTGCTCGCGCCCACGGCGGTCGATCAGCAGAAATTCACGTTTACGCTCAACGGCGACACGGTGACGTCGAAGCCCGGCGTCGGCTTTTATACCGACATGGATCTGGGTATCGCGCAGTATCATTTTGACATGGCTACGGGAAAACGATGCTTCGGACTGTGAAAAACCGGTAGCCTGCCGTTCGCGGCTTTTGCCGCATGATAAGAAAAGAGACACGCTGAAAACTTCGGCGTGTCATTTTTATTTTTCCATATATATATATTTAAAGCCTTTTCCAATACATATTGTTTTCGGCGAATTCGTACGTCACTCTGCCGTCGGTGTAAAGGGCGGTCAGATACGACCGGACGGTGCTGCCGATGAGCGCGTATTGCTGCGCGGTGAGCGTGAGTGAATACGCGTCGAAAATTTTCTTCAGGATATCCTCGAAGCGCGTGGGCTCGGCGCAGGCGTCGAGCAGCTTTTGTATGGTATCGCCGATCGCTTTTTTATTGAGTTCGGCGAGAGAAACGATCTCTTCGCATACGGGCGCGTGCGCGGGAACAAAACGTTTCGCCGGGATATCCTTAATGCTTTCAAGCGTTTCAAGAGAAGCGTTCAGATCCCATAAATAGCCCACGCCGTACTTTGCGAGCGTTTCGGCGGAAGAAACACAGTCGGCGATATACGCCGTGCCGTCCTTCGTCAGGAAACCGACCATATCGAAGCTGTGACCGGGCAAGGCAAGGATACTCATTCCCTCGGACAGAACGTTCGCCGTCAGGGGCTGCGCGGTGCTTTCGGCCGCCATGAGGAATTTGTTCTGCAGCTCCCTGAAAGGCTTTGCTCCGTAGAGTCCCACAGGCTCAAGCGCGGGCGCGTTCGTATAAACGGATTCGAGTCCGTTGGCGTAAATGCGGCAGCCGGTCTTCTCCTGCAGGAAACGGTTTCCGCCGATGTGGTCGGCATGGGAATGCGTGTTGAAGATCGCTTTCAGCGTCCAGCCGCTGCCCTCGATCGCGCGAAGCACCTTTTTGCCCGTGTCCTTGTCGCTGCCGCTGTCGATGAGGATGACTTCCTTCTCTCCGGTCTTTACAAGCCCGATCTTGGCGGG
>JAZLHN010000214.1:0-3477 GCA_045616815.1 Acutalibacteraceae bacterium
CCATGATGATCTCGCAGTACTTGTCCGCCATATCCTTTTCGCCGGACTCGTAAAACATTTTCGCGCCCTCGGCATAGCCCTGAATAATGGCGATCGGCGTTTTGAGCTCGTGGGAAATGCCCGAAACGAAGGTCTGCCGCAGGCTGTCGATGGTACGCTCGTTTTCGATGTCGCGTTCGAGCTTCTTATTTTTCTCCTGCAGGTCGGTCAGCGCGTTGTCGAGCGCCGAAGACATCTCGTTGATACTCAGCGAAAGCTGATTGATCTCGGTGAGCGACGTATGCGGACATTTTTCCGAGAAATCGAGCCGCGCCATATTTTCCGTGATATCGCACATGGTGTTGATCGGACGGGTGAGCCGCTTGATGAAAACGGATACGACCGCAAGGCCGAGCACCATGACCAGCATGACGGCAACGAAGGTCACAACGAGGTCGATCTTTGTATTTTTGGTAGACTGGCTCACCTGCAGGCTCACTTCGACGCGTTCACCGCCGGAAAAATACCGGAAGCAGTCGATGAACGTAACGTTGATCGCGCCGTCGGAAAACGTTTTTACCAGGAAATTCTTTTCGCTGCTTTTCACGTCGCCGAACTGCACTGTGTAATCGGAACGGTATTTATCGTCGATCGGCTTCGCCTCTGACAGATCCGTGGGAAGCTCGTCGATGAACGCGCGCGTGGAATAAACGATCTTATCGTCGGCTGTATACACCTCAACGCTGGAATCGTAATTTTTCTCCACGGAACGGAGGACGGACAGGAAGCCGTCCGTGCAGTAAGCCTCGTTGATCGTCTCGGTCGCGAACCACAGACGGGTGGCGGGCACAGCGTAATACACCCATTCGGGCAGTACGTTATACGCAAACACGGGTATAAGAACGGTGAGCAGCAGTATCACTACTATGCCGCTCATCAGTCTTGACCGTATATTCTTCTGTTTCTTTTCTTTCGGGGCTTTTTTTTCAGCCTTCGCCATTCTTGTTCACCTCAAGCTTGTAGCCGGTGCCGTATATCGTTTTTATATGCTCCGCGCCCCAGTCGCCGAGCTTGGTGCGAAGCCGCGCCACGTGTGAATCGACGGTACGTACGTCGCCGTCAAAATCAAATCCCCAGATATCGTCGAGCATCTGCTCGCGGGTAAACACTCTGCCCGGAGCCGCTAAAAGCTTTTGCAGGATGCTGTATTCCTTCAGAGTAAGACTCACGCTCTTTCCTTCGAGCCAGACCTCGTGCGCGAAGCTGTCGAGCCGCAGCTCGTCCACGGAAAGAACCTTGGAGGTGCTCTGTGAGTTTTCGCCGCGCCGTAAAAGAGCGGCTACCCTCTTCATCAGCACGGACGGAGAGCAGGGCTTGGTCACGTAATCGTCCGCCCCCGCGTCAAACGCGGTAAGCTGGTCGTATTCCTGGCTTCTCGCGGTAAGCATGATGACGGGAACGTCGGAGGTTTCCCGTATACGGCGGCAAACCTCCCACCCGTCCATGGTGGGCATCATGATGTCGAGGATCAGGAGCGCGGTGTCGGGATTTTCTTCAAACAGGCGCAGAGCCACGTCGCCGTCGTCTGCCTGCAGCGGCTCGTAGCCCTCGGCGGTGAGGAAGTCGCTTACCAGTCTTCGGATAAGCTCTTCATCATCCGCAACGATGATTTTTTTCATATAAATACCTCTGTTCTGCGGTGTTCCGCAAAAATTTACAGTCGGCGGTGTGCCGCCGGCAATTTTCCGAGATCATAAAACCGCTTTCAGACGCGGATTCTTTTCCACGCCGTAATACAGAAAGCTTCCGAGGGTGAACATCACCGCCGCCTCACCGAGCGAAACAGTGAGCGCGTTGACGGCAAAGGCCGTCCAAAAACCGTCACCCGCCGTAAAGAAAGCGATTTCGGCGCCTACGATCGCGCCGTTGAAAAGCACGGGCATCAGCAAAGAACAAAACGGATAGCTTTTTATCCTCACGTTCCGGAGCGCTCTCGAAGAAAGCGCCGCAAGCAGGGTCGCAAGGGTTCCGAACACCATGTCGAAAGGGCTGACCGAGCTTAAAATATTGGCAAGGAAACACCCAACGGCAAGGCCGGGCACAGCGGCGGACGTAAAGATCGGCAGGATGCAGAGCGCCTCCGAAAAACGGAACTGCACGCCGCCGTAGGAAAGATTCAGCGCCGCTCCGAGGAGCGTGAGCACGGCGTACGCCGCGCCGATCACAGCCGCTTTCGTAAGAAAAAGCGTCTTCTTGTTCATAAAGAGATTGCCTCCGTAGTTTTAATTAATGTCAGGATGGTTTCGAACTGACAGAGAAAATTTTTTCTCAAATATCATTATACCGTTTTTCGTTCATCAAGTCAATCGGTTTGCTCATAAACTTTTCATAAACCGTCGACTTATTTACAGACGTCGCACCATTCCTTATAGCCCGAATATTTTTCGAGCTCCGGGATGGTGAGCTCCACGGCGGAAGCGGCGTTCCCCGCGGCGGGGTACACGATCTCAAAGCGCTTCAGAGACTCGTCGAGAAAGACCTCGCACCCTTCGTTCACGGCAAACGGGCATACGCCGCCGATGGAATGGCCGACGAGCTCGTCCACCTGCTCCGGAGAGAGCATCTTCGCTTTGGTGTGGAAAAACGCCTTGAACTTCGCGTTGTCGATGCGCATATCGCCCGCCGTGACGATGAGTACGGCGTGACCGTCCACGAGGAAGGACATCGTTTTCGCGATGCGCGCGCCTTCGCAGCCGAGCGCCTGCGCCGCCAACTCCACCGTAGCGGACGACACCTCGAACTGCTTTATTTTATCCTCCGCACCGAAGGATTTGAAATATTCGATCACTTTTTCGATTGCCATGGTATTCTCCTTTTTGTTTTCATTGTTTTATATGTTAAAGCGGGAAATTGCAGTTTAGCGGCTTCGCCGCTAAACTGCCGAGAGTTGAAAGTTGAGAGGTGGGAGGGCTTCGCCCGTACCCCTTTATATAAAAGCAGGTACAAACGGGAGCAACTATAACAATATATCGTTCTTAATGTTGTTGAACAAATGAACAGTTTCAAGTGGTAGAATCAAATCGCGTAAGCGATTTCCTTATCTCAACTCTTTTTTTGTTTGAAGCGCTGTGCGCTTCAAACAAAAATTTATCGTCCGGAAAGCACGATCCCGCGCCGTATTTTTTATCTTGTAAGCTGTTTGATCCACCTGTAGCGGTTCACCTTCACGACCGCCACAAAGCATTTCGCGATCTGGTCGGCCTTGAGGATGAAGAACGTGACGGGGATGCTCCAATGGAAAACGAACGCCGAGAGCGCCGAAAGTGGGAGCACCAGACACCACATGAAGATGATATCGTTGAAGAAAACGAAGTTCGTTTCTCCGCCGCCCGATACGATGCCGCACAGGCAGGGAGCTTCATACGCCGATCCGATGATCGTGACCGCTAAAATGTTCACGAAGGTATCGGAGAGCAGGCGCGTTTCCTCGGTGATATC
>JAZLHN010000215.1:0-4742 GCA_045616815.1 Acutalibacteraceae bacterium
GATCGTGAAATGCGAACCCGCGAAATCGTCCATGCTCAGCATGCCGAGAGTACGCACGCTCATGATGATGGCTCCCGCCCCCGTTGTTCCCGAAGAGCCCTCCACCGAGCCCGAGATCACCGAGCCCGAGATCACCGAGCCGGAGGTTACCGAGCCGGAGGTTACCGAGCCCGAAGTTACCGAACCCGAGGTGACTGAGCCCGTGACAGAGCCGACCACCGAGCCGGAAGCTCCCACGGAGCCCGAAAAGCAGGATGAAGAAAAGCCCGCTTTCATTCAGTTCTTCATCGACCTGATGAATAAGATCAAGGCATTCTTCCGTAAGCTTTTCAAATAAGCCTAACAAAAAGCAAATCAATGCAAAGCACCGCGCCGGAAATATCCGACGCGGTTTTGTAATGCACGGAAGAGATAAATTGCAGTTTAGCGGCTTCGCCGCTAAACTGCCGCACATTTGCAACAAAAAAAACACGCAGGGAAAGAACCTGCGTGTCTCATTGCAAAAATTATTCAAAGCCGAATCATTCCTGTTCCGGCTTATCTTCCGCCGACGCCTCCGGGAAGACTTCATGATACGTTTCCTCCGGCAAGGGAGCATCGGAATCGTCTTTTTTCTCCGCCGGGAGTTCGGCGTTGAAACGGTCGTCATTGAAAACACGTTCGGGAAGGAGCTCATCCGGAGCGCTTTCATCCTTTTCAAGCTCGGAATCCTTATCTCCGTAACCGTAGCCATACCCGTATCCGTAGCCGTAGCCGTAACCATAGCCGCCGTATTTCTTGCCGTAACCGTAACGACCGTAGCGATAGGAATTGTACTTATACGAACCGTATCTGTATGAGCCGTACTTGTAGCCGCCGTAGTAATATCCGCCGTAACCCTTATAGTCGGCTTTCACGCTGTTGAATACAAAACCGGCAATCTGTTTACGCGAATAGAAAAGATTTTCAAGGGCTTCGCGCATTTTTCCCACCGTCACCTTATCCTGCTTTACAACGTAGATCACGCTGTCAGCAAACGCGGTAACGGGAGATTTTCCCGACAGGATACCGCCCGCGGGAGAGTCAATGATGATGAAATCGTAAAGAGAACGGAGCGTATCGAAGATCCCGGCGTAATTCTCAGGATCGAACACACTTTCCGTGCCGGCGCAATAAACGTGGAAATTCTTATGCTTATACGCCTTGAATACGTTCGCAAGACCGATCTCACCGGAAGCAACGTCGGAGATGCCCCTTTCGGGAGGATCCTCGGGGAAAAGAAGCTCCGCCAGCGACTTGTTGGCAAAATCCATCTCCACGAGAGCCACTTTTTTGCCCGCGCTCGCGAGAGAGTACGCCGTATTGAACGCAACCGTCGTTTTACCTTCACCGTCCGCAGTGCTCGTCACGGCGAAAATTTTCGTTTCATTTTCTTTTACGTATTCGAGCAGTCTGGTTCTCAACGTGCGGTAAGCCTCAGAGAACAGAGAAAGCTTTTTATTGACCGCAAGCAGATTCTGCATTTCATTCCTGCGGCGCTTTATGAACGGAATTTCGGCGATACAATGCTGTCCTAACTTATCGGAAATATCCTCCGTCGCCCGCACGGTGTTCCTCGTAACGGCATACAGAGCGATAAGCGCCAGCCAGAACGCGAAGCCGATCACAGCACCCTTCAGAGCGTCCTTCATCACGGAGTCCGACGTATAAGGTACGTCGCTGATCTCGGGACGGGTGATATAAGTTATCTGTGTTTCTCCGATCACATAGTCCGCTATTTTCGGATAACACTTTATGATCGCACATAGGATATTATACGCATCCTCCGGAGACGTACTTTTCACGGTGATCGTAAAGATATTGGACGACTCAATCGTGGAAGCTGAGTACGTTCCGTTGATGCGGGATACACCGAGCTCTTCTTTTATGATGTTTGTCATCACGGGGCAGCCGATTATATACGGGAAAGCCTTTTCCAGCGAACTCGTGGCACTCGTACTGGAATAATAGGAGTAGGTGCCCTGCACGCCGAGCGTGGAAATAGCGAACGTGGAGGAGGAGCTGTACATCGGCACGTAGCTCCTTTTACTGCGCACGTACATCAGCCCCGTGCCGATCATCACGGTGATAATGGCGATGAACCAGAATTTTTTGATGCCTTTGACCGCGTCAACGATCAGCACCTTAATATCAAGTCCCTTGGGGGACTGCTCTTCTTCGGCGAGGGAATCCGGCGCAAGTTTTTTTTCTTCGTTATCCATGTTCCCTGCCTCCTCAGATATATTTTAACAAATTTTCCGGAAGACGTCGGCGGATGCTTTCCGGAATAAGCCCCGTCACGGTGCGGACGTCGTTGAATATGCAGCCTACGAGACTCGTTTTTTTATTGAGTGCGCTTATTGTGACATTGATGGCGTCAACGGAAGTAGCATCCTGCCGCACAACGAGCAGCATGGCATCCGATACGCCCGCAATGATCTCGGCGTCGGAAATCAGCGCATAGGGAGAAGTATCTATGATCACATAGTCAAAACAACTGCGAAGTTTCTTTATCAGAGCAGGAAAACGCTCGTTGGAAAGATACTCCGAAGAATGCGTTACGCTCCGTTTGCCGGCAAGGACGTAAACACCGGAATTCGGATCACGAGTGACCTCCACCGAATTCACACGCTTATTTTTTATGATCTCCGCGACCTGCTTTGAATCGTCTCCCAGATCGAGATCAGCGAAAAAGCGCCATATCGACGGCTTTCGAAGGTCAAGATCAACAAGAAGAACACGTCTTCCTCTGCTTGCAAGCGCAATGGCGGTGTTGACTGCTACGGTCGTCTTTCCTTCGTTTTCGTTGGTGCTTGTGATCATTATGACCTTCTTGTCCTTCGAATTGTGAAGATAATCGAGCTTCATTGCGATTTTATTGAAGGACTTTATATACGACCGGTTCACGAGAGTATCCGTAAGCATGAGCCTTTTGTTTTTCTTTTCAAAGAAAGTTTTGAGCGTCTTGTTTTTTCTTTCGTGGTATACACTTGCGAACAGATCGAGCACAAGCGTGCTCTTTACCGCATGCTCATTTTTTACGGTATCGCGGAGGAAAGAAATCGCAGCGATCGCAGCGACCGCTGCCGCGACCGCGATAAGCATAGCTTTTTTCGCCACACTCATAACGGAAGTGCTGTTGGAAGGATAAGACGGTACGGTAGGATAGCTGAGTACGTACATCACCACGTCATCGAAGGAATAATCGGTAAGATACCGGTAATTTTCCATCACCGCCTCCAACGTGCGGAACGCCCCCACGGGAGAACCGGAGGTCGCTTTAAGGGTCATGAGATTCGTGGAATTTATGATACTGGCGGAAACCGTGCCCTCCATGGGCGCCCCCGTGATCTCCTCCACCTTTGCCCGTAAAACGTCCGACTGAAAAATCGTCTGAAAAACGTTGGCGGTCTCAATGGTCTTTGCGAGGGTGGTAGAGGAATAGGACACCGTGTCCTTTTCATTTATGGACACTGTCATAGAGGTAGTATATACGTCTTCATGAAAATATGCGACGTACACGGCGGATCCCATATAGGCGATCGCCGCGGCAAGAATAACGACCCATGCGTTATATACGATATCGCGGAGGATCGAATAAACGCTGAAATTTTTGATATTCAGATTCATTCTTCACCCTCCTCGCATACGATAACAAGACGGGTATCGTTTTTTCCTTCGGAACTGAAGACGGCTTCGTATACGCCCGGAGCGGACAGATCAACGCCCTCCTCGTTGAGCGTGACCTCTTCGGTCTCTTCTTCACTCACGTAAGCCATAAGATCGAGCGTATCGCCCACGCGGCAGTAAACGATGTACTTATCGAGCAATATGGGATTCGCGGTCGCGTCCTCCGCAACAACAGCCGTAAGCTCTATGGACGAAGAATCGAAACGCGAATTTGTCGCTTTCACCGAAACGGTGTACTCGCCGGGCTTAGTGATATCAAAATTCGAGACAATGATCAGATTCTGCGCAAGTACGCTGCCGTCGATGCAGTCATCCACCCCGATATAATCGTTGAAAGAGAAACCGCGGAAACGAAGCGGAACAACAAGAGGCTTTTTGATCGTGAAATGCGGAGAATGATAATCTTTATAATAGGCGGGAACGGTAAGTCTGCCCACGTGATTGTCGGAATCACATACGACGTAGGTGATATCCGTACGGCCGGAGGAAATGTACGGGGACATATTCTCGATGAACACCTTGTCCGAAATGTCGCCGTCCTTGACGTCGAACGCGGTAACGAGACTTATAAGTTTCTTTTCGCTGTCTTTCACCGAAATCAGGAGCTTATCGTCCTTGCAGGAGATCACCGGAACAGTCGAATCCTTTTTTGCAGTGAGCTTAACGTATCCGAAAATACACACGGCGGCGACAAACAATACCGACACCGCGATCCTGAGTATTTTCACGCTTTATGCCTCCTTTCTATAATCGTTCGTCGCGGAGTATGAGCGACGGATTTTCTTCAAAAATAGTGCGGGCGTAACTCTGCCCGAAATTCAGCGATATCCACTCGTGCGTTTTCGACATATCGGAGGTACGACGGAACGGTGAATGACAATCGCTTGCAACGGCATGTACAAAACGGTTTTCAAGCAGCCAGCGGGAATATTTCATAGCTCCCGTACCGTATCTGCCTACGGGACTGCCTTTGTTGATCTGCAAAAGGCAGCTGCGCTCCAAAAACCAGTAGACATTCGACGGTTCTTTCTGCA
>JAZLHN010000216.1:0-3087 GCA_045616815.1 Acutalibacteraceae bacterium
GTTTTCAGTCATGGAATGATTATACTGAAACAGGAAAAACTGTTTATCCGGGTGTAAAATCATCGTATTAAAACGAAATATCAGTATTTTTTCTGAAAACTGAATACTTAAAACTGAAAACTATTTTTGTTTAGCGGAACGTTAAACAAAAATTTATTCCTTCGCCGAAACGATATCGTAATACGCTTTGGCGGTTGCCTTGTAAATAACGGCGTAGAAAATGCCGAACAGCACGAATACGGCGGCGGAAACGCCGATGACGAGCGGAAGATTGAAGAGATTGAAAAGGTGCAGTATCTTCCAGATCGGCGGGAAAGCGAAGCAGAAATGCATACCGGCGAAAAGGAGCGGCGCGAAGAAGACCGTGAGAAGCTGTGAATTGATGCTCTTTTTGATATCCTTGGCGGTCATGCCCACCTTCTGCATGATCTCAAAGCGCGAGGCGTCCTCGTAGCCCTCGGAGATCTGCTTGTAGTAGATGATCATGGTCATCGCGAAGATGAAAATGACGCTTAAAAGGATGCCGAGGAAGAAAAGCCCGCCGAAGGTCGTGTAGAAGTCCGCCCGCTCGGCGGCGATGCAGCTTCCGTAGTAGGAAAAACCGCCGTCGGCATCTTTCGCTTCTTCTATCGTTTCGAGGGCGCGGGTCTGCTCCCGGCAGATATCGACCGCCTCTTCGTTTTCAAACGGCAGATCGTAGCCGTAGTACCATTTGATATCCATGAGTTTATAGCCGTTGTCGGACTCCAGTTCTTCCAGCGGTAAGATCTCTTTCATGTCGTTTATGACGAAAAGCACGGACGGTACAACGCCGGTGTTCGCTTCGCCGATCTCGAGCATTTTCGGAAGCTTCCCGGCGATGGCGAGCTTTACGCCGTTCATTTCAAAGCTCTCTCTGTCGAGCTCGCAGCGCACGGTGGCGATATACGCTTCTCCGGGCGCGACCTGTATGTTTTCGCCGACGGCACGGTTGTAGTCGTCCACCGTAACGAAATAGAGCGAGCGGAGCTTATCGGCAGAGAAAAGTGCCTGCGTTTCATTGGCGGGGTCGGGATCCATATAGTCGCCCTTATCGCGCAGCATGCCGGTCATCATGGCGTAGGCGTATTCGGTCACGTCGGAGGCGATCACCTTATGCTCGTCGAATACCTTTTCGTAAGCCGAACGCAAGCTATCCTTCAGCTCGTCGGTGAGCTGCTGAGTGCTTTTCAGCTGTACCGCGATCTCGGTATCGCGCGGGAAACGGCTTTTGATCGTGTCCTCTTCGCCGAAATAGAGGCTTGCGGAGGACGCGAGCATCACGATGACCATGGTGGAGAGGATGCACACCGAGGCAAGCCCCGCGCCGTTGCGCTTCATGCGGTACGCCATGGAGGAAACGGAAATGAAATGGTTTTTCTTATAGTAGTATTTCTTGTTCTTTTTCAGCGCGCCGCAAACGGCGACCGAGCCGGAGATGAAGAGCAGGTAGGTGGCGGCGATCACCATGAGCACCGCCACGAAAAACAGCATGAACGCCGCTAAAGGGCTCTTGATGGAAACGGCGATATAATACGCGCTGCCGAGCAGAGCGGCGCCGAGCAAGGCGAATACCCAATTCGCTTTCGGCGGCTTCTCACCGACGTTTTCGCTGTGCATGAGGCCGAGCGTATCGGTTTTTTTCACCGTCAGCAGGGATTTTGCGAGCAGCAGCAAAAAGATCAGCGCGAAAATGCCGAGCGTCCACAGTACCGATTCCCCCGAGAACGAAAAACGGAAATTTACGTCGGCTTTTACAATGTACAATAGCCCCAATTCCGAGAGCTTGGAGAGCACGATGCCGAGGAAAAGACCGCCCGCAAGGCTCACGGCGGCGGTGAACAGCGTTTCCCACACGATCACGCGGGCAACGTTTTTCTTGCTCATGCCGAGGATGTTGTAAAGCCCGAATTCCCTGTTCCGGCGTCGGATCAGAAAAGAATTCGTATAGAAAAGGAAGATGAGCGCGAACGCCGCGACGATGTATTTTCCGAGCATGAAGCCCGTGACGAGATTAGAGCCGCCCTTCAGCGCCGCGACGGCTTCGTTCACGCTGAGCGCCTGGATGATGTAAAACATCGCAGCGCAGCCGACGCAGGAAAGGATATAGGGGATATAGAGCTTTTTGTTTTTTCGTATGCCGGAGAGGGCAAGCTTCGGATAAAACGTACTTTTCATCGCTTGTCACCGCCCGAGGTAAGCATGGTAAGGGTATCGGAAATTTTCTGGTAGAAGCGTTCGTCCGGCTCGTCGCCGCGGTAGAGCTGATGGAAGACCTCGCCGTCCTTTATGAACAGCACTCTGCCCGCGGTGCTTGCCGCCTTGACCGAATGCGTGACCATAACGATCGTCTGCCCCTCGCGGTTTATCTCCCCGAAGAGATTCAGGAGCTCGGACGTCGCTTTGGAGTCGAGCGCGCCCGTGGGTTCGTCGGCAAGAACGAGCTTCGGACGGGTGATGAGGGCCCTCGCGACCGCCGCTCTCTGCTTCTGTCCGCCCGAAACCTCGTAGGGGTATTTTTTCAGCAGGCTTTTGATGCCGAGCGTTTCCGAGAGGGGAGCGAGGCGTTCCGCCATTTCCTTGTGCGGCTTTCCCGCGAGCACGAGCGGCAGATAAATGTTATCCTCGAGCGTGAAGGTGTCGAGCAGGTTGAAATCCTGGAATACGAAGCCTAAATTGTCCCGGCGGAATTCCGCGGTCTGCGCCTCCTTTATCCTTGAAAAGTCCATGCCGTCGAGTACCACTCTGCCCGACGTGGGCTTAATGATGGATGCGAGAATATTTAAGAGCGTCGTTTTGCCGGAGCCGGATTCGCCCATGATCGCGACGTATTCTCCGCGCTCCACGCTGAAATTTACGTTTCTGAGCGCCGTCACCTGCTCCGCGCCGAAACGGGTGGAATAGATTTTTTTTAAGTCGTTGACTTCGAGATAACTCATGATGTTTTGAAACCTCCGTAAGAATTCGGAACGATAAATCGCAGTTTAGCGGCTTCGCCGCTAAACTGCCGAGAGTTGAAAGTTGAGAGTTGAAAGTTGAGATGTGGACGGGCTTCGCCCGTACCCGTTT
>JAZLHN010000217.1:0-9352 GCA_045616815.1 Acutalibacteraceae bacterium
TAATCCTAAAGCCAATGCCGAGACCCGCTATGCGAATGAGCTGTCATCCGATGGAATTACCGATGAAACGAAGGCTCTCATAGCCGAGGCAGTCGAAAAGATGCTTGCTTCGGAAACGCCTGATGAATTCAAAGCGATCTGCAGCGAGTACGATATGCCGATATATATCGCCTCGAATAAAGACAACGATTCCTACAGGATCCGCGCTCTCGCAACGGAAAATGATTCCGACGCAATGAAGGCGATCATCGAAAAAGGTCTTGCGGACATCGCCTCCGCCGAGACTCTTGATGACGTAATCGATGCTTACGTTGCCGCTTGCAATGCCATCGCGGCACAGAGACAGGTAGAAGCCGCGGCTCTCGCAGAAGCGAAGACCGAAGCCGTGACCGCCGTGGAAGCGCTCGCTTCCGACGGTGACTCCGACGAAGTAAAGGCTATCGTAACAAAGGCTCTTGCAGACATCGAAGCCGCAACGGACATTGCAGCTGTCGAAGCTATCGTAACCGCCGCGAAAGCGGACGTTGCCGCGCAGAAGGACGCCGAGAAGCTTGCCGCCGCGATTGCCGACGGTAAGGCGACTCTCAACGCCGAGCTTGCGAACGCCAAGTGCGACGAGGCAAGACAGATCCTCAATAACGCCATTGCTTCTCTTGACAGCGTGACCTTCTTCGGCGACGTTTATTCAAAGGTTGCCGCCGCGAAGGGCGAGGCAAGCTCCAAGAACAGCACGTTTACCGGTAAGCAGAACGGTTATGCCGCCGCTTTTGACGTTTCACACTTCCCGGCGTATATTTCCGACAATACCAAGGCGTTCCTTGCTTCCGTAACGGATTCGCTCAAATACGCCTCCTCTATCGCCGCGCTGGATGAGATCTATAACACGAACAACTCCAAGATATCCTTCTATATCAACAGGGACGGCAACGCGAATTACTACAATAACATCATCAATTCCGATACCGCCACTCAGCAGGAAAAGGAAGACGCGGCTTATTATCGCAGCCTTATCCTTGCCGCGACGAATGATACGGAGCTGAAAGAAGCAACTACGCAGATTGACTTGCTTGTTGCGCAGAAGGCAGCAATCGCCTACATCAACGGCGTTGCCGACGAGAACGCCTCCTCCTCCGTAATCGCCGCGATGGCTCAGGCTGCCGCGAAGGAAGTTGAAAACGCGACGACCACCGCAAAGGTCGGCGAGATCAAAAATAAATTCATAGGCGACTTCCGCCTCCAGCTCGCAAAGGAAGATACGGTAGCCAAGCTGAACGCGCTTGCTCCCGCGAACGCCTCCGACGAGGTTATGGCAATCATCAACGCCGCCGTTAACGAAGTGAACGCAAGCACTGCCTCCGCCGGCTTTGAAGCTATCCTTGCCGACGCCGAAACTGCCGTAGCGCAGCAGCTTGCCGAAGAAGCCGCCGTTGCTCTGCAGACAGCCAAGGAGGAAGCCATTGCCGCCATCGACGCCGCTGTTGCCGAGGACGCTGATGAAGCCGTAATGGCTGCCGCCGAGGAAGCGAAGGCCGCTATTGACAACGCGAAGACCATTGAAGAAGTCGAAGCCGCCAAGAATGCCGGTCTTGAAAAGATGACCGACGCAAAGGGCATCTGCCCCTACTGCGGTGAAAAGAATCACGATTCCTTCATCGACCAGCTCATTTGTCTGCTTGCAAGATTCTTCAAGATCATTGTAATGTTCTTCGGTTTCGTTGCCGACGTCAAGGCGCTGTAATGAACCGCTGATAAAAAACATATAAACAGTTTTCCGGGACCGACGATGTATCTCGCCGGTTCCGTTTTTTGGTTTAACGGGAAATTGCTCCGCGGAACAAGAGAAAATTTTCCGTCTGGTGAAACAAAAAAATCTTGATACGATATCTTTCCTTTCAGTTTTTGCCGCTCGGAAACAGCTTCGCTCTCTTATTTCGAGCCTCTTGACTTTTTTGTGAGAAAAAGTATAATAAGTTATACAAATCATACTTTTGAAAGGTGATAACATGGCACAAAAGGAAATACCCGGCGGGAAATACGCCTGGACGGCGACCGTGGGCGAAAAAGGACAGATCGTGATACCGAAGCAGGCACGCGAGCTTTTCGGGATCAGACCGGGCGATACGCTCATCCTGTTGGGCGACGAGCGGCTCGGCATCGCCATCCCGCCGAAGGCGGAATTCGATCGGCTCGGAGATCGTATTTTCGGAGGCGGAGAGAAATGAGCGTATGTGAAGTAAAAGGGCTTTGTAAAGCCTATCCGGGGTTCTCTCTGTCGGACGTTTCGTTTTCGCTCGAAAAGGGAAGAATCACCGGCTTTATCGGCCGCAACGGCGCGGGCAAGACCACCACGATCAAAGCGATGCTGAATTTCATCCATCCGGATGCGGGGGAGATCTCCTGCTTCGGGATGCCTCTCATCGGGAACGAAAACGAGATAAAACGGCATATCGGTTTTTCCACGGGCGCGGTGAACTACTATCCTAAGAAAAAGCTCTGCGAGCTTGCCGCCGTGACGCGTTCGTTTTATGATAACTGGGACGAGACGGCCTATAAAAAATACCTTTCGCTGTTTTCTCTCGACGAAAACAAATCGCCGTCGCAGATGTCGGAGGGTATGCGGGTAAAATGCAATCTGCTGCTCGCGCTTTCGCATAAAGCGGAGCTTCTTATCCTCGACGAGCCCACGAGCGGACTCGATCCGTTTTCGCGCGATGAACTGACGGATATTTTTTCCGCGCTGAAGGAGGACGGAGTATCTGTGTTTTTTTCTACTCATATCACCTCCGACCTTGAAAAATGCGCCGACGATATCGTTTATATCCGCAATGGAAAGATCGTAGGGGCACAAACGAAGCAGGACTTTGCCGAACGGTTCGGCTTGCCCGGCGAAAACCTTGAGCAGACCATGTTGAGACTCGAAAAGGAGGCGAGAACGGATGAAACGGCTCCTTTATAAAGAAATAAAGCTGGCTTCCTCGCCGCTGTCGTTCTTTTTTATTGCGGCGGCGCTGCTCACGTTCATCCCGGGGTATCCCATTTTATTGGGCGCGTTTTTTACGACGCTCGGGATTTTCTACTCCTATCAGACTACGCGGGAAAATAACGATATCGGCTATTCGCTTCTGCTGCCCGTTTCCAAGGCGGACGTCGTAAAAAGCAAATTCGCCTTCACCGTGTTCATCGAGCTTGTCTCCTTTGCCGTTATGTCGGTGATAACGCTTGTTCGCATGACTTTTCTGAAAGACGCTCCGGCATACGTTTCCAACGCGCTGATGTGTGCAAATATTACGTTTCTCGGTTTCGCGCTTCTGATTTTCGGCGCGTTCAATTTCATTTTCGTGAGGGGCTTTTTCAAAACGGCGTATTATTTCGGAAAACCCTTCATCAGGTACTGCGTCGTATCCATGCTGCTGATCGCCGCCGCGGAAACGCTCCATCATCTGCCCGGCTGCGGCGCGTTCAACGCTTTCGGTTTCACTCCGCTCGCGCCTCAGCTTACCGCGTTTTTCGTGGGCTTCGTTTCGTTTTCGGTGCTGACTTTTGCGGCGGAAAAGATGTCGGAGCGGTTATTTGAAAGGCTTGATCTGTGAAATTGAAAACAGCATCGGAAAAAGTTTAGATTCAGTTTATTGACTTTTTCCGAAGAGCATTATATATTTTATTTGCGGAATAATAAATTCTGAAAAGGAGAAAATCAAATGAAAAACATGAAAAAGATCCTTTGCGTCGTTCTCGCCGCACTGATGCTGCTTTCCGTTTCGGCTTTTGCTGCGGAAGAAGAAACGCTCAATTACGTCGTACTCGGCGACTCCATCGGCTGGGGCGCGGGCGTGCTCAACAGCAACGAGGCCGCTTTCGGCAAGCTGGTTGCCGATACCAACGGCTACGGCTTTCATAACGACGCCGTGAACGGCTATACCACCGCGAACCTTCTCGCGCATCTCGAAAAAGAGAATATTGCCGCAGATGTTGCCGCAGCCGATATCATCAGCATCTCCATCGGCGGCAATAACTACCTGCTCGGCAATATGAAAGAGCTCATCGCGCAGGCTTCCGAAGGCGATTATTCCGGCTTCGACGCCATCGCCGAAAACTTCTACGTTGAATTCTGCGCAATCATCGCGAAGATCAAAGAGCTCAATCCCGACGCCGTCATCCTCATGCAGACGCTTTATAATCCCGGCTATGAAAGCATCCGCGACATCTATCAGGCGGGCGCCGACAGACTCAACGCGGGCTACCGCAGATATCTCGACGAGAATCCCGGTGCGTATGAGCTGCTCGAAGTTGCCGACGCTTTCGTCGGTCATCCCGAATACGTTGCCGCCGACTATATCCATCCCTCGGCAAAGGGCAACGAGGTGATCGCGAAGATCGTGCTCGAAAAGCTTTGTGAGCTCGGCCTCGGTGAAAATACCGAACCCGTTATCAAGCACGAAGGCATCGATCAGGCGGAAATTTTCAGCTTCAAGTTTTTGGCGTACATTTTCAGAACGCTGTTCGCGAGACTTACCTCCATGTTCACCGTTGTTTGCTGAAGAATAAAAAAATAGCGGACTGTGAAAACGGTCCGAAAAGAACCGAGGCCCCCTTTTTTGAGTGCGCCTCGGTTTTTTGTATAATGTGAAAATGTTCGTCCGGCAAGGTCGGAATTTAACGAGCTGTTTTACTTGGCGAATAGCTGTTTCAGAAAAGCGAACAGCTTCTTAATGATTTGAGACAAAACTATATCAAAGCGGCTTGCAGCGCGCGATACGGAGCAATTCCTCCTGCTCCGCGCTGCCCGTCAGCGTGAAGCCGAAGGAGAACGGATGCATCCGGAGTTCGTAGGCGGGCTCGGGATCGGGACCGCAGGAGGCGCTGCCGAGTCCTCTGACCTCGCTGTCGATATACAGATACGTGCAGCCGTCCTTTTTGATATCCGAGCGGTGCATGGCCGTTCGCAGCGTTTCCGGATCGATATCCTGCGCCGTGAACGAAAACGACTCTTGTCCGACCACGGAGAGGGAAGCGCCGTTTTCATAACGGAGCGTCACAAAGCGCGTATCCTCGTGATTGCCGGATTCCTGCGGGCGGTCGAATACCGTCCAGCTGTCCTTTACGGGCAGGGAATAGAGCCCGACGGGAGAATTATATTTGCAGTCGGGCCAGTTTTCCTCCGGGCCTCTGCCGAGCCACGTAAGCCCGACGTTGTTTTCCCTGAGCTTTACTTTCATGCCGATGCGGGCAACGGGCATATCGTCCCATTCTTTGCCGAACGGAATGCCGCTCACGTTCACGGTAACGAGCCCTTCGGGATAGAAGACGTATCGGATCTGTGCCTCAACGCCGTAGGGGATCGTCTGCGGAACGACTTTTCCTTTTACGTTCAGAATCACTTTATCGTCTTCTTCGCTTATTTCGGAACCGCGGAAAGAAAAATGCATCGTGTGCAGGTAGCGTTGCTCCCACTTATCGCCGGGTCTGTCGCTGCTCATGTTCCTTATCAGATCGTTGTCGATGGGAGCGCGCATGAAGTTGAAATCAAGCGGCGAGTCGATGAGAAGCTTCCCGTCCTTTTCGAAACGGGAGAGAAGACCGTGTTTCACGGTCGCGGAAAAGCCTTCGCCGCTTACCGTCGTTTCGTCACTGCTCTTTTGAGTGACGTTCAATTTCCCTTTGGCGGCGGTATACGCTGTTTTCGGGATGAGTATGCCGAGCGTGTGCTGATATTTTCCGAGCTTTTCTCCGTTTTGTGTCACGGTGATATCGAGGAAATACGCCGCGCCCGGTTTTTTCTCCGCCGTGAAGCAGGGAATATCGAAAGTATATTCCGTGCGGGGCGCGAGCTCCGGAAGAGAAACGATCGTTTTTTCGATGACGCCGCCGTCTTCGTTGAGGCATACTTCACATACGGCGCCGGAAAACGGCAGAAAGTCGTAGGTGTTCCTGATGTGTATTTTTTCTTCGTCCGCGGTGATCCACGCGGGCGCTGACACCGCGCCTAACTCCTTCCACGTGTGCTTCGGCGTGCGGTCGGCGTAAAGATATCCGTCGAGGCAGAAGTTGGAAGAATTTGAGAGATCCCGGTCGCCGAAATCGCCGCCGTAAAGATAATCGTCGTTCCCGTCGGCGTCTTTTACACGGAAGCCGTGGTTTTTGAATTCCCATACGAAGCCGCCGTAACAGGAGTCGTGCGTATACGCGAAATTCTGATATCCCGCTAAAAATCCGGGGCTGTTGCCCATGGCGTGCGCGTATTCGATCTGCATGAAGAGCGGGAGCCGTTCGTCCAGTTCCTTCATCTGTTTTTCCGCGAGGTAGCCCGTGCGGATAAAATGCTCTCTTTCCTCGTGCGGCTCTTTTTGCGTCAGGAAATCCCAGTCGCAGTCGTGGTCGGAAATGGCGAGAATATCGGGGGCGAAGTCCATGGCGAGCTGCTGGCAGGCGTAGTTGTTTTCGCCTTCGCCGAATTCGTTGCCCATCGAATGGATGAAGACACAGGGCTCGTTTTTGTCGAGCTCAAGCATGTTTTTCGTGCGGGCAAGATACGCGACCTTCCATTTGGGATCCTTGGTCAGGAGGCCCATGTCGCCGCTTACGCAGCAGCCGTGCGTTTCGATATCCGCCTCGTCCATGACGTAAAGCCCTATTTCGGAGCATATTTCATAGGTCACGGGATCGTCGGAATAATGGCTCGTGCGTATGGCGTTCAGATGGTTTTCCTTTATCATGCGCAGTTCTTTTTCGATATTTTCACGCGAGATCGCTCTGCCGTTGTCGCAGTCGAATTCGTGACGGTTCACGCCCTTAATGGTGACGGGGGAGCCGTTCACGAGGAATTTCCCGTCTTTGATCGCGGAATGAAGCATACCGATCTTTTTGGAATGTACCTCCACCGCTTTGCCGTTGTGCAACAGCGTGATGGTGAGATCATACAGGTTCGGCGTCTCCGCCGTCCATAAGCGGACGGTCTCCGGCGTGAATCGCGCCGTTATTATTTCGCCGGCGGGGAATTCCCGCGTCTGCCCGTCCAGCGTGATCCTTACCGTATAGCCGACTTCGCCGTTATAGTAAAGATCGACCGCTACGCAGAAGGACTTCAGATCGTTCGTGACTCTGAAATCGTTGACGTAGACCTTTCCGAGCTGCAAAAGATACACGTCGCGGAAAATACCGTTGGCCCACAGCATATCCTGACATTCGAGATAAGAGGCGTCGGAATAGGTGAACACCTTTACGCAGAGAAGATTTTCCCCTTTTTTTACGAGATCGGATACGTCGAATTCCGCGGCGTTCCGGCTGCCCTTGGAAAAGCCCGCCATGATGCCGTTGACGTAGACGAAAAACGCGTTTTCCACCCCGGCGAAATGCAGTATGGTCGTTTTCGTAAGCTTAGCTAACGTGAATTTCCGGCGGTAATAGCCCACCGGATTTTTACAGTCGATAAAGGGAGGATCGAACGGGAACGGATACGGGATGTTCGTGTACCGCGGTTTTCCGTATCCGCGGAACTGCCACATGGACGGCACATCGATGGTATCCCATCCGGCGGGATCGAAAGATACGTCGGAGAAGTCCGGTGTATCGTCCTCCTCCGAATAGCGGAAGTCGTAGTCGCCGTTCAGAGAAACAAGCAGGGAGGAATCCTCCTTGTTTTTATAATATACGCCCTCTTTCAGCGCGGGAATGAGCGGAGAGCGGGCGGACAGCCTATTCAGGCCCTGTAAGTGTTGATTTTCAAGGAAGTCGGACAGATCGTTCATATCGGTGCTCCTTTTTCTTTATTAATGGTATTTTACCGCATCAAACGGTACAATGCAATAAAAATCAAAACGGAAGCAGTGAATAAAAAAGACCGACGCTTTCTTTCTTCTCTTGCCTTTTTCCTGCGGATGGGGTATAGTAAAAATATAAATTTTCCGGAGGTAGCTATGTCTGATATGTTCGGAACCGATTTCCACCTTACGGGTATGGAATCCTTAAGAGAATTATACAGGATCGGCGTGGGGCCCTCCAGCTCTCACACGATGGGGCCTGAGCGTGCGGCGCGGCTCGCATTGGAGCGCTTCCCCGAAGCCGACGCTTTCGAAGTCGTTCTGTACGGCTCTCTCGCCAAAACGGGACGGGGACACAGAACGGACTATATCATAGAAAAAACCATCGCTCCGCTTGCCTGCGATATCGTTTTCGACGAAAACGAAACGGAGCTGCCGCATCCGAATACCGTTACCTTCCGCGCGAAAAAGGACGGAAACGTCCTTGGAGAAATGACGGCGGCGAGCATCGGCGGCGGGGAAATACGTATCCTCGGCGAAGCGGGCTCTCTGCATGAGCGCATCTATCCTTTGAACACCTTCGCGGAAATTTCCCGCGTCTGCCGTGATAACGATATCGCCCTCTGGCAGTACGTGGAAAAAGTGGAAGGCATCGAAATATGGGACTATCTCGCTCGTGTATGGGATACCATGAAACGCGCGATCAAGGACGGTTTGGGGGCGAGCGGCGAGATATTCGGCGGACTGCACGTGCAGCGCAAGGCACGGCAGCTTTATAATCACCGCCACATGGACGAGAGCGCCGAAACGAAGGAAAACCGTCTCGTGTGCGCCTATGCGTTCGCCGTCAGCGAGCAGAACGCCGCCTGCTCCGGCGATATCGTCACGGCACCCACCTGCGGATCGTGCGGCGTGCTTCCCGCGGTGCTCAAATACACGCAGGACAAGCGTTCCCTTTCCGATGAAACGATCCTTCACGCGCTTGCCACCGCCGGACTCATCGGCAATATCATCAAGACCAACGCTTCCATCAGCGGCGCGGAGGCGGGGTGTCAGGCGGAGATCGGTTCCGCGTGCTCTATGGCGGCCGCCGGCCTTGCCGAAATATACGAAATGGATATCGACCAGATCGAATACGCCGCCGAGGTGGCGATGGAGCATCATTTGGGACTCACCTGCGACCCCGTGAAAGGGCTCGTGCAGATCCCCTGCATCGAGCGCAACGCCGTAGCCGCTATGCGTGCCATCAACGCCGTGAATCTTGCGAATTTCCTTGCCGATTCCCGAAAAATATCCTTCGACCTCGTGGTAAAGACCATGTACGAAACGGGCAGAGACCTTTCGTGCCGCTACCGTGAAACGAGCGAGGGCGGTCTGGCGAAACTTTATAACTGAAGGGTACCTCTGAAAAACGATCGTCCGAAGGGTGCCTTCACTAAAGGATAAATCGTCTAAAAACACATCTTCCAGCGAATAACTGCTCCAAAAGGGGCCGGAATACGTCAGTATGCCGACTGCTTTTTCATTGTTATGACCATACCTTTCCGCTGCGCTACAAGGCACAAAAAGGGATGAAACCTTTGCCTCTAACGCAA
>JAZLHN010000218.1:0-2051 GCA_045616815.1 Acutalibacteraceae bacterium
TGAATACGGGGATTTCATGCACCCGGTTTTCCGCGCGGGAAACAACAGAGACTCTTCTCGGTATGCGTTCGCCCGAAGGCGGCTGGTCGCTCACGGGAACGGGCACCGATCCGGATGTGACCGCCATGACAATTCAAGCCATCGCCCCTTATTATCAAACCGACGAAAAAGTAAAGAATGCTGTGGACGAGGCGCTGAAAAATCTTTCCTCCGCGCAAACCGAAAACGGAGGCTTCCGGAGCTACGGCACGGAAAATCCCGAAAGCTGCGCACAGGTACTCATCGCGCTCACTTCTCTGGGAATATCACCGTTTGCGGATGAGCGCTTTATCAAAAACGGAAATACCGTTCTTGACGCGATGCTTTCTTTTCGTCTCGGCGACGGGAGTTTTGAGCATTTTCGCGGCAAGGGCTACAACTTCAAGGCTACCGAGCAGGCATTTTATGCTCTCGTTGCCCTGCAAAGATACATAGAAGGCAAAACGCCGTTTTTTCTTCCCGACAAACATACACTCACTCCTCCGAAACCGACAGAAGAAAAAACGACTAAGAAGCCCTCCGGCAAGCCTTCATCCCCCACGACACAGACCGAAAAAACGACCCGAACCGATCCAAGGTCGGAAACAGCTTCCGCTGCGACAACGACCGCCGTTGTTACCGAGAAAACCGACGTGACCACCGCTCCGCAAAGCACGACCTCCCCCCGACCGGCAGAGCCGAGCCGCTCTTTGCAGGAGGAAACAACAACTCCCGCCACCCGAGCTGCGCAAACAGCAACGACCGCGACCGCAACTGCTGTGTCGGACAACTCTACCGTTCCCCCCGTCTCCGTAGAAAGCTCTGCAATCGAGGAACCCGCTTCCGTTTCTTTTCCGGAGCAGACCTCCGAGGAAAGCATATCCTCGTTCAGCAACGAAAATCTCCTTCCGGGAAACAATGCCGGTGACGCAAAAAAAGTTATAGAATTTCTCGATTCGGCATTGCGATTTTTCGGCGCGGGAGTTATTATCACACTGCTGGTGATCACCACTCTGATCGTCGCGCTTATTGTTTTATTAAAGAAAAAGTACAAGAAATAAAGGAGTATTTTTATGAAAAAAAGAAAACTGATTTCCGTTATTCTCTCCCTTCTGATACTTTGTTCCGTATTTTCCGCCTGTTCCGGCAAGACGGAGAACGTGACCGAAGCACCCACCGAAGAAGCAGCGTCCGAAGACGAAAGCACCATCGCCGTTTACGTTTCCATCGCTTACAAAGAGCCGAAGCTCACGTGGGTGAGAGTCGACGTGACCGACGCAGATGAGGACGGCAAATTCACCATCTGCGACGCTTTGTACTGCGCTCACGAGCAGTATTTTGACGGCGGCGCCGAGGGCTTTGGTTTTGAAGAGACGGAATACGGACTTTCCCTTACGAAGCTCGGCGGTATGGAAGGAGCGGCGTTCGGCTATTATCTCAACAACGCTTCTCCCTTGAGCATGCTCGACGAGGTAAAAAACGACGATTACGTTTACGCCTTCGCCTATGCGGACGACGTGAATTACAGCGACGCTTACTGCTATTTCAGCGAAAATCTTATCATCGCGAAGGAAAACGAAGCGTATGCCCTCACGCTCACCTCTCTCGGCTTTGACGAGAACTGGGCTCCCGTTTCGGCTTCCGTCGAGGGCGCCGAGATCACCGTGGACGGCGAAAAGACCGGTATCTTCACCGATTCCGACGGTATCTTCTCCGTTACGCTCACCGAGGGCGAGCATATCATCAGCGCCGTTTCGGATACGATGACCATCGTGCCTCCCGTATGCACCGCGAAGGTGACGAAGTGAAAAAGACCGTGAAACGCGCTTTTCGCGCGATCGCTTTTCTGCTGATAATGACAATGCTGCCGTGGGGGACTTCCCTCACGGCATCTGCCGTTTCCTTATCGGATGAAGATATAACGGGATACGCGGACGCGATCTGCAGGTGCGTGCTGCAAAGAGAACAAATCAAAAACATACACGCGTTTCTTAACGGCAAAGCAGCCGAAAACGCCGCAGGTATGTACGACT
>JAZLHN010000219.1:0-4707 GCA_045616815.1 Acutalibacteraceae bacterium
TCAGAAAAAATACTGATATTTCGTTTTAATACGATGATTTTACACCCGGATAAACAGTTTTTCCTGTTTCAGTATAATCATTCCATGACTGAAAACTGTAAACTAAAAACTGAAAACTGCGGGCTTCGCCCGCTAAACTGCGATTTATCTTCCGCAGCAGCACGACGGCTCGAAGCCGGTGTCGCCATCGTTGTCTGCGCTCATTTCACTCTCGTCGGGCGGGAAGAATTCCGAAACGGGGAAGCGTATTTTGCGGAAGGAGTCGCAGGGATCCTCGGTCGCGCAGGAGCATTCCTTATCCGGCATACAGAAGTCGTAGGCCGGAATGAGCATCTGCACGTCGCGTTCCAGCTGTACGATGGAGAAAAGCCCGATCGTCACTCTTACGGCCCTGTCTCGGCTCTGCGGGATGAAATTGCCGGCAAACGCCCGGCGGATCGAGAAGGGAATGCCGTTTTCCGCGTCCGCGATGTTGTTGCAGCAGTCGCAGGGGCGGCAGATGCGCGCATCGAGACACAGGGGCTCGGCGACCTGTACCTTGACCCTCGGATTGGAAGAGGCGGGCGGATACTGGCAGTCGACCTCGGGAGAATATTCGGAGGAGAATACCTTTACTTTGCCGTCGCTGCCGTAGAGGATCGCTTTCTTGGAAAAAACGCTCAGCCCGTACACCGTCTGCGGCGGAACGGAGGGAGCGGTGTAAACGTCGAGAGCCACCATGAAGAAAAACGTAAGATCGACGGAATAATATCCGCGGTTGAACGGGACCTTCTGCGTTTCCGTAAAAACGTTGATAACATCGCAGCCTCTGCAGCGGATGCTCGTTGCCGCGTCAACGAGATTCTGGGCGATATCGGTAAAATATACGCGCAGGTCGGCAAGGCAATCCTTGTCGGCGCAGGAATCGTAGATCCTTGCCGTATCAATGCATACCGCTTCTTTTATGCGCCGCGAGGATGCGGGCGGCTCGGAAACGGGAGCCGCGCCGAAGGGCATATCGGACATAAAAAATACCTCCATGAAAATGTATTGAAATCCGAAAACTTCATTACATTTTACGGAGGAAGAAAAAATGTGTTACATTTTTTTGACCGGCGGGAAGAAAATCAGTATTTTCCGAAATCGCAGGTCTGTACCTGTCCGCCGTTTTCACGGGACTTGTCCGCAAGGAAAACGGTGAGATGGCCGGCTACGGAATTGTAAACGGAGGTGCAGGAGAGGGATTCTTTGCCGTCGAGCACGTAATCGCAGAAATCGGCGATCAGCGCTTCGTCACCTCCGCCGTGGGAGTCGTTCCCGATCCGTGAGAGATCCACCACTTCATCCGAGAAGCCCGTTTCCGTGGACGGGTCGATCCGGGAGATCGTGAATTTATTGTCGTCGAGCACGCCGTAGATTTCGGCTTTCGTGCCTGTGATATGTATTTTACGCATGGATTTCGCCGTGCCGCCCACCATGTTGTGCGTTCCGGTCGCGCCGTTTTCAAACGTCACGAGCACCGACTGATGATCCACCACGTTGTTGTCGCATTTATATACGCAGCGGTTGTAGGGGTTGCCGTTCTTGAACGAGTTTTCTCTCTCTTCGTCCGTTACTGTATCCTGATGCTCGAATTCCGCCCACGCGTAGCATTCCCACCACGAGGGATGGTCGAGATAGATGCGCTTCGCGGAATAAAGGCAGGTGTCCGCGAGCGGACAGTCCACCGAGCAGCGCGTGCCGGCGTTTTCGGGCGCATGGTCGGGGGTGAACTGGAAAAGACTGCCGCTGCCCGCTACCTTCGCGGGGAGCGTGGGCTGCATGAGCCACATCATAATGTCGATATCGTGACAGCTTTTCGCGAGGAGCATGCTCGTTTTGCATACGTCGGAATTTGCCCATTTGCCGCGTACGTAGGCGGTGGTCACATGATGATAGCTTACGTGCTCCACGGTCTGGATGTTGATGATCTCGCCCAATTCTCCGCTTGCGATGCGTTTTTTGATCTCGAGATAGAAGGGGGAGTAGCGCAGTACGTGGCAGATCATGACCTTGTTGTTATTTTTGCGGATCACGCCGAGCAGGCGGTGCATTTCGTCCTCATTGACGGCGAACGGCTTTTCGAGCAGCATATCATAGCCGAGCTCCAAAAGCGGTACGGCGGTCTCGTAGTGCTGATGATCCATGGTGCCGTTGATGATCGCATCGGCGATCTTTCCCTTTTTTGCAAGCTCCGCGGCGGAGGAAAAACACATATCCTCGCTGAAGCCGAAACGCTTGGCTGCCGCTAAACAGCGGGCACGGTCGGGGTCGGCGACGCCCACGATCTTCAGACGGTCGGGATGGGAAAGGGAATAATTCGCATAAATGAGGGAACGGTGTCCGTATCCTACGATGATGGCGGTAAGGGGCGCTTTCGTATCCAATTTTATATCTCCTGAAGAATTCTCTTGCTTTTGCTTTCTGATTTTTGTTTTAATTATTCTGTGAAATTGTTGATGCCGAGCGAAACGGAGGCTTTTCCGTCCTCCACGGCTCTTATGAATCCGCCTACGACGTTGGATGCTGTCCGGCTTCCGGCGGAAACGGATTCCTCATAATGGAGCGGCGCGAAGATGCTGCCGAAATCGTTGTTCGGAACGATGTAGCCGATCTCGTCGTTGCACAGACCGATGACGGTGAGTCTGCCGTCCACCACGTCCTTCATGGCGGGGTAATCCCACGCCTTGCCCGTGTAGCTGTCTTTTTCGAGGATACCGCCCACGTTGAGTTCGGGGCACATTTCGCCCGGAATGAGCGCTAATTTCAGATCGTGGCCTAATTCAACGTAGCCCACCTCGGTGGGGAAACACAGATCATAGCCGTCGCCGTCCATGTCGACTTTGGCGACGTTGTTGTTCACGAGCTTCAGTTTGCCCGCTAACGTCAGAATGGGATTGTCTGCGGGGATGAACACTTCTTTGATCCTGACGTTGATAAGGGGAGCGATGTCTTTATAGTCATCGTCCGCGGTCGAAAGCACGTCCTTCGCAATGCCTCTGCCGTAGGCTTCGATGCTCTGATGCGTGGTTGCGCCTTCGGGGGTGAATTTCCCGCGGCTCGTGGCCACCGCCGCCTGATCGCCCTGGAAGAACACGGCGTTATAGCCGTTTTCTTCAAGCTCCGAGCAGATGAAATAGGGGAAATCGGCGCTGATCTCTCTCTGACGGTCTCCGTAGCAGGTGGGATGCGCCGCAAGGAATACCGCGCGAAGCTCTTTTTCGCCGTTGGCGGGAATGAAGCGCAGAACGGTCATCACGTCGTCCGGCTTATACGGCGGACGTTTGCTGTGTACGTATTCGGAGGCGTCTTTCAGCGCGAACGAGAGCTTGCCGGGTTTCATATCGTTCACGGCTTCGGTGATCACCTGCCGGGCGGTCTCGTAAAGATAGTCCATGATCTCTTTGTTGCGGCCCGTGGAAACGTTTTCTATGGTCTTTTTATTTTTGACCGCTTTCAGATTCACCCGCAGCGCTTTGATAAGGTCGCCCCACAGCCCTTCGGTATCTACGCCGGAGTGGCAGTGCGTGGCGCTGATGTTGAGCGAAACGATATTCTTTTCTCCGATGAGCCCGGAGAGCATATTTCTTATGACTCGCACGTCGGCGTTCGCAAGTCCGATGCAGTCGATCACGGCGAAAACATGGATGCCGCGTCCAGACCCGTCGTCGAGCGCGATGGCGCGGATGAGCTGATCGGTGATCTTGCCGCTTGCCTTGTTCGGAGGGAAGGCGAGATAGCCGCCGATATACGCGTCGCCGGAGTATTCCTCGGGAAGCACGACTCCCTTGGAGAAGCCGAGACGCCATTCAGCGTTTTTTGCGGGTTCGGTGAGAAAATAGCCGCTGCCCTCAAGGAAGCCCGGTTTGTTGTTGTAAATGTTGAGGTTGGGAATGTAGTTGTCGGAAACGCCGTCGGAAAGCTTTTTCACGACCTTCATCACGGCCTTGTCGGCAAGGTCGATCATTTCCTTTTTGCCGGTCTCGGTCTGCATCTTTTTGCTTATTTTATTTTTTACGGCGAAAGCCGCACCGGCGGTACCGGCGGCGGAGAGTGCCGCGGAAACGAGAAAACTTTTTTTACTCATACGCTTACCTGCCTTTTGTATGGCTTTTTGGTGATACGGAATTCGCAGATCTCACAGCCGGAGATCGGCTCGGAAATTTCGAGGTCGATGCAGCCGTTTTCGAAAACGTCCGAGGAAAGCGGATACATTTTGGCCGTGTAGCCTTTCGGAAGCATTTCGCGGACGTATTCTTCATTCGTTTCGCCGCCGAACTGCTTTCCCTCGTAGATCACGTGTCCGTTGACGGTGATCTTATGATGCTCCGCTTTTTCTTCGGGGGAATCTTTATACGTTACCATCAACACGTAGTCCGTATCGGGAGCAAAGCCTGCGGTCTTCGCGCGGAATACGAAATGATCGAAAAGCTTATACATGCATACGGGAAGTTCTCCCGTATTTTTATTGGGACGGTCGCCCTGGAAGTCCATATAGAAGCCGGGCGTCTGTTTTACGCCCAAAGCGTCGAGGCCGTCGTTCGCGAGCGAAAAATAATATTCATCGCTTTCCACACGGTTTCGTTCCACCGAGCGGATGAGATACTCCTTCGATTCGTTTTCGGACATGCCCTCCGCGTTCTTTATTCTTCCGAGCAGCCATTGCCGGTCGGTGACGGGCAGATCGAC
>JAZLHN010000220.1:0-2643 GCA_045616815.1 Acutalibacteraceae bacterium
TCTGCTTCTGTCCGCCGGATAATTCCGCGGTGCTGCGGTCGAAAAGGTCTTCAATGCCGAACCAGCTCATGATCTCCGCCGTCCGGCGGCGGATGGCCTCGGTGGGAAGACGCAGGTTTTCGAGCCCGAAGGCGATCTCGTGCCACACCCGGTCGGTCACGGTCTGCAATTCGGGGGACTGATGCACGAAACCGATCCGGGCGGATTCCGCTATGCTCATTTCTTCCGTGTTTTTTCCTTTGAAAAGCACCTCGCCGCTCTTTTTTCCGAGGGGGGAAAGCTCGTTTTTGAGCAGGCGCAGAAGCGTGGATTTTCCGCTGCCCGTGGGGCCGCAAAGTGTGATGAAATCACCGCTTTCGACCGAAAAGCTGATATCATCCACCGACTTTTTTTCGCAGTCGGGATAGGTAAAATTCAGATCTTTGACTGTAAGTATTTCCATCGTATTCTGTCACCTGCCTCCGTAATGACCGGGATAAAGCATAATATCGCGTAGCAAACGTACGCCGAAACGGTCAGAAATGTGTTTTCCGGGATCGTAACCGCGGGGTAAAAGACGAATTCGATCGCGCCTTTGCATAACGCGATGAGAAACGGTACGTTCAGGATCGCCGTGAGAGCCGTGAAGGCGGCGTCCCGTCGGGTAAAGCGGTATATGGCGTAATTCGTCCGCCGTTCGCCCGAGTAGCCGCGCGAGGCCATGCTGTCCGCCGTGACCACCGCGTTTTCCGTCGCCCACGTGAGCATGACGGAAAATACCTTTGCCTTGCCTTTGAATTTCTGTATGTAATTTTCGTCTTTATAGAGCCCCATGCCCTTCTGTGCGTCGTCGGTCTTCGCCGCCTGCTCCCGGAAGAGGGGGAGCATCCGCATGGTCATGGAGAGGATGAGCGCCGTTTTCGGCGATATCCTGCCGAAGATGTACAGTATTTTGTCGGACGTCATCGTCAGCGTGAAGCTTTTGAACCAGTAAAGGGAAGAGGCGAGCATCAGCCCCATCACCGCGCCGTAATACAGGGCTTCGAGCGTGACGGGATTATTGTTCATCACAAAGAGCACCGTTTTGCCGTTGTGGCTGAAAAGCGGATTTCCGACGGTGAGCAAAAGAAACATGAACGCCGTGAAAATATGGCTTTTCGGGTCTTTTTTGCCGTATTTCATAAACCACAGTCCGAGCGCGCCGGCAAGCGAAATAAGCGCCGTTACGGGGCTCATGCAGAAAACGCAGAGCATAACGACGCAGAGATAGTAAAGAAATACGGCGATCGGATTGTAGTCTGAAAAAGCAAGCATAATAATTTTTTACGGCAGATCTTCGCCTAAAGAGCAGGTGTAGAGCCATTCGATATCGTCGCCGTCGGATACTTTGTATTCGCCGCACCCTACGTCGGCGTCTTCGCCGTTCACGCGGTAGCACCAGCCCGAAAGCGCGCCGAAATCGAATTCATAGATGTAGTTTATTCCGGAAATATACGCGGAGGCAGCCGTCGCGGAGTCGTTTTCCGTTTGAATATTATACTTTTTGGCGGCGGTAACGAGACAGTCGTACACGGTGGAGCCCTCCGCGAGAGTAAACTCCGTTTTTCCGAGAATCACGCCGTCGGCGGGGATATAGTCCTTTTCCGCCGCGTGCTCTTTGATCGTATCGCAGTTTACGGACATCGTAACCGTTACCGTGTTTCCGCTGTCCGCGGGATCGGAGGCGGTGTAGTAATCCTCCGGTTTTTGGATATCAAGGCAGAGGATAAGGCCCGCTATGGCGGCAAGCACCGAAAGAACGATAGAAATATTGGCTGATTTTTTTTTCTTTTTCGTAAGGATCACGGCGAAAATAAGGAAAAGCACCGCTGCCGCAAGGCACAGAGCGGAAGCCGGGAAGTCCTTTTTTATTTCGGTCGTATGCTTGTCCACCACGTACAGCGTTTTTCCGTTCAGCGCTCTTTTCATCGCCGTGAAAGCCAGCAGCGCCTGCTCGGTCGCTTTGAAATTGCTTCCTTTGCCCTTTACGTGCTCAAAGCTGCCGTCGGGAAGGGAGTAGGAGAGGAGAGAGTCGAAAAGACTTACGCCGTTTTTGACGAAGCGTCCGTCATCGACGGGAATACCGAGCGAGCAGAGGGCTGCGATCACCTGCGCCGTGCTTTCCGCGTTTTCATAACCGTAGGCAACATATCCGCCGTTTTCGGTCTGCGCCGCGGAAAGGGATGTCAGCGCGTTGTCAACGGCTGCCGTCACGGTGTCGGTTTTTTCATAGTACGGTGCGAGCGCCTGGAGCGCCATCGCCGTGATATCGGGCATGGAGGCGTTTTCGGTCAGCCCCCAGCCGTCGTCCGCGTTTTGCAGTGAGAGTATCTCACTTATGAGCTTCTCCGCCGGAAAAACGGAGGAAGTATAACCGTTGTTCGTAATGTGAAGAGCGTAGAGGAGGCTCATGATACCGAGCCCGTCGGGACAGGTATCGAGCACGTTGTTTATATACTCGTCGTTTCCGTCGAAGGCGGAGAGAATGAGCGCGTATTTTTCCTTTTCGGCGGCGTTCGCCTTGGTATCTGCCTGCGCTTTTTCTGCAAGCGCCCCGGCGTACGACGAAAAATCGTGATCCGTCCCGCTTTGCATGAGAGCGAATACGAACCAGTCGTACATACC
>JAZLHN010000221.1:0-3453 GCA_045616815.1 Acutalibacteraceae bacterium
AGTTTTCAGAAAAAATACTGATATTTCGTTTTAATACGATGATTTTACACCCGGATAAACAGTTTTTCCTGTTTCAGTATAATCATTCCATGACTGAAAACTGTAAACTAAAAACTGAAAACTACGGGCTTCGCCCGCTAACCTGCAATTTATCGTGCAAGGCCGATTCCGTCTTGTCGTTCCATCACAGATGTGATATAATATAAAACAAATATCGGTAAGGAGGAGTAAAAATGAAAAAGGTATTATGCGTATTTCTTTCTCTGTGTTTCGTTTTTTTGCTGCTGCCGATCGGCTCTGCCTCGACGTTCGTTTTCTCCGATATCCCGGACTACGCGGGCAGGCCATACGTGACCGTGAACGGCGGAAAGCCGTTTTTCACCGAGGCGGACAAAACACAGAGTTCGTTTGAAAAATACGCTCCGCTCGACGCTCTCGGCCGGTGCGGTGCGGCGTTTGCCTGCGTCGGCTTCGATCTCATGCCCACCGAGGCGCGCGGTGCCATCGGCAGCGTGAAGCCCTCCGGCTGGCAATATACGAAATACGATTTCGTGGACGGGAAATATCTTTTCAACCGCTGCCATCTGATCGCTTTTCAGCTTACCGGCGAAAACGCCAACGTATGCAATCTTATCACGGGCACGCGCTATATGAATACGTCCGGTATGCTTTCGTTTGAGGAAAAAACCGGCAATTATATAAGAAACGAGCACGCGAAAGGAAAAAACGTTCACGTGCTCTACAGGGTGACGCCGGTCTTCGAGGGAAAAGGGCTCGTGGCATCCGGTGTGCTGATGGAAGGGCTTTCGGTCGAAGACAACGGCAAAAGCATCTGTTTCTGTGTTTTCTGCTATAACGTTCAGCCCGGCGTGGAAATAAACTATGCCGACGGTACCTCGCGCCTTGCCCCCGAAGATGAGACCGATCCTCCCGAAAAAGAGATCAGAGGGGCTTCGTCGACGGCGCTGGTCGTCAACGTTTCCTCGAAAAAATTCCATCTGCCCGACTGCGCTTCCGTAAAAAAGATGTCGGCGAAAAACCGCAGGGACGTTATCGCCTCCCCGCAGGAGCTGATCGCCGAGGGATATTCCCCCTGTGCAAACTGCCGTCCCGATGAAGCGGCGGTGAGCCGGACGGTAAGCTTTCGCGGCGACGCGGACTCCGACGGAAAAATCAGCGCCGCCGACGCGCGTTTAGCGCTGAGAGCCGCCGTGGGACTCTGGCACCCGTCTTCTGCGGAGATTTCCCGTATCGACGTCGATTCCGACGGCAAAGTCACCGCCTCCGACGCCCGCATCATCCTTCGCGCCGCCGTGGGATTGCAAAAGATCGCATAAGAGAATTCGGATTTCGGATTTCGGAATTAAAGAAGTTTTGAAATCAAGACACGCTGATTCTTTTTCGGCGTGCTTTTTTTTACAGAAAATTGCTCCGCGAAACAAGGAAAAAATCTTCCGCCCTGATTATAACGCCCGCCGATTTTTCTTTCGGGTACGGCGATGGCGTGATCGAAAGATGCGCCGCTTTCTTGTCTCCGATTTCCGACTTCCGATCTCCGATTTAATTTTGTTCCAGTTCCCGCAACAGCCGCAGATACCACCCAGCGGAGCCTGTGTAGAGACTCCAGCCGCCTTTTCCGTTCAGCGCGCCTTCGGTGCAGACGTCCCCGATCATGGCGTAGGGCTCGTTCAGAAAGATCTTGCCGTTTTTCTCATCGGCATACCGGTTCGCCGGACATAATATCTCACATAAGCGCCGCGCTTCTTCTTTCATTCCCGCTTTTTTGAGCGCGAGCGCGAACCAAACGGCGGCATGCGTATATTGCCCGCCGTTTTCTCTTACCCCGGCGGGATAGTCGTTCACGTAGCCCGCCCGTTTCGTATCTTTCCCGAAGGGCGGCGTGAAGAGCTTTAAGGTCTTTGATTCCGCGTCGTACAGTTCCCGGAAGGCGCACAGAAGAGCGGAGCGGCACTGCGCGTCGCTTCCCGTGCCGGAGAGCACGGCGAACGCCTGCGGTAAAAGGTCGATACGGCAGGCGTCACAGCCTTCCTCCCCGAGCGGAGTGCCGTCGTCGTAATATCCGCGAAGAAAATATTTTCCGTTGAAGCCGTATTGCAGTACGGCTTCTTTCATTTTGTCCGCCATTCGGAGGAACAGACGCCTGTCGTCCTCTCGCTTCATGAGATCGCACACCGGGAGAAATTTCAGGCACACGAGCCGCAGAAACTGTGCGAGCCAGACGCTTTCGCCTTTTCCTTCGGCGCCGACCTCGGAAAACGAATCATTCCAGTCGCCCGCCTTTATAAGCGGGAGACCGTGTGCGCCGAAGGTGAACGAATGCTTGATCGCCCTTACGCAGTGCTCGTAAACGCTTGCGGACGTCCCGGAGGGGAAGTAAGAGCAATAGCGTTCCTTTTCTCCTGCCGAGAGCTTTTCTCCGCCGAGGAAAGCGACGGGAAGCCGCAATATGCTTTGATCCTTTGTTGTGTTTATATATTCCGCCGCGGTCAGCGGGAGCCACAGAAGATCGTCTGAGCAGCGCGTTTTCACGCCCTTGAAGCAGGGCTTCCCGAACGGGGTGATATGATACCAGTGCAATACGTCCCCCTCGGGGAACTGCGCGGCGCACGAACGCAGGATGTGCCGTTTCACCGTTTCGGGATAAAAGGGAAGCAGCGCCGCGGCGTCCTGGAGCTGATCGCGGAAGCCGTAAGCCCCTGAGCATTGATAAAAGCCCGTGCGTGCACGGAAGCGCGTATCGTAAACGTTGTGCAGCAGCAGAGCGGAAGCGAAAAGATTTGTCGTTTGCGAAAAAGAGGTAAAGCGCACTCTCTGCGGTTCCGGCTCCCGGAAAGGAAGCGACGTAAGCGCGTCGACGCCCCGCAGGGAACGGCTGAAGACATTGTAAAAGACGATCTCCGTTTCTCCCGCTTCGGGCAGAACGGTCAGCCGATATTCTCCGCCGTGTTCCGTAACTCGCAGCGGAGAGTCTGCGTAATACGCGGCGTATCCCGCGTAATCCTCAGAGGCGGGATTGGTGAGGACGAGCTTCCCGTCCGTTGAAACGGGTTTTACGAAACGGGCAAGGGCGGCTCTGTCGGCGAGCTGCGGGTGAATCGAGAGGATCACCGCCGGATCGGGGTTCCGTTCGCCGGATAATTTTACGGATATCCGCTTTTTCATCGCGCGCGCGTCGGTCTGCACCGTGATCCGCACGGAAAGAAGCCCGCATTTTGACATAAACACCGCTTTGTCGTCGTAAAAGGTCGCGTCCGCCCCGGCAACGGCGTCGAAAAGGATGCCGCCGTTTCGGATGAACAGCTTTTCGCCGTCGAGGTCGGAATTCACGTCGTTGCTCCACGGCGTGAGCTTATTCTGCCGCGCGTTGAACGCCCACGTGTACCCGAGCGACGAGTCGGTGAGCAGCGTGCCGAACACGGCGTTGGACAGCGT
>JAZLHN010000222.1:0-13014 GCA_045616815.1 Acutalibacteraceae bacterium
CGCCCTCGGCGAACCGTATGGGAGCGCCCGGAGGGCAACGGAAAAAACAAACAACGGATTGCTCAAATTCGTTGTAATTGTACGGCTTGTTAACAACCAAAAAAAACAAAAGAAACTTATATTTCGTGGTGCTCCGCACGCTCCCATGCGGTGCGTCGAGGGCGACGCACCCTACGATAAGTGCCTCCGCAAAGCGCTTCAAACAAAAATTTATCGTTTTCCGAAACAAAAAGGACTGCCTTTCGGCAGTCCCTTTTTTGATGATTTGAGCTTATTTGAACAGATTTCTGAAGAAGTTTACGATCATCTTGAAGAAATTCTGTACTCTCTGCCAGAAGGTGGGAGCATTATTTTCTTCCTTATCGGGGTCAACAACGTCAACACCGATCGGGATGATCTCATCCACAACGGCAATATTTCTGTCGATCGTCCCAACGTGATACCAACCGTCGTCACCGGGCAGTCCGAGAGAAACACCGTTTACGAGAGGATAGAAGTTCTTATTGGTAAGCTTGAAGATGATATCGCTGCCCTCTTCGAACTTGAAGCTGTTATCAGTGATGGGGCCGTATTCGACGCCGTCCTTCATTATGATGAATCCGCCGCTTACGCTTGCGAAGGATACCAGATAAGTCTTGGCGATATCCTCGACCTCGGTCTCATCCGAAGTGGTAACTACGTCGATGCTGCCTATAGCAAAACCATCCTTTGCTTTTGCGGTGATGGTGGCGGTACCGACCGTCTTGAAGGTAACAAGACCGTTGGAGTCTACCGTCGCTACGGCGTTATCACTCGAAGACCAATCAATAGCGGTATTCGTCGCATTGTCGGGCATTACGGTAGCCGTGAGGGTGATGGACGTGCCGGGAAGCTGCGTGGTGGAAACGTTGCCCGCACTGATCTGTACATAGTTGGTCTTTCTTGCGTTAACGGTAACGACACAATAGGAGTTGAACGTACCGTCAACGGAGGAAACCTTTATGAGCGATACACCGTCTTTTACCGCGGTAATATTACCGGCAGCGTCGATAGTGGCAACAGACTCATTGGAGGAAGTCCATACAACGTCCTTTGCAGTGGCATTCGCAGGATAGATGGTAGCGTGAAGCGCCGCGGTACCGTCGATCTCAAGGAACTGAGAGGAAACGTCAAGGGAAAGACCGAGGATCTTGGTGAATACGTCGAACTGAGCGATATAAACAACGTCTTTGGTGATCTTATCGATCGAAGGACTCCAACCGGTGAAGGTGAAGACGTATTCGCTCGTTTCGGGTCTTACGGGTGTAGCTCCTTTATAGGAAGGAGTATCGCCGTATTTGTATTCTTCGGGCGTGGTCATGCCGTCAATGTTCCAGATAACGGTGTAAACTCTCTCGGTCGCTTCAAAGAGAGCGGTATAAGTTACTTCGTCCTCAGTCACGGGAACGATCTCCTTATCCCAACCGATGAATACGTAGCTGTTGGATTCGTCGGGGGACTTATAGGGAGTGCCGTCGAAAGAGGGAGTCGCGCCGTAATACCAGATCGTTTCTTTTACAGTGTCGCCCGCGTTCCAAATAACGGTACAGGTGCGCATATCCCACTGCGCGGTAAGACTTACGTTGCCGTACTTGCCGTTGAGGGAAGCACCGCCTTCAACCACTGCGTTCTTTGACCAGTTGCCTGCCGCCGCCGTTACCTTCCAACCTGCGAAGGTAGCGCCGTCACGGGTGGGCGTGGGAAGCGTATTATCACCGTTGATGGTGTAGTAGAAGTTTTCGACCGCAGAACCGCCGTTTACGTTAATTCTTACATAATATTCAACGGGGGTGTAGATCGCATGGAATTCAAGATCATGGGCAGGCATGGTAGCGGGAACTTCTTCATCCCAATCTGCCGTGTAACCCATCTTGGATGAGGGCGGGAAGGCAAGGATGGCACTGTCGTATTCAACTTCGCTCTCCTGCTCCGCATCGTCACTGATCCACCGGATCTTGTAGGTGTTGATCTGCCATACGGGAGAAAGCGTTACGTTGCCGTAGCAGCCGGTAAGCACGGTATCGGGAGCAAGGTTCATGCCCTGCGTCCAACTGCCGGAGGTCGAAACAACGACCCATCCGGAAAGCGTGTAGCCTTCCCGGCTCGCCGTGCCGAGCGAATCGGTGCTTTCGATATTGTAGGTCTTTGCCGCGGGAACGGTATCGTCCTCGGCAGCCTTATTATAGGTGATCGTGTAGGTGACGGGAGTCCACTGTGCCGTAAAGGTCACGTTACCCCAAAGGGTATTTGTCACGTAGTCGCCTGCATTCACGGATGTGTCCGCCGCCCACGTGCCGACGGCCTCGTCAAGAAGCCAGCCTGCGAAGGTGTAGCCGGTCTTGGAGGGAGCCGGGAAGGTGATGGTGTCGCCCATCTTATAGGAGCCGGTAAGAGCACCGTCATATTCGCCGCCCGCAAGTTTGAATTCGTAGGTATAGGTCTGCAGTTCAGACGTGAACTGTGCCGTATAGGTATAGGTATTGCCCTGAACAACGGGAACGATCGCGGGAGTCCAGCCGGAGAATACGAACTTATAGCCATTCTCGTCGGGCTTGGCGGGAGTATCGTGCTGCCACGAGGGAGTTTCGTCGATGCCCCAAAGCTCGGTATTGGTAACGCCGTTGATGACCCAATTGACCTCTTCGGGAGCAAGCACCTTGGTGAATACCGCGTAGTAGGTCGCCGTGCCGGTAACGGTGGGAAGAGACTCAAGTACCGTGCCGCCCGCGGTGTTCGCCCAACCCGCGAAACGCCAGGAATATTCCTCGGGCGAATCGGACGTAAGCGTGGGATTCACGCCGTCGTTGTAAACGGGAGTAACACCGTAGTTAACGGCGGGAGTAACGCTTTCGGTATAGTTTGTAAGAGTGCCGCCGACGTCATCGGGGATCATCCACTTGATATCGTAGCTGCGAAGAGCTGTTTTGTAAACCGCCGTGTAGGTGGCCTCACCCGTTACGGTGGAAAGAGCGGGATCCCAGTGATCAAAGGTGTAATCGTACTGCGCGTCGGAGGGCTTCGCCTTTTCGGCGTCGGTCAGATCGGGAGCCGTCTGAGAGAAGGTGCCCTGCTTGGTGATACCGTCGGGATACAACGTTGCGTTGCCGACGATATATTTGATAGCGTACTGCTTCGCTGTCCACGTTGCGGTCAGCGTAGCGGAACCGTATTTACCCGCAACGGAGGTGTCCGCCGCGATAACAGCGTTTTCTGTCCAATTGCCCGCCGCGGTGGTCACTTTCCATCCCGCGAAATCATAGCCGCTCTTGGTGGGCGCAGGAAGAACGTAATCGTCGGTTTCAATGGTGTAAGACTTCTGCGGATAAGCCGTGCCTCCGTCCGGGATGAACGTGAGCTTATACTCAACGGGGGTAAGGATCGCCTGGAGTACTACGTTGCCGTAGTACATATTCGCGGTGAGATCGCCCGCCTCCATCATGTCGCCTGCGTTCCAGCCGCCGCCGTTATCTACGGAAACGACCTGCCAACCCTCGAACGTGTAGCCGTTCTCGGTATAAGCATCAAGCGTAAGCGTATCTTCGATCGTGTAGCTTACCGCCGCGCCGATCTGCTCGCCGTCCGCATTCTGATAAGTAACAGTATAACTTATGGGGTCAAACTGTGCGGTAAGGGTAACGTCGCCGTACTTGTTGGCAATACTCGCCGTCGCATTGTAGGTGGCATCCTTTACCCAGTTGCCCGCGTCGGCGTTGACCTTCCAGTTTTTGAAGGTGTAACCGGGAAGCTCACTGGAGCCGAGCGTAAACGCGGCAGAGTCGATATAATAGTTTCTGCTGCCGTTGTTGGAACCTGCGGTGTTGAGCGTGATGGTGTACTGCTTGTGGTTCCACTGCGCGGTCAGGGTGAGATTGCCGTAGTGTCCCTGCGGAAGAGCATCGGTGTAGATATCGTCCTCGGGTCTGCCCGTGTAGCTCGCCCAGTCGGACTGCGCGTCACAGGAGGTGAGCTTCCATCCGTCGAAGTCATAGCCGGTCCTCGTGGAAACGGGAAGAGAGGTGGAACTGTCGATATCATAATCGAGCGTAGAGTCGGCAAGAGCGTCGCCGCCGTTCACGTTGAGAGTGACAGTGTAGTTGACAGGAGTCCAGCCCGCGATCAGCGTAACGTTGCCGTACATGTCGGAAACCGTCTGTCCGGCCGTATAGGAAGAAGTCCAGTTGTAAACGTCATCGTGAGTGTTTACGCTCCACCCGGTAAACGTATAGCCGTCTCTCGCGGGCGTCGCAAGAGCGAAGCTTTCTGTGATCTTATAATCCTTAGGATCAATGGCAGCCGCACCGTTGGTATTGTAGGTAAGGCGATAGGTGTTCGCTTCCCAGATCGGAACAAGCGTTACATCGCCGATCATATTGGCGGGAAGCGTGACGTTTGCTTCATTGCCGAGGAGATATTCGGTATTCTTTACCCAACGATTCGCGGCGGGGATATCGGCAGTATAGTTCGAGGGAGCGATATCGACCTTCCAGCCTTTGAACGTGTAGCCGGTCTTGGTGGGGTTGTTGAGCTGGAGCGGGCTCGAATACGCATAGTCAAACTGCGTATTGCCGGAGATATTTTCGCCCGCGGCAAGGGAAAGGTTTACCTTGGAGGTAACGGATTCCCACTGCGCTTTCAGCGTAACGTTGTCGTGCTTATGATTGAGTGAGGTACCTGCCGGGTATGCCGTGGTAGGAGCCCACAATCCGGAATCGCTCAACACCGTGGGCTTCCACCCCGCAAAGGTATAGCCGAGACGGGTGGTCGTGGGAAGCGTGGCGACAGATTCATAGTTATAGGTAATGGGCTCTACTTCCGCACCGAAATCACTGTCAAAGGTGACCGTATAATTAATGGGCGTGTACTGCGCCGTGAAGGTCACGTCACCGTAGCTTGCGTTTGCGGAGGAGTCGCCTGCGCCGTAGGTATTGCCCGCGGCGAAGCTGCCGGCGGCAGTGGTCACCTTCCAGGTATTATTAAATGAATAATAATCCTTGGTGCAGCCGGTGGGGAAATTAAAGCTGCCGTTTACGGTGTAGCCCTGCGTGGTCGTAGTCTTGGTACCCGTCGCGCCCGCGGGGATATTATCCCAGTCGAACGTCGCTGTGTAGGGAACTTCCGTCCACGTTGCTTTAAGATTGATATTACCGTTTTTGCCGGTAAGGGACGTGCCCGCGGGATAAGTGCTGCCCTGAAGCCACGCATCCGTTACGGTGTCGGTAGCGGGAACGGACTTGGAGTCAACCATCCATCCGCCGAAGGCATAACCGCCGCGCGTAGGCGTGGGAAGAGCGGAGGTGGAGGTTATTTTATAAGTCGTGGGAGCACCGGAGGCGTTGGACGCTCTGTTGTTGCCCACCGTGTCGTTCAGATCGTAGGTAATGGTGTAGGTGTTCTCGACCCACTTGGGGAACAGGAAGATACTGCCGCCCGTCGTGGCGTTGAAGCCGCACGCGCCGGAATTCGTATAGGTCGTAGAGCCGCCCGTCGAGCCCGCCATTTTGGAGCCCGTCCATGACTCGTAGGTATAACCGTTCCTGCGGTATTTATAATCCGTATCAACGCCATAGCTCGTACCGTCGTTTATGCGGGTATAGGACGAACCGTTATAATAAACATCGCTGGTGGAAGTACGCGCCGCGATGTAATCACGGAAGGTGGCATAATCCCACGGATTTTTGCCGTTTTCCGTCTCGGTCGTTCCGCAATAGAACATGGTGTAGAAATACTGAGTGGTAGTAGCGGCACGGTACTTATAGTTAAATCCCTGTACACCGCCGTTGTCATTTTCATTAATATATACACTCTTGTCTCCGGATTGGATCACACCGTCCGCATAGCGGAATTTTCCGCGGATCGTATAGTTACGTTCCCATGCGCCGTTCGATTTATCATATCCCGTTGCGGTATTTTCATATTTGCCGCCGTAAATACAAGGTAAAGCATTGTCGTTGGGAACAAAAATGTTCATAACATTCAGCTGCGCGCTACCGGTATCTTCTCCGGCATATGCATTTACGGAAGAATTTACATTAAATATGAACACGTTCGGACAGTTGACTCGTATGGAGGCAAATTCCAAAACGCCGCCTGTGGTTTTGTTGCCGTCGGAATTTCTGACACCGCACTCGTCATCGCCGAGAATCTTAACATCTCCGCCGTAAACCTCCGCGCAATAACAATTGTTAATATTCAGCGGGAAGCAGCGGGCGTTGGAAGTCGGCTTATAGTTTCCTCGGCAAGTCGCCAAAGAGGTAAGCGTACCGCCGTACATATAAAACTTGGCGTTGGCGTTATCCACGGTCACGGCATAGGAGTTTGCCGCCATGCAGCGCGTATCATAACCGTCCTTGTCCGTCCCCGAGCGGGCTTGTGTATAAATGGTGAAATTATTATAGGAGGAATTGTCCTTATCACCGATGATCAGCGTACCCTCGCTGCGCACGGCGCTCGAGGTCGTCATCCACGTGGTGGTATATTTTGTCGACGTCGCATGATGACCATTACTGTCATCACCGTAGGCATAGGTCCTTACTTCAAAGCTGCCGTTTGTGGAGCTTGTATTGACGAACTGCAGCGTACCCGCCGTACCGACGTTGAAGAAACCTTTGTTAACGGTGTCGTACGCTTGTGCCGTCGTATAACTGCTCTGAAGATCGGAGGGCAGCTGCTGCTCGGTGTTGGAGTTATTGTTATCGCCGAGTCCGGTATTGTTGTATTCCAACTTTATATAACAGCCGTTAAAGTCGAATTTAACGTAACCGGTGATCGTAGTGAACGCCGCCGTCTCACCGAGATTAAGATTGGCGGTGAGTTTGATCGTGGTGATCGTGTTCGCGCCGGCAGAGTTCGCGGTGGCGATAGCGGAATTAAGCGCGGAAACGCTGTTTACCGATATCGTCTGACCGACGTTCAGTGCGTCGGCTTTCGGCTCGGGAACGATGATACCGACCGATATAACGGTAAGCATCATGACCGCGCACAAAAATACCGATAACGCTTTTTTGAATACGGAATTTGTGTGTTTCATTTCGTTTGCTCCTTTTCTGCCCCAAAGGGCGGCATGGAATGGTGTCCGAAAAAACGGTTACACCGATACACAATGATTATAACATCATATAAGTCAAATATCAATATGCTAATAGGGCGCGCATTTACAAATATCTTATTTTATATTTATTTAAATTGACTATAAAAAGAAAAAAGCCGTTCGGAAAATAATTTTCCGAACGGTTTTTACAACGATCATCCATCATTCCCGGCAGCGGCAAAAACGGTTTTGCCGTACCGGACAAAAACAAATATTGTGATCGTCCATACAAAAAGCGCTGTCTTGATGAGATACGCTCCGCAAAAAAACATACAATAAAAGAAAGACACAATAAGCGATAAACAACAAAACAGATAAATCGTCCTGAGCGACAATAAAGACGAGAAAAAGCTGTTTTTTTTGACGCGTTTATCCTCCTTCGGCGGTAAGACGGCTTTATATAAAAAATAGATGCCGAAAAGAAAGATCACGCCTAACGCAAAATGCTGGCTGTAATGTATACCGTGAGGATCTATTTTTCCCTTGGAAGCATAATCAACAAAAAACTTTAGCAGCAAAGCACCGAAGGCAATGACCTCGGAAGCAGTTGATAATACGAGGATATCTTTCCGGCTGCGGGAAATAAAACACTTAACGGCATATGCTCCGAACACGGCGGAGAAAATCAAAAAACATTCGGGCACAAAAAAGATCAGCGGCAGCGTGACCGCCAGTGCTGCGAAAAAACAGACGATCGGTTTTTTGATAAAAAGTATGAAGAGCAGCGCCGCGGCTGCCGACGCGGCACAGAGCAAAGCTTCTTTATTTATCCCCGTAAATATGATTTTATCGACCGCAAATTCTTCCCACAGGATCATTACGGCCGCCGCAAAAACAAGCAAACAGGAAAAGAACGACTTTGTATAAGATTGAGATCCGGTCAACGCAACATCCCTCCTATTTTGTATATGGGTCGACTATAGAGAAAAAATAAAGGACCGCATACACAACGATCAGCAGTCTGTTCGTTTTTGACATCCGATCTTTCAGCAATGCGGCCGCTCTGTCTTTTTCACGGAAAAGAATATACAGCACCACAGAGAAAAGACAGATCAAGGCATGAGCGAGCCATCTCGCGGTATCCAAAGAAAACATTACCGAAAGGAAAAATACGGCAGGAAACATGAAAAATACACATCGGCGGACTGAAAGCGTAATGTTCGTTTCTGTAAATACGTCACGAATAAAGCCGTACAAAAACAGGACGGCGGGCAGTGCAAATACGACAACGGCAGCAAGCTTCAAGAGTATATGTGTGATTCCGAAAACGGAATACGCCCGGAGCTGCACCAAAAGCGTATATAATACTTTTCGGATTGCTGTGAATACAAAAAAGTCAGAATCATTCGATATCCATTTATCAAGGAAGGGGCCGATATCGTTAAATTCCGGATAAATGCTGTCGCCATATAAATAATAAACGATTTGCTGATTGTAAGAAATCCCCTTGTTTGCGAGGAAAAGATTGAATTCCTCCCGATCCATCACCAGATTGGCACGATCATTGACCGCAAAGTAGAAGAAAGCGGCAAACGCCGATAACATACTGACGCCGATAAGAACGTACAGCTTCGTTCTTTGCTTTTTTTCCTGCGTCAAGGCCGCTTCATACAGAATCATTACAAAAAAAAGCAAAGCGTAAGTGATCATGAAACCGAAATGCACCATTACTCCGGCAACGCACAAAAACGGAATTACAAACCAAAGTTTTTCGTACCGGAAACACAGGAAAAACAGCGCGGTAAGAAGGATCCACGAAAAATCGGGCATTCCCAACCGATAAGAAAAGATCGAAAACGTGAGCGGCCCCGTAAGGAAAAAAGCGATCAGCACCGCAAACGTCAAATGATATTCTTCCGATATTTTTTTGCTTATGACGTTGATAAAAAACGAAACAAACAGAAAAAGGACGGTAAGCAGGATCAGGTCATATATCGCCGCCTTCAGCTCGGTCGGCTCATCCACAAACAAATGAAAAAAAGCGCCCTGAAGAAATTTTGAGCAGAATCCGAAGCTGAAATCCACGACGTGGAAGGCATATCTTTCCCCTTCCACCGTTGGCAGAGTAAAATTGTTTACAACGGCAAAATTATAAAAAACAAGTACGAGAAAAGAGCCGAAAAAAAACTTATTTTCGGCAAAAAAATTCTTGTTTTTTATTCCGTTTTGCTTCAAAGTCTTTTTTTCGGTTCTCGTGATCATATTTATTTACAGAAATTCACGATATATCTTTCGATCGCTTCGGAAATGATCCTTATCGCTGTATCTCTGTCCTTGACCTCGTCCACGGCGGTCTCCTTGTTTTCGATATTCTTATACACCGAGAAGAAATGGCACATCTCGTCGAACACGTGCTTCGGGAGCTGGTCGATGTTGGTGTAGATATTGTAGTTCGGGTCGTTGAACGGGATGGCGATGATCTTCTCGTCGTTTCTTCCGTTGTCGAGCATCGAAATGACGCCGATGGGATAGGCGCGCACGAGCGTGAGGGGCTCGAGCGGCTCCGAGCAGAGGAGCAGTACGTCGAGCGGGTCGCCGTCTTCGCCGTAGGTGCGCGGGATAAAACCGTAGTTCGCAGGATAATGAGTGGAGGTGTAAAGAATACGGTCAAGGATGATGAAACCGGTGGGCTTGTCGAGCTCGTATTTCTTCTTACTGCCCTTGGATATTTCGATCACGGCGATAAAATCTTCGGGAGTGATGCGCTTGGGGGACATGTCGTGCCAGATGTTACTCATAAATTTTCTCCGTATTAATTTTTATTATATCAAATGAAAAAGCATTGGAAGGAACTCGCTGAACTCTTCAAGAGCACCGGAGTTTTCTAAAACGCTCGCGCCGAAAACAGCCATCAGAACGAACGACGCAATGCCGAGGATAAAACTGAGAATGATACTGATAAGTGCGCCTCTGCCGGCTCTTTTGGCGTCGCCCTCTCGTTCGTCCTTGAGCACGAGCCATAGGATAAACCCTGCGAGCGGGATAAAAAAGCCGATCAGACCGTAGATGAATTTTCCGTCGGAGGCTTTGAGCGGCGCGGCGGGCTGACGGTAAGGCTGCTGATACGGAGTCCCGTATACGGGCTGCTGATATTGAGACTGCTGATACTGCGGCTGCTGATACGGAGGCGGCGTCTGTTCACCGAGCTTCGTACCGCAGTTGGAACAGAAGGCGGCGCTATCCTCGCAGGGGCTTCCGCAATTCGTGCAATATTTCATACTACTTTCCTCCTTGTGTTTTTCGGGACTTCGCTTCTTTTGTACGAACAATAACAATATCGGAAATCGGGAAAAAGCTTCGCCGGGGTTCCTGTTTCACAATTCCGAATTCCATTTCTTATTTATCGTCGTCCTCATGCAGGGCGGCAAAAATGTTATCATCCTCAAAACGGGAGAACATGGAATCGTTATAATAAGAGTTCTGCGTCTGCGCGGGCGGGACAAAACGCGTGGTCTCTTCCTCCGCATCCTTTTTGCCGAGCTCGTAATGAGGGGCTTTCGGCATTTCGGGCGGGGTGAAGGTCGCGCGCATACGGGCTTCCTCGTTCGCCTGACGGAGCACGTCGCTCTCATCCTCTATATCGGAACGGCGGTGCTTTCTCACGGGAATGGTAGCGGTAAAGGGTCGTTTTTTCGCCGTTTCCTCCGGCGCATCCGCTTCTTCGGGCTCTTCGTCGTCCGCTTCCTCTTCCCGCGGCACGGTAAAACGGGACATAAGCCCGCCGAACACACCTTTCACCTTACCGAGGATATCCGGGGCGGCATTTTCGTTTTCTTCCGCTTCGTCGTCCGTCTCCGGCACCGTTGCGGCTTCTTCTTCGGGAAGTTCCGCTGCTTCCGCGTGAGCCTTGCGGGCTTTTCTTTCGCGTCTGCTTACGGGAGCCTCGGCAAGCTCGTCAAGCATATCGTAGGTCTTCTGAGAAATAACGCCCGGAACGTCTTCTTCCGTCGCTTCCGTTTTTTCCGTTTTTTCCGCTTTTTTCTCTTCTTCCTTTGTTTCTTTTATTTCCGGTGCGGCTTCCGCGCTGTCCGCCGGAGTTTCGGCTGTCGCTGCGTTTTCCTCTGCGTCGGCGGAGTTCGCTACATTCTCTGCGGTGTTTTCTTCCTCCGTGCGGGTCAGTTTGCTGATATCCGCCGTTTCTTCCGCCTTACGCGGCGCGGGTCTTACCGTTGATTTTTTCATCGACGCGGCGTTTCCGAAAAGCATGGGAGCCGCCGCGCAAAGCACGAGCCAGATCGCCTGCACGGCGATCGCCAGCAGCGGCGATATGCTCGCGAAAGCACCCGTCACGGCCAATATCGCCGCAAGAGCGAGACCTACGTAGGCGCCCGCCTCGCACACGATCTTGGAGATCTTCTTGGCTCTGTCGAGACGCAGAGCGGCACAGGCACAGCGGCAGAGGCTGTCGAACGAATCGGTGAACACGATGCCCGCCTCTTCGGAGTCGGTGACCGCCTGCATGGAAGAAGCAAGCTTATCGGCGGCGGAGGTGCTTATGACATTCACACTGCACTCGGGCATCCCGAGCAGCTCTTCGGCGTAGCTTCCGTTGAGATTCGCGTCGTAGGAAACGAGCAGGATGTTCGCGCCGTTTTTCACGAGCTCACGGAGATTGGAGGCCGCCTCGGAAAGGCAGGAATATTTCACGCCGAACACGGCGGCGAATTTTCCTTCCAATGCAAGGTAAACGGGCTTTTCGCCCTCGCCGAGGAACGCCGTAACGGCGCTTTCCTCCGGCACCTGAACGTTATGATTGACGAGCAGCGCATGCGTACCGAGAAGCACCTTGCAGCTGCTGACCCATGCGGAAAGACCGAGTTTTTCTTCGTAAACGAGATTTTCCGCCGCGGGGAATTTATCTTCGAGCGCGGACACCTTTTCCATAAGAGCGGCGTTCAGAGGGCCGCCGAAGCCGGAGGTGAGCACTGCCGCGCAGAACTGCGCCTGCTTATCGCTCACGCCCTTGGCGGTGAGGCAGTTGGTTATTTCCGCCGAGAAAACGTCGTCCGCTTTTATCACGATATTGTCCACCGCCGCGAAATCCCTGGCGTCGGTAAGACTCTGTACGAACGAGGATTTGACCGAAAGCTTCTTGTTTTCGGAGGATATGCCGAAGCCGGTGGCGGCAAGGCAGCTCACCGGGAACGAGAACGCGAGACACGCCGTGAGAGCGGTGATACCGTAAACGATATCCTGCTTGATCGCCGCCGCCGCGATCCCCGCAACGAGAGAGACCGCCGCGGTAATGAGTACGGTGCGCGAGGAGGGCATCCCCGCATAGGCGCTGACCGCGCTGCGCTCTAAGAAACGGTCGATAAAATGCGTTTTTCCGGCATAAACTACGTTGCTTGCCGTATTCTCACGGTCACGGAGCAGATCGGAAACGAGCTCTTCGTCCGAAACACGGCGAAGATAGGATTTATCGCTTTTGGCCGCCGCCGCTTTGAAACACTGACGGGCGTTATCGTAATAGAAAAGCTTTGCGAGCAGGTAGGGCACACAGAGCAGAATCGCCGCCGGCGTCATGAGGCGGAAATTCTCCTCCAATTTGAGCTGGGTAAAAAAGGCGCACAGATTCTGCAGGAAAGCGCACGCCATGAGGAACAGCAGAGAGGTGTCCGCTTTCGGATGCACCTTGATGAGCGAGAAGAGTCCCGTTTTGAGTTCACGGAACATCAGCACGCAGACAACCGCGAGCAGAGCGATATTCACGGAAGCGAAAACCGTGTAGTTCCCGTTGAAGATCGAGAAAAAGCCGTTGGCGTTCGCCGAAGCGCTTGCTCCCGCGACCATGTCGATCACAAGCAATACGACGCCGATGATACCCACAGCCAAAAGCCGCAGGATCACGTTTTTGCGTTCCTCCATCAGGCGGGCGAAAACCTCTTTGCGGTCGTTGAAATCCACGT
>JAZLHN010000223.1:0-4330 GCA_045616815.1 Acutalibacteraceae bacterium
CGATCCTGTACATAAAAACAGACCTCCGTAATTGGTTTTTTATTATAATATCATATTCCGCCTGCAACTTGCAAGAAACATGCGGACAAAATCGGATGTATTTTGTTCATATAAAATTAAATTGAGTATTCGCGCGGGATATGGTAGAATAAAAATAATAAATCCGCCGAAAAAGAGGGAAAAATATGAGCGAATCAAATAAGATCCACGTGGCCTACGGCTTTCACGTCAATCTTTATCATTCCTACCGCGGGGATACCTGCGACGGGATGGGCTTCGGCTCGGACATCCGCATCATCCGCAAGATCATCGCCGTTCTGAACGCTCTGAACGAAAGCGGCATTCCCGTAAAGGGAACGTGGGACAGCGAGAATTTCTTTTCGCTCGAAAAGATCCTGCCGGAATACGCGCCGGATATCATCGACGGCATAAAAGAACGCGTAAAAAAATACGGCGACGAAAACATCATCATGGGCTACTCCAACGGCGCGCTCGGCGCGATGAACGAAGCGGAGCTGACGGCTTCTCTCGAGCTGGCTGTCACCAATCCCGACGACAGCGGCTTACTGGATATTTTCGGTGAATGCGAGCCCATCGTGCGCCCACAGGAGGTCATGTTTTCCCCCTCGCAGGTAAGCGTTTACAACAAATGCAGCATCAAGGCCCTCTGCCTTTACTATTCGTGCATCCCCTTCGATTCCTTCAAGACCATCGTGCCGAAGCTCCCGGACGAAGAGGCGTTCAATCCCCTCACCTACACCTATAAAAACGAGAGCATCACCGTGATCCCCACCTACTCGAACGCGGACGTATGCGACGCGGGCTGTCTGAGGGCGTGGGTCAAAAAACTGAGAAAAAAGCAGGAAACAGGCGAAATAAACTCCGACCTTTTCCTTTTCATCAACATGGATGCCGATGCGATCTTCTGGGAAACGCTCGATCTTCCCCTGATCGGCGGAAAAGTGGCGAACACCGACGGCATACACGGACTCGTGACCGAGATCGCCGATCTTGATTATATCGTTTTCGACACCCCCGGCGGCTATCTGAAAAACCACGCTCCCATCGGACGTATCGAATTCACGCAGGACACCGCCGACGGCAACTTCACCGGCTTCTCCTCGTGGGCGGAAAAGCCCTATAACCGCAAGATCTGGACGGCGGTCGAACGCTCCCGCGCGCTGAGCAAGGCACGCGGCGGGAACGACAAAGAAAGTCCGTCGTTCCGCGACAGACTTCTGCTTCTCTCCACCACCCATTTCGGGCTCGCGACGCCCGTACTGAATATCGCGCGGGAGAAAAAAGCGGACAAGCTCGCCGAAAACGTCATTTTAGCCGAACTCGCGGATAAAAAAGCGCCGGACAAGCTCACGGTAAAGAATATAACGGGAAACGCTTTCCAGTGCGCGCAGCTTGAAACAAATGATCTCGCCGCCGATGAAACCATTGCGCTTTTCTCCGAAGATCTGGAAAATTTCGCCGTCGTGAAAGCGGACAACGGCACGGCGTTCGCGCTGATGAAATTCACCGCCGAAAAACCCGCTTACACGCTGGACGTTGAAATAATTAAAACGCCCGCCGTTTCCGACAACGGGCTTACGTTAAAAACCGACCGGCTTTCGATCGAATTTTCCCGCACGGACGGCATAAAAGCCGTTGCCTGCCGCGGGAAAACGATCGGCGGGAACGATTTTTTGAAAAGCTATATCACCTACGGCGGCAGAAAATACGATTTTGAGATTTTGGGAGTGCGTCCCGTACCGTTGTCCGGCGTAGGCAAATGCGTGCGCGTTTGCGGCTGCATACACCTGCCGGGAGAACTCTCCGGCGGCAGCTTCCGCTATGATTTTTTCACCGTGCCGTTCTCCGACGCGGTATTCATAAAAAGCGAAGTGAATTACCCTTACACGCCGGAAAGGGACTCGCTTTCCACCGAAAATTCCGCGCTCGGGCGCTATACGGACAACGAATGGACCGAATGTGCGCCGTTTGAGCTTACCCCCGTTCTCGGGGACGATCTCATGGTCTTCAAGCGCAATTTCGACGGCGACGTATCCTCCTTCCGCGTTGATTCCTTCGCCGAGTGCGATCCGAAAAACAAAACGCTCGACTCCTTCAACCACCAGTTGACGGGCGGCTTCACGGGACTCGCCGGCAGCGGCGCGGGACTTCTCTTCGCCGTATCGCGGCAGGTGCTCAACTCGATGGCGTGCTGCCCCATGCGGCTGCACGAAAACGGACGCGTGAGCATGAATCCGTTCGGCACCTATTTCGGAAAACAGCGGCATCATTTTTCGATGTCGGAAAACGAGATTCAAAACGCCTATACGCTCATAGCGGCGCAGGGAAAATCCCTCGCGCCCGCCTATAACGGATGCTCGGAGACCTCTCTGACCGCGTTTTTCGGCTTCGAGGGCGATGCACCCGATAAAGGAACGCTGGCGGAAGCCTGCGCGTTCGCCGACGGCAGCGTGATCGAGACAAACGAAAGCTGCCCCGTTCAGCCCTTTTACGGCGACAACGCGGTCACAAAAAAGCCCGTATCGTCCGAAGAAACCGGGGTCAAGCTCCGCAGTCCCGTGCTGTACGGCATCCAGGGCAATCTCGGCAAATACGCCGTGTACGGCTATAAAGCACTGAAGCACATCCTCACAGAGCAGAAAAAAGCAAAATAAAAGCGGGAGAAATAATATGACGATCGGTTTCACCTCGACCTCGTTCCGTCAGATAAGGGACAGAGAAAAAATCGTACGCATCGCAAAGGAAGCGGGCGTTGACTGCATCGAGTGGGGCGGCGACGTACACGTTAAAGACGTTTCCGACGCCAAAAACACAAAAGAGCTCTGCGACGCTTACGATATCGGCATCAGCTCCTACGGCAGCTATTACCGTATCGGCTCCGGGAACACGGAAGAGTGGAAAAAAATATGCGAAATTTCCGCTGCATTGGGCTGCGGTTCCGTTCGCGTGTGGCTCGGAGAAAAAGGCAGCCGTAAAACGAGTGAAGCGGAATACGAAACGCTCGTGAAAGACGCGCGCGCGATCTGCGCAACGGCGAAGGAGTACGGTCTCATCGTCTGCCCCGAATGTCACGACGGCACGTTCAACGACGATACGGACTCGTTTCTGAAAATACGGCAAGATATCGGCGAAGACAATTTCAGAACGTATTTTCAGTCGAGATATAAACGGCTCGCTTACGACCTCGACCGCATCGAGCGCACGCTCCCCTTCATCGAAAGCGTACACGTCTCCTTTTCAGAGCAGCAAAGAGAGCAGTTTCCGAAATACGATCCGTCTTATATCGACAAGCTGCTCGGAAAGCTCGTAAACTGCGGTTTCGACGGGAATCTGCTTATAGAATACACGTATATTTTCAGCTGGGCGGGACTTCCCCGCTGCATGGTCAACGATATACAAAAAATAAAGGGAAAGATCGGGAAAAAGATATGAAAATAGCATTGTTCGGCACCAATCAGCTCCAGTTTTCCAAAGTCTACACACCCGAAGTGCTCTCTGCGCTCGGGAAATACGGCGAATTATCCCCGAAGATCAACCGGAAAAACATAGAACAATACGCCGGTTTCTTGAGTGACTGCGAGATCGGCTTCGCGACGTGGGGCATGCCGGAATTCACCAAAGAAGAAATACAAAAATACATGCCGAAGTTCAAAGCGCTGTTTTACGCGGCGGGAACGGTGCAGTATTTCGCGCGTCCGTTTCTTGAAGCGGGCGTAAAGGTATTCAGCGCCTACGCCGCAAACGCCGTCCCCGTAACGGAATACGCGTTCGCGCAGATCACGCTCGCCGCGAAAGGATATTTTCAGGCGGCGAAGCACTATCGTCTTCTGCCCGTTTACTCGCTCGCGTTTGCCAATTCCGCCGTGGGAAATTACAAATGCAAGGTCGGGATTGCCGGGCTCGGCGCGATCGGGCAGTCGGTCGCGGAACGTCTCAAAAGCCTCGACGTGAAGGTGTACGCCTACGACCCGTTCGTTTCCCCCGAGAGAGCGAAGGAGCTGAACGTAACGCTCGTCGATCTCGACACGCTTTTCAGCGAATGCGACGTTATCAGCAATCATTTAGCGAACAAAAAAGAGCTTGAAAAAATATTCAACTATAAGCTTTTCAAAAAAATGAAAAAACACTCCACCTTCATCAACACGGGGCGCGGCGCGCACGTGGCCGGATATTCCCTGGCGGCTTCCCTGCTCCTGCATCCGTCCAGAACGTTCGTGGCGGACGTGCTGCAGAAGGAATTTTTCCCCTATATCAACCCGCTGTTCTGGTGTCCGAACGCGGTGCTCACACCGCACATCGCGGGCAGCAC
>JAZLHN010000224.1:0-2300 GCA_045616815.1 Acutalibacteraceae bacterium
CCATCAGCGCGTCCATGCCCTGCTGCACCAGAAGCTCCGTTCGGGTGTCGATGGAGGAGGTGGCCTCGTCGAGGATCATAACGGGCGGATCGGCGACCGCGGCACGCGCGATCGAAAGAAGCTGGCGCTGTCCCTGCGAAAGATTCGCGCCGTTGGAGGTGAGCATGGTGTTGTACCCCTCGGGCAGGCGGGTGATGAAGTCGTGCGCGTTCGCAAGCTTCGCGGCGCTGATACATTCCTCGTCGGTCGCGTCGAGCTTGCCGTAGCGGATGTTATCCATGACCGTTCCCGTGAAAAGATTCACGTCCTGCAATACGACGCCGAGGCTGTGGCGCAGATCGGCTTTTTTGATCTTATTGATATTGATGCCGTCGTAGCGGATCTTACCGTCGGCGATATCATAGAAGCGGTTGATGAGGTTGGTGATCGTCGTTTTGCCGGCGCCTGTAGCGCCGACGAAAGCGATCTTCTGTCCGGGCTCTGCGTAAAGGGAAATATCGTGCAATACTGGCTTGCCCTCTACATATTCGAAATCGACGTGATCGAGAACGACGTTGCCGCGCAGGTGCGTATAGGTGACGGAGCCGTCCGCGGAATGGGGATGCTTCCACGCCCATTTTCCCGTGCGCTCTTCGCATTCGACGATCTCGCCGTTCTCCTCACGGCAGTTGACGAGCGTCACGTAGCCCTCGTCCGCCTCGGCAGGCTGGTCGATGAGGTCGAAAATTCTTTCCGCGCCCGCCATTGCCATGGCGATGGAGTTGATCTGCTGTGAAGCGGTGTTCACCTGTCCCGTGAACTGCTTGCACATGCCGAGGTAGGAAGCGACGACCGATATCGCGAGAGGTGCGGCAAAACCGACGCCCGAAACGAGATTTTCAATGGAGAGATTCGGTATTTTTCCTTCCGACACGATGAGCAGCCCGCCCACGAACGCCGTAACGACGTAAAGGATATTGCCTATGTTGTTCATGATGGGCCCGAAGATATTGGAGAAGGTGTGCGCGCTCTCCATATCCTTGAAAAGAGCTTCGTTGACCTCGTCGAATTCCCTTTTGACCTCGTCCTCATGACAGAAGACCTTGATGACCTTCTGACCGTTCATCATTTCCTCCACGAAGCCCTCGACCTTACCGACCGATCTCTGCTGACGCATAAAGAATTTCGCGGAATTGCCGCCGACCTTTTTCGTGACCGCGGTCATGGCGATAACGCCGATAAATACGACGATCATGAGGGAGATACTGAAATACATCATCACGCACACGAGCACGAGCAGCGTGATGAGCGCGGAGAAAATACTGGGGATGCCCTGCGAGATGAGCTGACGGAGCGTATCTATATCGTTGGTATAATAGCTCATGATGTCGCCGTGGGTATTGGTATCGAAATATTTAACGGGCAGGTCCTGCATCTTATCAAACATCCTGCGGCGCATCTTGTCGAGGAAGCCCTGCGTAACGGTCGCCATCAGCTGTTCTCTCAGCAATCCGCAGAGGATGCCGACGGAATAAAGTCCCACCATCGTAAGCAGTTTTTGCAGAACGAGCGGATAGGTCGCCTTCCAGGCCTCGGCGGCACCGGAAGTCTTTGCAAGCTCTAAGCCGTCCACGATCAGAGCGGTCACGTTTTCGATGTAGATCGCGGGCATGACGCCGACGACGGCAACGAGAATAATGCATACGAATATGAGAGCGAGACGGCCGGGATAATCTTTGAACAGGAGCTTTATCAGCCGCATCAGCATTTTCGGATTCATCTGGGGCTTGCCGTTTTTGCCCAACTTAGCGTTTTTCGGCATTTTCATAGGTCCGGGCATTATTCTTCACCTGCCTTATTCTGAGAGTAATATACTTCCTGATAAATAGCGTTGGTTTTCAGCAGCTCGTCGTGCGTGCCCGCGGCGTCGATCCGGCCGTTTTCCATCACGATGATCATATCCGCATCCTGCACGGAGGAAATACGCTGCGCGATGATAAGCTTCGTGGTACCGGGAATCTCCTCGCGGAACGCTTTGCGGATCATGGCGTCCGTACGGGTATCGACCGCGGAGGTGGAGTCGTCGAGGATGAGGGTCTTCGGCTTTTTCAGGAGCGCGCGCGCAATGCACAAACGCTGCTTCTGACCGCCCGATACGTTCGCGCCGCCCTGTTCGATATAGCGGTCGTAGCCCTCGGGATTTGCTTCGATGAATTCATCCGCCTGCGCGAGCTTGCAGATGCGGCGGAGCTCCTCGTCGCTCGCGTCGGCGTTGCCCCAGCGGAGATTTTCCTTTATCGTACCGGAGAAAAGAACGTTTT
>JAZLHN010000225.1:0-6824 GCA_045616815.1 Acutalibacteraceae bacterium
CCGAACGTCATCCGTATGAAGATGCTCGGCGCGAACGTCATCCCCGTCACCCACGGTCTGAAAACGCTCAAAGAAGCGGTCGACGCGGCGTTTGAAGCGTATCAAAAGGAATATAAGGACGCCATCTACTGCATCGGCACGGTGGTAGGTCCCCATCCGTTCCCGCTCATGGTCAGGGATTTCCAGAGTGTCGTCGGCTACGAAGCTTTTGACCAGTTCAAGGAAATGACCGGCATCCTGCCCGACGCGGTCTGCGCGGCGGTCGGCGGCGGCTCGAATTCCATCGGTATGTTCGAGGCGTTTTTGCCCGTTCCGGTCGATATCATCGGCGTGGAGCCCCTCGGCAGAGGTCCCGCCGTCGGCGATCACGCCGCCACCATGCAGTTCGGTACCAAGGGCGTTCTTCACGGCTTCGAGAGTATCGTATTGCAGGATGAAAAGGGCGAGCCCCTTCCCGTTTATTCCATCGCCTCCGGCCTCGATTATCCGGGCGTAGGCCCCGAGCATGCTTTCCTGCGCGATCAGGGCAGAGTGACCTATGAATCCGTCACGGACGAAGAGGCCATGACCGCCTTCTTCCTTCTGAGCCGCTACGAGGGCATCATCCCCGCCATCGAGAGCTCCCATGCGCTTGCTTACGCCATCAAGTATGCCAAGGAAAAGGGCAGCGGCTCCATCCTTGCCTGCCTTTCCGGCAGAGGCGATAAGGATATCGACTTCGTTTACGATAAATACGGCACCGGCGAAGATCTCCTTGCAAAAAAACTTCTGTAATACTCAAAATAAAACATTTCCCCCGGAACGGATCATCGTTCCGGGGGATTTTTGCGTCATATAAGTTTTTTCAGTTCCGTTTTTACGTTTTTGAGATCCGGGCAGGTGAGCAGGGGCAACAGCGCTTTGATCTCATCTATGGGCTTATCCCACCACCGGAGCTTTTCCATAATGTCGATCAGCTCGTCGTCGAAGCGTTTGCGTATCGGCTTCGCGGGATCACCCGCTGCGATCGTATATGGCTCCACGTCCGAAGCGACAACGGAATTCAGTCCGATGATCGCTCCGTCGCCAATATGTACGCCGGGGAGGATGGTCGCATTCTGCCCGATCCATACGTCGTTCCCGATCACCGTATCGCCCTTTAAGGGCAGATCGGAGAGGGGAGGGGCTTCCTTCTCCCACGCGGGAAAAATATAGAACGGAAAGGTAGAAACGGCGTTCATCTGGTGATTTGTGCCGTTCATCATAAATTCCACCCCCGCGGCGATCTGACAGAATTTGCCGATGATGAGCTTATCTCCGATAAAATCGTAGTGATGCGTGACGTGACTTTCAAAATCCGTGCCGGAAAAATAGGAGAAATCCCCCACGATGACGTTTGGATTTTTGATCGTCGGCTGGATATTCGTCATGCTTTCAAATCCGGAAATAGGAAAGATCGCATTTGGATCAGGAACATATGCAGGCTTCATAAAAACACCTCATGGAACGAATGGAATGTATACATCCGATTTTCGATTTCCGATCTCCGATTTACGCTCTTGCGTCTACGTATTTTTTGAGCTTTTCCAGTCCGTCCGCAAGCACCGTTCTCGATACGGCGATGTTCAGGCGGATAAAGCCTTCGCCCTCTTTGCCGAACCAGCCGCCCGCGTTCGGGAATACGCCGGATTCCTTGCCGAGGGTCGCGGCGATCTCCGTATCCGGGATGCCTAAAAAGCTTACGTCGAGCCACGCAAGGTAGGTGCCTTCCAGTTCGGGGAATTTGATCTGCGGGATGTTTTTGTTGAGATAATCCTTCATGAAAAGGAAGTTCTCGTGTACGTTTTTGTTCATCTCGTCGAGCCAGTCGTCGCAGTAGGTATACGCCGCGATGATAGCGGGATAGCCGAAGCAGTTGATGCACTCGTAGCCGTCCTTGTTGAGTCTGCCGCGGAAGGCTGCGCGCAGCTTTTCGTCGGCGATGATGATATTCGAGGTGCCGAGTCCCGCGATGTTGTAGCTTTTAGAGGGAGCGGTGCAGGTGACGGTGATTTTTGCCGCCGCCTCGCTGACTGTCGCAAAAACGGTGTGCGGTTTCGCAACGATATCGAAATGGATCTCGTCGGAAATAACGATCACGTTGTTCTTCACGCAGATCTCGGCGACTCTTTCGAGTTCTTCTTTATCCCACACTCTGCCCACGGGATTGTGAGGGGAGCAGAGAATGAGCATTTTGTTGTTTTCATCGGCGCACATTTTTTCGAGCTCTTCGAAATTCATTTCGTATCTGCCGTTGTTATTGATGAGCGCGTTGTTTATGACCTTGCGGTCGTTGAGCTCGATGGCGCTCATGAAATGCGCGTATACGGGCTGCTGAACGATCACGCCGTCGCCTTTTTTCGTGAATGCTCTCACACAGGTGTGAATGGCGGATACGATGCCGTAGGTGCAGGTCACCCAGTCGGGGGATATGTCCCACGCGTGACACCGCTTCATGAACGCGCAGAGCGTGGAGAGATATTTTTCATCGGGCGCCGTGTAGGTATAAAAGCCGTTCATAGCGAAATCCGCGCATGCTTTTCTTATCTCGGGCGCGGTGCCCCATTCCATGTCCGCCATAGAAAACGGATAGGCGGAGCGGAGGTCTTCCCCCTCTACCATGCTCCATTTGAGAGACCCCGTGTCTCTTCTGTCCTTGACCGTACTGAAATCGTAACCCATGATTAAATCTCCTTTCGTTATCTAACAAAAAGTATGAGTCCGCTGAGCAGAAGCTCGGCGATGAAATAGGTGACCATGTTGAACATTTTGAGGGGATAATTCTTCTTGTGCTTTTCGTTGAACATGAGAATGGCGATCGTGAAATCGGAGGCAACGAAGTTCACCGCGCCCACGATGGCAAGCACCGCGATGAGCACGCCGTATTCCGCACCCGTTTTGGCGAGCGTGATGCCCATGAGGGAGGCTTTGCAGAGCATAAAGGTGATGACCGTGGCGTAGATCACGATCGGCACCTTGAGGATGCCTTTTAAGCTCGTACCGATCTTCGCGGAGAAAATGAGGAAGAAAGCGTCGAAAAGAACGATGAAAACGATCTCCCACACGGAAATGAAGGGCGTGCCGGGAGCCACCGCTTTGATGACGTTCATAAACGCCGCGATGAAGAAGAAATGCGCCGACAGAAAACCTAAAAAGCCGATGCCGTAAAAGATCTTCGACTGCCACAGATGCAGGAAAAGGTCGCCGATCCACGAGCAGAGGAGCGCTCCCATCATGATCTTGGCAAACGTGCCGTAATTTCCGGCGATGACCATACCGAGCACGCCCGTGAGCACGTAGCCCGTCGCCGCCGCCATTTTGAGCGCGAGGGATTTCGGACACGCGCCGTTGCGCTGTTCCTTTACGAAAAACGGGTTGATGACGTTTACCGCGATGAAAATGAGCGCGTAAAGAATTTTGAGTATCATGCTTTTTCTCTCCTTTTGAAAAAGAATATCTGCACGGCGACCACAACGACGACCGCGCCGATGCAGAGCCCTATTCTCGGTGCGGAAACGGTCATTCCCGCCTTGCCCGCTTCGAGCGCTTCATAATTCATGTCGATGTCGTCGCACGCTTTTATCAGGGCGGCGCGGCAGTCGATCATATCCTGCGTGGAGGAGCTGTTATCGCCGAGAAGCTTTTGAGCCTCGGTCAAAGCGTCGGTGTACGCTTTTTTGTAATCGTTGAAGATGATCGAGCCGAACTGCGGGAGCTTCCATTCGGTCGTGTAGGCGGTGTAGGCTTCGTTCAGCTTTTCTCTTGCCGCTTCATTTTTGCTTTTATATTCCGCGAAGCCCGCCGGATCGTTGGTGATGATGACGGAATAGCCGCGGGAAATCAGGTCGTTCCACCATTTTTCCGCATCCTCCCGCGCGCCGGCTAACGTCGGGTCGGAGGTGTCGGCGATGGCTCTGGACTTCCCGTAAAAATGCTTCAGTAAGGTCTGATTGAAATTGACGCCGTAGCGGTTGGTCGTTTTCAGCACGACGCCCTCGCCGCCGTTTTCGTTTACGAAATCCACGAAAGCCGTCTGCACGAACACGATATTTCCGCGCTTTTCGGTTATGATATTATAGGGATCGCCGTAAGCGGCAAGCACGTTTTTTACGTCCTTCGTTTTTCCCGTCACGTAGAGAATGACGTTTTCGCCGCCGTCTAACGCATTCACGACCGTCGGAACAGCGGAGGCGTCGGTCTTCACTACGAGCGATACGTTCTTTTCTTCCGCCGCATCGAGTGCGTCGGAAAGCGCCGCCACTTTATAAACGGAAACGCCGTTGTTGGAGCCGCCGGAGCGTTCTTTTAAGGAAAAGGAAAGAAGCTCTTCGAGCGTATACGCCGAAACGGCATCCTTTTCCGCGCCGTCAAGCATACGGGAGGCGGAATTGCCTTCCATGAGCACCGGAACGCCGTCGGATGTAAGACTCACGTCGGCAAGCACGGCGTCGATGCCGGTCTCTGCCGCCGCCAATACGGCTTCCAGCGAATTTTCGGGGTATTCGTGCCATAGACCTCTGTTCGCTATGCCTATGATATTGCCGTCCGGTTCGTTGATCTCCGCCGCAGCGGCGCTCGGAAGAACAAGCGCGAAAAGCAGAAGGACAACGCACGCAAGGCAGGGGAGTTTTATTTTAAGGTTCAAGCAACATTCCTCATTTCGATAAAAAAGTACAGGAAATATTATACACCCGTACCTCCTTAATACTAACACACAAAAATGACATAAACAAGTCCATTTTTTACAATCCGCTCTGGGATAAAGGTTTTTTGGTTTATTATAATTTCATATTTACAAAGCCGGAACAATGTGGTATGATTTATCGGTAAAACTATACGGTTTCGGCAAAGAACGGAGTAAGAATATTATGTCTCTGAAAAAGAAAGCCGTTTCGGCTTCCGCTTCCGTTGCGCTCGACGGAATATTCAAATACGTGGATAAGGATCCCGAAAATAATTTCGTAAAGCTGCTCGACGCTTTTGAAAAGATCATCGGGGATAAGCTTTTTCCGCCCGAAAACTTCAATAAGCTGAAGGCGGGCGCCGCCGGTCCCACCAACATATATAATATCCTCGCCAAAAGCATGCTTACAGACATCGACCGCGGCATCCTCAAGCATATGCTGCTCTCCCTCGGTGTGGAGGCAGGCTATTTCGGCACGAAGGAAGTAAGAGCCAACCGCGAAAAATACGGCTGCAACATCCCGTGGCAGATCCTTCTTGATCCCACGAGCGCCTGCAATATGAAGTGCAAGGGCTGCTGGGCGGCGGAGTACGGCTATAAACAGAGCCTCACATACGAGGAAATGGATTCCGTCATCGACCAGGCGGTCGAGCTCGGCACGCATTTCTTTATGTTTACGGGCGGCGAGCCGCTGATCCGGAAGAACGATATCATAAAGCTCTGTGAAAACCACGCCGACTGCGCCTTCATGGCGTATACCAACGGTACGCTGATCGACGACGCCTTCTGCGAAGAGGTAAAGCGCGTGGGCAATCTCACCTTCGCTCTGAGCATTGAGGGTACCGAGGAATCGAACGATTTCCGCCGCGGCGAGGGCGCGTATAAAAACACGATGAAGGCGATGGAGCTTCTCAAAAAGCACAAGTGCCTTTACGGTATCTCCGTATGCTATACGAGAAAGAATCTCGACTACGTCACAAGCGAGGAATTCGTCGATAAGATGATCGCGAGCGGCGTAAAATTCGCCTGGTATTTCAATTATATGCCCGTAGGACACGGTGCGGACAAGGAGCTCATCCCCACGCCCGCCCAGAGAAAGACGATGTATTTCTGGGTGCGTAAAATGCGTAATTCCGCCACGGGCAAGCCCATGTTCGTGATCGACTTCCAGGGCGACGGCGAATACGTGGGCGGCTGCATCGCAGGCGGCAGAAACTATTTCCATATCAATTCCGCGGGCGATATCGAGCCCTGCGTTTTCATCCATTATTCGGATGCGAATATCCGCACGCATACGCTTCTCGAAGCTCTGCAGAATCCGCTTTTCATGGAGTATCATAAGGGACAGCCGTTCAACGACAACCATCTGCGCCCCTGCCCCATGCTGGAAAATCCCGACAAACTGAGAGAGATCGTGCATAAGACCGGTGCGAAGTCCACGAATCTCATCAGGAAAGAGGACGTGGATACACTCTGCGGCAGATGCGACGATTTTGCCTATGCGTGGCAGCCCGTTGCCGACGAGATCTGGGCGACGACGAAGCATCCCGTGACGCATACGCAGTATTACCGCGACGGCGGTAAGGCGAAACGTCAGTGATCGACATTAAACAGGTAACAAATTTTTCTGTTACCTGTTTCTTTGATTATAAGGTAATTCGACAGGAAAGGATTGTATTCTTTGAAAAAAGCACTTTGTATTTTATTTGCCGTAACTCTGATCCTCACCGCGTTTTCGGGCTGCGGCTACCGTATTTCCTTTGAAAAAATAGACAAAGACAAGGATAAGGAAGAGGCTACCACCGTCGCGGCGGATATCGACCTGCCCACCGGCTACGATATCGTCGAGACCACCGCCGAGCCTCCGGAGACCACCACCGAGGAGGAAACGACCGTGAACGAGCTCGACGCCATGGGCATCGTCGTGGAGGGCGGCTACAAGGCGGTCGCGATGGATACCGCCGCCGTGCTCGATTTTTACACGCAGGCGATGAATAACGTAAAGCTCCGCTGTCCCGGCTTCACCAAGCGCGAATATCAGGAAATCGGCGACGTTACGGCAGGCAGCGGCAATATTAATCTTGCGAACAAGATCCTCAATCTTGTGGGCACCGAGCTGCTC
>JAZLHN010000226.1:0-4399 GCA_045616815.1 Acutalibacteraceae bacterium
GCGGAATCCACGCCCCCGCTCAATCCTATCAGTATCTTTTCGGACATATCATCCATCCTTTTCGCGTATTCTGAAAACAAACATGAACAAATTTTATCACAAAAGTGCTTGAAAATAAAGTCCGAATTGCGTATAATACAAAATATACTGAGTGTATCTGTACTATTTTATATTTTTTTATACATGTCTATAGATTTTGTTGGGATAATTTATGAATTATGTAGAAAAAATGAAAGGATGAGTTGATTCTTGAACGGAGATTTGCATTGCCACACGCGTCTTTCCGACGGTTCGATGGGCATTGAAGATATAATCGCGCTTGCGAAGAACAAAGGGATCGATACCATCGCCGTGACCGATCATGACTGCCTCGCCGGAAACGTGAGAGCAAAGATCATCGGTGAAAGAAACGGGATCAAAGTTATTCCCGGCGTGGAGCTTTCCGCTATCGACGGAGATACGGGCAAATTCGTACATATCCTCTGCTATCTGCCCGATTTTCCCGACCGCCTCGAAGGGCTTTGCCATAAGAACTCCGTCGCGCGCAAAAGAGCCGGACAGTATATGATGATCAAGGCGGCGCAGCGTTATCCCGTTACCGCCGATATCATCAAAAAATGCGCTTCCGGTTCCACCAACCTTTATAAACAGCACATCATGCATGCGCTTATGGAGTGCGGTATTTCAACGTCCGTTTATTCCGATAAATATTTTGAGTTATTTTCTCCCGAAAGTGAGAATAATATAATAGTGAAGCCTGCTTTCGCCGACGTCACCGAAGTGCTTGAGGCTGTTCACGCCGCCGCCGGTATCGCCGTATTGGCGCATCCCGCGCTGTATGATAATTTCGATATCATCGACAAGCTCGTCGCTCTCGGGCTCGACGGCATCGAAGTATGGCATCCCACCGCCGATAAGGCCGTGTCCGATAAGCTTTACGCTTACGCGAAGAAAAATAAGCTTCTGATGACGGGCGGCAGCGATTTCCACGGTATGTACAACCGCACCGCGCTTTCTCTCGGCGATTACGTTACTCCAAAGACCCAGCTTGCCGAGCTGCTCGGCTACAAGGCGAAAGTAAAACGTCTCGCGAAAAAAGCCGCCGCGGCGGAGCTTGCCGCCGTGCAGACCGAAGCGGAAAACGAAGCCTGATCTTCCGTTCCCGGACGATCAAATAAAAGAGGTGTGTCCTATGCCGTTTACTAATGATGACAGCGATATGAAGATCGTCGGCAGCGACAAAAATCAGCCTTCCGACGGTATCGATACCTGCGCCTTTCTCGAAGAGACCGGAAAACAGCATTTCAACGGCAATATGGCAAAGGCAAAGGCGCTCGGCCGGGACATCGTGAGCGCATTCTCCTACAAAAGCGTGCCCGAAGACATTACCGGGCTGATAGAACGCCATGGGCTGATAAGCGACGCCGTGCTTCTATCGGAGATCCGTATTCTCAGCGTTTTCTGCGCCGAATACTGCATGGACGAATATCTCCCTTCGCCGCTGCTGTCCACCGCCTCCGCCGCCGAAATGTTCGATACACTCGGCGACCTGATGCCGGATTTCTACGAGCAGCTTTCTCATTCCGCGTCATTCTCTTTTTATTACCTCTGTATAAGAGATAAGACCGATCTTCCCCGTAAGATCGGCGCCGCGTTCGCCGAAATGTGCGACGATCCGAAAAACGAATCGCTCATTCTGCTGGCGGGAGAGCTCTTCGAACGGTACGTCCGGGTGTTCCGCAAGGCGATACAGGGATACGCGTTCGTATGAGGCGAAAAATAGTGTCAATTAAATAAAAAAACTACTTGACAACAAGAGTCCCCGATGGTACAATGTGTATACCTCTGCGAGGGCTCTTTTTTTTGTGCCCTGATTTATGCGCAAATTTTCAAGGCGCATGCCGGCAGAGGGAGGCTACATAAATGGAGGTGCCGTTATGAGAGTAAAAATTACACTTGCTTGTACTGAGTGTAAACAGCGCAACTACAATACCATGAAGAACAAGAAGAACACGCCCGACAGACTTGAAATGAACAAGTATTGCAGATTCTGCAGAAAACACACTCTTCACAGAGAGACCAAGTAATGAAAAGCAGAGAGGAATGCGTCTGACGGCGTTTTCCGATGCTTTGCGAAAGGAATGAAAGAACATGGCTGACAACATCGCTGATAAAGAAGCTCTTAAGGCTCAGAAGGACGCCGAAAAGGCCGCCAAGAAAGCCAAACAGGACAGAATCAAGCAGAGTAAGCCCAAAAAAGAAGGTACCGTTCTTTCCCGTGCAGGTAAATCTGTAAAGAAGTTCTGGAAAGATTTTATCGGTACTGTCAAAAAGATCGTTTGGCCGTCTGCCAAGCAGGTTCTTAAAAACAGTCTTGTCGTTCTCGTTACGATCCTTGTGATCGGTCTGGTCGTATTCGGTATAGACAGAGGTCTTACCTTTGTTATTTCCCAGGGATCCAAGCTTGCGGTTTCCGCCGGCCAGCAGCTCCTTGCTGAAGATGAGACCGAGGAAGGCGCCGAAGAAGAGACTTCCGCCGAAGAAGAGACTTCTGCTGAAGAAGAAACTTCCGCCGAAGAAGAGACTTCCGCCGAAGAAGAAACTTCCGCTGAAGAAGAGACTTCCGCTGAAGAAGAAACTTCCGCTGAGAACGATTGATCTATCGCATTTACTTTATCTGAACCGGGAGGATGACCGAAATGGAAGATTATAAATGGTATGCCGTTCATACTTATTCCGGCTACGAGAATAAGGTCGCGGACGACATTAAGAAGGTCGTTGAAAACCTCGGCCTCCATGATCAGATAGCAGACGTGCGTATCCCCACCGAGACCGTTACCGAGATAAAGAGCAACGGTACGAAGAAAGAATACGAACGCAAACTCATGCCCGGCTACGTTTTTGTAAAGCTCGCCGTTTCGTATCATGAAAAAGCGGGCGAAGACCGTATGACGGACGAAATTTGGTACATTATCCGCAACAGAACGGGTGTTACGGGCTTTGTAGGCACCGAGACCCGCCCTGTACCGCTCAAAGAGGACGACGTGCTCAAATGGGGCTTTGAGACCCGCACCGTCACCGTTGAATACGAGGTCGGCGATCTCGTTACCGTCATCGGCGGTTCCTTTGACGGTTTCTCCGGTATCGTGGATAACATTGATATCGAAAACGACACGGTACGCGTTATCATCTCCATGATGGGACGCAATACTCCCCTTGAATTGGGTCTCGATCAGGTCGAGCCCGCAGTAGACTAATCTGGTAATCAGACGGATCTTCCGTCTTTTACGAACCCGCTCGTTCGGGCGGCGTTCCGTGGGAGGGAATAAATACTTTTCACTGTTCCCGCCACTACCACATTTTACGGAGGTGCAATTATGGCACAGAAAGTTACAGGCTATATCAAGCTTCAGATCCCCGCAGGCAAGGCAACTCCCTCGCCCCCTGTAGGTCCCGCCCTCGGTCAGCATGGTGTAAACATCATGGCTTTCACCAAGGAATTCAACGAAAGAACCAAGAATGATATGGGTCTTATCATCCCCGTTATCATCACCGTTTATGCAGACCGTTCTTTCACGTTCATTACCAAGACTCCCCCCGCGGCCGTTCTCATCAAGAAGGCTTGCGGTATCGACACTGCTTCCGGTACTCCCAACAAGACGAAGGTCGCCAGCATTACCAAGGAGCAGATACAGAAGATAGCAGAGCAGAAGATGCCCGACCTCAACGCGGCTTCCATCGAGAGTGCTATGAGCATGATCGCAGGTACCGCTCGCAGCATGGGCGTTACTGTAGTTGACTGATCGGCGGAGGTAGAAGAAGATGAAACACGGTAAAAAATATATTGACAGCCAGAAGATGGTTGACAGACAGAAGTTCTACGAGGCTGACGAAGCTCTCGAGCTTACTACCAAGACCGCTAAGGCCAAGTTCGACGAAACCGTAGAAGTACACGTACGTCTCGGCGTTGACTCCCGTCACGCTGACCAGCAGGTAAGAGGCGCCGTAGTTCTTCCCAACGGCACCGGCAAGACCGTAAGAGTTGCCGTATTCGCAAAGGGCGACGAAGCGAAGGCCGCAGAAGCTGCCGGCGCAGAGATCGTTGGCGCGGAAGACCTCGTTGCGAAGATCCAGGGCGAAGGCTTTATGGATTTCGACGTATGCATCGCTGCTCCCAACATGATGGGTCTCGTTGGCCGTCTCGGTAAGATCCTCGGCCCGCGTGGTCTTATGCCCAGCCCCAAGGCAGGCACCGTTACTCCCGACGTAGGCAAGGCTGTAAACGAAGCCAAAGCCGGTAAGATCGAGTATCGTCTCGATAAGACCAACATCATCCACTGCCCCATCGGCAAGGCTTCCTTCGGCACCGAGAAGCTCTATGAGAACTATGCTACTCTTA
>JAZLHN010000227.1:0-6826 GCA_045616815.1 Acutalibacteraceae bacterium
CGTTCTTAATGTTGTTGAACAAGTGAAAAGTTTCAAGTAATAGAATCAAATCGCGTAAGCGATTTCCTTATCTCAACTCTCAACTTTCAACTCTCAACTCTTTTTTTGTTTGAAGCGCTGTGCGCTTCAAACAAAAATTTACCGTCCCGATGATATGTGCAAAAAAGAATACGGAATACGGAACCGCGAACAATTCCGAATTCCGAATTCATGATTCCGAATTAAACTTCCGTTCCTCCCACGGGGCGGATGGCGAGCACGTAGCAGGCGCCCTCCCCGAAGAGGTCTTCCATCGCTTTCTTGTATTCGTTCAGTTTGTTTTCGGGCACGAAGGCCTGAATGGTGCCCGCGAAGCCGCCGCCGTGTACTCTCCACGCGCCGGCGCCCTCTAAAATCCTTTCGCTCACGGCGAGCGCAAGGGAAACGGGCTGGGAAAGAGGCTGCGAGGAAGCATATACGTTCTGATTGTACATATAGCTCGAACGGCCGGAGGCGATGGTGAGTGCCTTGAAGGTCTCGAAATCGCCCTTGGCGAGCGCTTCGGCTTCCTTTTCCACTCTCTTGTTGTCCTCGAAGAAGTGCAGAGCGCGCATCACGGGGCGTTCGCCGAGCTTTGCTCTCAGTGCGCCGAGATTGTTCATCACGTCGTCCTCGGTGATCTCACGAAGGCAGGTTTTTCCGAAGAAGCCGGCTACGGCCTCCATCTCTCTGCGGATGGCGGCGTATTCGTCGGTGAGGTCGGCGTGGTCGGCTCTCGTATCTACGATGCACAGAGCGTGACCGCAGGCGGCAAAATCGAAGTCAACGGGGTCGATCACGGGGTCAGACGGGTCGGCGAAGTCGATCTGCACGAAGCTGCCCACGGAGCAGGCCATCTGATCCATGAGACCGCAGGGCTTGCCGAAGAATACGTTTTCGGCGTACTGCGCGATCTGCGCGATCTCCACGGGGCTTATTTTACCGTCGTTATAGAGGTAGTTGAGCATCGTGCCCACGAGCACCTCGAAGGAGGCGGAGGAGGACATGCCGGAGCCCTTCAGTACGTTGTTGACGGTCACGGCGTTCAAACCGCCGATCTTATAGCCGAGCTGCTGAAAACGCGCCGCAACGCCTCTGACGAGAGCGGCGGACTTGTCCTTTTCGTTTTCCTGCGGTTCGAGCACGTTGATATCCACGGTGTCGCCCGCGTATTTTTCGGATTTCACGCGGATGATGTTTGAGTCGGTCTTTACGGCGAGCGCCACGGCGTCAAGGTTTATCGCCGCCGCGAGCACCTTGCCGTGGTTGTGGTCGGTATGGTTGCCGCATACTTCCGTTCTGCCGGGAGCGGAGAAGAAGCGCGCGCCCTCGGCGTTGCCGAATTCTTCAATAAAGAGATCGGTCACGTGGGCGAAACGCGCGCGGGAAGCTTCCGTTTCGCCGTAGAGCTTTGTGAGGCGAGCGTCCATGGCGCCCGCGAGTATATCTTTTTTGAGAGTGAGTACGTCGGTCATTTTCATTACGTCCTTTCGTTGCTGTCGTTTGAAGTTTCGTTATTATCGTTTCCGGCACTGCCGTTTTTATCGGAGGAATAGCGGAACACCGCTTTCAGCGCGAACCGCAGGAAGAAGAAGGATATACCCGTGAATACCATGATGACGGTGAGCGGGATATAGAAGCTCGAGGACAGCGGATCGTATACGCTGTTGCCGAGGAAGGAATACGGGATGAGCCGCGGGATCAGCACGGCGGCGGTGATCAGCATGTATTTCACGAACGGATAGCCGAACGTGCCGTACAGATGGCTCACGGTGTTGTACGGAAAAATAGGCACGGCGCGGAGCGTGAGCAGAACGAGCGGATTGATCTTCGCGTTCACGTCGAAAATGGGAATGAGCTCGTCGTGCCGCTTTATCACCTTGTTCCAGTACCCCTCGCCCATCTGCACGCCCGTATAGTAGCGGAAGGCGTTTATCAGGCACATGCCCGCTAAGTTGATGAGGAACGAATGCACGGGCGAAAATACCATACCGCTGATGATCCATACGATCGGGAGCGGATAGATGGGGGAAAGAGAACGTAATATATACAGCAGCAGGATGACGATCATGATGAGCCACTTGTTGTCGAGATTCGCGACCTTCTGCTCGAATTCATCGAGTACGCCGAGATACTGCTCGTATTTCACCTGTACCTTGTCGATGTGCATGACGATAACGACCGCGATCAGAGCCGCAGCCACAACGAAGCATATGATCCCGAGCGCTTTGAAGAGACGCAGCAGGAATTTTTGCGTATCATGCTTTTTGGACAAAATAAAATCACCGACCTGTAAAACTCCAATTTTATATTATATAGTATTTTCCTTCTTCTTGCAATCCTTAATTTTCCGCGGGATCCTCTATTGAAAAAAAACGGCAAAGGTGTTAAAATCAAGTATCATCAACGTGAGACCGGAACGGTAAAAATATGAAAAAAACCAAAAAACGCAGACAACTCAATATCAGTCAGCTGATCGCGCTCGTCTTTCTCGGCGTGATCCTCGTCGGGGCTCTTTTGCTCTGCCTGCCGTTTGCCTCGCGCTCGGGACGCTCCTGCGGCTTCCTCACGGCGCTGTTCACGGCGACCTCCTCCACCTGCGTCACGGGACTCATCCTCAAAGATACGTGGACGCAGTGGAGCGGCTTCGGGCAGGCGGTGCTTTTGTGCCTCATCGAGATCGGCGGCATGGGCTTCATGTCGGCGGTGTCCATGGTGATCTTCGCGTTCCGGAAAAAAATGAGCATGTCCCAGCAGCTTCTGATCGCGCAGTCCATCGGCGCGGAGGAAACGGGCGAAGCCGTTTCCATGCAGAAAAAGATCATCGCTGGCTGTCTTTCGGCGGAAGCCGTCGGTGCGGCGGCGCTCACCCTGCGGTTCATGAAAGAATATCCGTTTTTGAAGGCGCTCCGGATGGGCGTTTTCCATGCGGTCTCGGCGTTCTGCAACGCGGGCTTCGATATCCTCGGCTTCCGCGAAGAGGGCAGCAGCGTGATGACCTACGGCACCGATATCCCGGTCGTCGTTACGCTCGCGCTTCTCATCATCGTGGGCGGCATCGGCTTCCTCGTGTGGGATGAGATCGTCACCGTCCGCTCGCCGAAAAAATGGAGCGTTTACACGAAGCTCGTGCTCATCACAACCGCGATACTGCTTATCGGCGGCATGCTTCTCACTCTGCTCACGGAATGGAACAATCCGGGCACGCTCGGGAATATGACGATCCCCGAAAAGCTCACGGCGGCGTTCTTCCAGTCGGCCACGCTCCGTACGGCGGGCTTTGCGGGCATCGACCAGGGCGCGCTCACCGACGGCGGCAAGGCGGTGTCCATGTTCCTCATGCTCATCGGCGGCAGCTCCGGCTCCACCGCGGGCGGCTTAAAAACGGTCACGTTCATCGTGCTCATGCTGTTCATCGGGGCGAAGCTCCGCGGCAAAGAGCACGTGACGGTGTTCAAGCGCACGATCCCCGAAAAGTCGGTGATGAACGCCCTTACGATGTTCGGCGCGATGACCGTACTGGCTTTCGCGGGCGCGGCGGTGCTCTGCTCCACCTCCCCGGTCAGCTTTACCGACTCCCTTTATGAAACGGTGTCCGCCATCGCAACGGTGGGGCTCACGACCGGCATCACGCCGCTCCTCAGCGTTCCGGCGAAGCTGCTCATCATCGTGTATATGTATTTCGGGCGTGTGGGCATCATGACCGTGAGCCTCGGATTTTTACAGGACAGTCACAGATCGAATCACTATAAATACGCGGAAACAAGCCTTCTCATAGGCTGACGGAGGAAACGATATGAAATCTTACGTTGTGATAGGACTCGGGCGCTTCGGCACCCATATCGCGGAACGGCTTTACAAAAACGGACAGGACGTACTGGCCGTTGACAAAAGCGAGGAAAACGTGAACGAGATCGCCGATAACGTGACGCGCGCCGTGTGCGCCGACTGCACCGATCCCGCCGTATTGAAGGCGCTCGGCGTGAAGGACTGCGACTGCGCGATCGTAGCCATCGGCAGCGATCTTGCCTCCTCCGTGCTCGTGACGATGAACCTGAAAACGCTCGGCGTGCCGAACGTTATCTGCAAGGCGTACGACGATACGCACTGCGCCATCCTCAAAAAGCTCGGCGCCGACAAGGCGGTCATCCCCGAGCAGGCGGTCGCCGAAAAGCTTGCCGATTCGCTTACGTCCCCGAATATCCTTGCGGATATCGAGCTCTCGGCAGACTTCGGCATCATAGAACGCACGCCCCCGAAAGCGTGGACGGGCAAAAGCCTGCGTGAGCTGAACGTCCGCGCCAAATACGGCGTGAACGTTATCGCCGTAAAGAGCGGCGATAAAATAAACGCCTCCCTCACGGCGGACTACGTTATTTCTCCGGACGATATCCTCGTTCTCCTCGGCGGCTACGACGCGATGGAGAAAATAAAATAAGGTCAATGAAAATCCCCCGCGGTAAATTTCCGCGGGGGAATGTTATTAATATCCCTTCAGCAAAAACGCCATATAAAACGGTAGAGTCAGTATCCCGTTTTCTTCGCCCACGTTGTAATCCCCCAGTTTTACAGCCGAGGTAAGATGATATACGTCCGTGTTTTTGAGAACGGTTTTAAGGCTTTTCGCATTTCCCTGCGTCGCTTTGACCTCAACCGGAGTGCATTTTCCCTTATACCGGAGGAAAAAGTCGATCTCAAGACCGGAGTCTTTGTGAAAATAGTAGAGTTTTCTTCCCATTTTCGTAAATATATCCGCGGCAAGGTTTTCAAATATCGCGCCCTTATATCCCAACAGGTTTCCGTTCAGAATGTCAAACTGTGTGCCGTCCTCCAGCATACTGACAAACAGTCCCGTATCCGCCATGTAAACCTTGAAAACGTTTTCATCCGAATTGCCGTCCAGAGGCAGTTCGGTCGTATGGAGATTATAGCATCTTGTTATGATACCCGCATCTTCGATCCATTGCAGACTACCGGAAAATTTTGCCGCGGTCGCGCCTTTTTTCACGAGCGAATACTGGAATTTTTTGTTTTCCTTTGCAAGCTGCTTCGGAATAGATTGAAAACATTGCTTTATCAGTGCCTTGTCGCTTCCGTCTGCATACTTCACCATATCGTCCTCATACGAACGGACGATATCCCTTTGCATGGCAAGCACGGTGCTCATCTGTCTTGTATCAATAAACGTCTGTACAACGTCGGGCATACCGCCCACGACCGCATATTGCAGTAAAAGCTGTTTCAGTCTTATGTGAAGCGCCTCTTCTACCGGTGTTTTTTCATTTAAATGCTTTTTTATAAGCCCGACCATAGGCTCGGTTATTCCGTTTGCCCATAAAAATTCCTCAAAACAGAGGGGATACATGGTAATAACGGTCTCATAGCCGACGGGTACCGATCTCGGTTGACTTCCGTACCCTTTCACGCCGAGCAGCGATCCCGTACAGATCACGTCGTATCTCTCATCGGTACTGAAAAATTTCAAAGACGTGCGCGCCTCGGGACACTCCTGTATTTCATCTAAAATAAGGACGGTTTTTCCCGGAATGAAATTTGCCTTCTCTCCGAGCAAAGCGGAAAGCATCATCGTGATGTGATCCGTTTCCAGTGAACCCGCAAATGCGGAGGCATAGACGGGAGATTCAAAAAAATTGATATATACTACATTTTCGTAATTTTCTTCCGCAAATTTTTTTACCGAATACGTTTTCCCGCATTGCCTGCATCCTTTTATGATCAGCGGTTTGTGTCCGGGTGTGTTTTTCCACTGCAGAAGTTCATGCTCGATTTGTCTTTTCAGCATAATATTCACCCCGATATCAGTATTTCCGAAACAATTATAATATTCGCGAAAAACTTTTTCAAGGGAGTTTTTTGAAAAACTGAAACTTTTTCAAGGGAGTTTTTTCAGAAAATTGCAACTTTTTCAAGGGAGTTTATAAACATCCCCCACGGAAAATTTTCCGGGGGGGAATGTTTTTTATTGTATAGGAAACTGCTCGCGTTGTGAGCAGTTTGCATACAACAAGAACACCTTTTCGCCCCCAAGATTGGGGGACGGGGGGTTGATTTGTCGAAGACAATTTTCTTATTTGTCTGTCAGTCGGTCAATTTGTTTTATAAATATCGGGATGTCCTTTGAAACGGTTTCCCACACGGTTTTGTAGTTTATTCCCTCATAGTCGTGGACGATCCTGTTCCGCATTCCTTTTATGGTACGCCACGGGATCTCCGGATTTGCCAGAATAAAGCTTTCGCTCAATGCCGCGACGTATTCGCCTATCTGCAAAAGATTGAATATACAAGCGTCTGTAAATTCGACGCCGGGTTCGAAATCGGAAAAAGTTTTTCCGTCTGAATATTTCAGCAGCCGCTCGGCATGTTCAAGTATCTTTTCAAGGATCTCTTTATCAGTTTTTTTCATATATTACGATTCCCGTTCTTTTGATTTCCCGATCCACCGGAGACTCCGCGATGATATGACTGATATCGAAACAATCCACGTCTCTTCCCAAAGCGTCTTCAAGCTCATCCACAAAGGCAAAGAAAGAAAATCCCTGCAGATCACAGTCAACAAGGAGATCAACGTCGCTTTCTTCCGTGTTTTCCCCTTTTGCAAAGGAGCCGAAAAGCACGGCGCGGCGAACCCCTTTGTCAAGAAAAACAGGAGCCAACGTATTTTTTATCGAGGAAATATCGGAAACCATTTTATCACCACACTTTTTCTTCTGTGTTTATTATACCGATATTTTTACAAAAAAGCAATATCGTGATAACAAAAATCCCCCGCGGAAAATTTTCCGCGGGG
>JAZLHN010000228.1:0-17846 GCA_045616815.1 Acutalibacteraceae bacterium
TGCACGGCTTGTAAACGACCAAATAAAACAAAAGTAACTTATGTTTCGTGGTGCTCCGCACGCTCCCATGCGGTGCGTCGAGGGCGACGCACCCTACGATAAGTGCCTCCGCGGAAGCTCTTCAAACAAAAATTTATCGCTCAAAAATAATCTGAAAATTGACACTCTTCCTTTTTTGTGCTACATTGAACGTAAATATAAAAAGGAAGAGTGATTTTTATGTTTGCAAAGATCTGCGCGTTTTTCCTCTCGGCGCTGGCAGCGCTGTTCACTGCGATTTCTCCCCTGTCGGACGTGGCTCCGATGCCCATAGAGCCCGATCCCGATTTTACCCCCGTACTGCGTTTCGTCGTTTCGAGCGACTCTCACGTAAAGAAATACGGCGATGAAAAGACCTGCCGCATCATGAAGATGATCAACACCGGCTATGCCGCCGCCGAAGCCGACCCGAACTACGATAAGCTCGACGCCGCCGTGCTCGTGGGCGATACCACCGACACGGGACTGCCCTCCACCTTCATCAGCATCAAGGCGGCGGTCAAAAAGGTGCTGAAAGACGGCACCGACTTTCTCGCCGTGGCAGCCAAAAACCACGACAGCTATTTAAGCCGCATCAGCCGCGCCTATATCTCCGGCATTTCCGAAGACAAAGCCGATTTCCACAAGGTCATCAACGGATATCATTTCATCGGGCTTTCCGCTTCCCCCACGAGCCTCATCCACTACACCAAGGCGCAGATCAAATGGCTTGATAAGCAATTGGCCGAGGCGACGGCGGACGACCCCGCGAAGCCCGTGTTCGTTTTCCAGCACGAGCATATCTACGACACCGTGTACGGCAGCCTGCCGGGCGACGGCTGGGGCGTGGAATTCTTCACGGACGTTCTCAATAAATATCCGCAGGTCATCGACATTTCCGGCCATTCGCACTATCCGGCGAACGACCCGAGAGCGATCTGGCAGGGCGCTTTCACCGCCATCAACGACGGCGGCCTCAACTACTATGAATTCACGATCGACGGCGCCACCAGCCAGCATCCCGAATCGAGCGACAACATGGCGCACATGCTCCTTGTGGAAGTCAACGCCGAAAACGAAGTCAAGGTGAGAGTGTGCGACATGAACGCCGAGGCCGTGCTTGCCGAATACCGCATCGACAACGTTGCCGACCCGGTGAAGACCAAATACGCCTTCGATACCCGCAAGGCCGAAGCGAGCGCGCCCGTGTTCACCTCCGAGCCGGAGATAAGCGTTGACGGCACCACCGTGACCGTGACCACCGCTCCCGCGAAGGTAAACGACGATGACGTCGTGTTCATCTACCGCTTGCAGATCCTCGGCGCGGACAACAACGCCGCCGCATCCGCCAAGAAGCTCGGCGACTACTACAAGACCGCCGTTCCGGGCGATATCACCCTCTCCGCGACCGTGCCCACGCCCGGCGTTTACACCGTGAAGCTCATCGCCGAGGACGCGTGGGGCTTACAGAGCGAGCCGCAGATCGCCGAGATCACCGTAAAATAATATGCATCCCGACGGCGCACCGACTTTCCGATGCGCCGTTTTTCTCTGTCAGGAAAAAAAATCGTTCCGCACGGAACGGAAAATGGCAGTTTAGCGGCTTCGCCGCTAAACTGCCGAGAGTTGAAAGTTGAGAGTTGAAAGTTGAGATATGGACGGGCTTCGCCCGTACCCGTTTATATAAAAGCAGGTACAAACGGGAGCAACTAAAGCAATATATCGCTCTTAATGTTGTCGAACAAGTGAATAGTTTCAAGTGATAGAATCAAATCGCGCAAGCGATTTCCTTATCTCAACTCTCAACTCTTTTGTTTGAACGTCCCCGGCGTTCAAACAAAAATTTATCGCTCTCTTCTCTCCGTTTTTTCTTGCTATCCCGCCGCAGGCATGCTACTATGATTTTACATTCATTCTACGGGAGGTCGTTTTCCATGCAGAAAGTAAAAAAACTGATTTCCGTTCTCACCGCGCTTATGATCCTTTCGCTTTGCTGTATTCTTCCCGCCAACGCGGAAAGCGATAAGGAGATCACGTTTTCTCTCGCCACCGACGTACACATCGCCGACAAGGGACAGTCGATCACGAAAAACTATCCCGAAAGTGAGCTGTATTTCCACGCGCAGAACACCGGCAACCTCTACAACGAGGCCATGGGCATTTTCGTGAGCTTTTTGAAGCAGTCGCAGGAGGCGGGCGTGGATTTCATCCTCGTGCCCGGCGACATGAGCGACTACGGCACGGGCAAGCAGCATAAATATTTCGCCTCCGAGCTTGCGAAGTTCGAGGACGAAAGCGGCATCCCCGTTTACGTCGTGCCCGGCAATCACGACTTATTCCGCTCCTCTCCCGCCGAATTCAAAGAATATTACGCCCGCTTCGGCTACGACGAGGCTCTCGCGTGCGACGATAAGACCGCTTCCTACACCGCCGACCTGCCCGGAGACTACCGTCTGCTGGCGATCGACTCCAACGATCCCGGCGTGAACGGCGACGGCTTCGACGAGCATCTTTTCTCGTGGATCGAAGCGCAGTGCGCCGCGGCGAAGGCGGACGGCAAAACGCCGATCGCGATGATGCACCATCCCCTTTTGGAGCCGATCCCGATGGCAGAACTTCTGATGAGCGATTTCATCGTGAAGGATCACACCGACGTTGCCGAAAAATTCACCGCGTGGGGCATCGAGTACGTCTTTACGGGGCACGAGCACGGCAACAATATCGCCTCCTACACCGGAAAGAACGGAAAGACCGTGTACGATATCCTTACGACCTCTGTTTCCTCCTATCCGCTCGAATACCGCACCGTTTCGTTTTCTGACGACGGCGTTGAGATCGGCTGCGAGCAGGTAAAGGAATGTAATTTCGATTACGTTTACGGCGGCTACACCGAAAAGCAGCTCGACCTCATGCGTTCGGATTACGAAGCCTACGCGCTCGGTTACTTCAAATATTCCATCGAAAAGAAGATCGGCAGCGTATTGACGCCCGCTTTCATTGAAAACGCGCTCGGCGCGACCGACGGCTTCCTTTACGACGCGATCGAGACCGTGATGCCGCTCGTGGAGCAGGCTCTGCAGACCCCGCTCTACAAAAAGGACCCCGACGGCGTGAGCGTGGAGAGCCTCGCCGCCGCCGTTTCGGCCAAACTGCCCGCCTCCGATTACTATAACCTCTACGACCTCGCCACCACCGTGGTCGCACGCATTTACCGCGGCAACGAAAATATGCCCGTATTTTCCTCCCCCGAGGGCAAGATCCTCATTCTCGGGCTGAATACGATGCTCAAATACATTCTTCTCACGGCGAGCAAACAGGCGACCGCCTCCGCGCTCAACGCCGCCTTCGCTTCCCTCGGCTGTGACGTCAGTGCCGACGATATTCTGCCTTTGGACGCGCTGATCGTTCCCGGCGCGGGCATCGGCGACGAAGCCGCCGTACTCACGCTCGCGCCCCTGCTCAACAAATTCCTCACAGACGACGATATGAACGACCGCGAAGCCCTGCTTCCCGCTCCCGGCAGCACCGTGAACGCCAACGCCCTCACCGCTTTCTTCGCAAAAATAAAGGCCTTTTTCGATGATATCATGAAGATGCTCAATTCCCTTTTCGGGAAAGTCTGCTGACAAAAAACCGACCGCGACATTTTAACGTGCCGCGGTCTTTTTGTCTTTATGTAAAGGCAGGAGAACGGTAAATTTTTTTGAAGTGCACAGCGAACAAGTCACCGCGTAGGGGCCGCCACGCGGGAACATTACGGCGAAGCCGCTAAACTGCCATTTATCACTCAAAAGAAAAATCGGAAACCGATCTCGGCTTCCGATTTTTTGTTTCAGAAATGTCTGTCGCGCGTGGCATCTATCTTGTCGTAGTGCTTATGCAGCAGCTTATAGAGCAGGAAAATGACCTTATTATCGAGGTTGAGCCAGTACACCGCCTGCGTTGCGGCGAACGCGGCAAAAGCAACGCCGAGCAGGGCGGCAAGTATTTTACCGAATATTTTCAGAATTTTCATCAGCTTGTCCTCCTTACCAGCCCTTGCTGTCGTCAAAGTCGAGCAGCGATTCGTCGAGCGGTTTTTCATTCATGACCGTGGACATGAATTCGTTGAACTGACGGCGCATTTCGCTTCTCGGAATGGTGCGGCAGTCGATGACGTCGTGCGATACCCACATGAGCGGGATGCCTCTTTCATTCGCGGTATCCTGGATGATGCCGGTCATGGACTTACTGCCCTTGCAGGTGATATCGTCGTAGAACATGATCATATCGCAGTTGAAGCGCTCATATTCCTCGAACATTTCGAGCATGTTTTCGTAGCCGCCCACTAAATGACGGCGCATGATCGCCTGCTCCCAGAGCTTGGCGACGCCCAAAAGTGCCTCGTCCTTATCGGTGGTGGAGATGAATTCATGATGCGAAAGGTTGTTCATGACCGCCACGGTGTTCACGCCCCAGCACTCGTACATCCACGTGGAGAAATGCATATAGTAGGAAGCGGGCGCGCCGCACACAAGCAGACGGTGACGGGTCTTCGGGCGCATATTGATCTTCTTTTCGTAGCACTCCTCGCAGAGCTTGAGCATTTCCTTGGTAACGGTCGCGACCTTGGGCGCGAGACCGCTCGAGAACGAAAGCTGGAAAGAGCGGAACAGAAGGTTCGGAACGGCGGGTACGGGATAATAGGGCGTTTTGGCAAATTCCCACAGTTCAAGCTGCAGGCGCGTTTCCTCGTTGTAGTTTTCCACGACCTTGAAGAAAGCGTCCCAGTCGAATTTCTCGCCGGTGGTATCTTCTATGAACTTAATGATCTCTTTTACGTGAGCGACGGCGTATTCCTGCACGCTCTCGTCTCTCCAGCGCATGGGAGTGCAGCCCTCGATGGAGGGGATATTCAGACGACGGGCAACGACCGAGGAATTCATGACGCTCGAATCGCACGGAGCGTTCGAGGTGATGACGCACGCGCCCTCGATGGGCAGCTGATCGTCGATGGCAACGCCGCAGATGGAGGAGCTTACGTGGCAGGAATCGGACGGCAGGCCGTAGCTGTCGATGATGTCAAGGAAGTAATAGCCGCCGTGCTGATCGTTGGCGGTGGGCAGGATGGTGTGATACGGCTCCTGCACGGAATGGATGAGGTTCGGGAAACCGCCGATGAGGATGGGCGAGGTGATCTGCTCGAAAAGCACCATCTTGTCGGCGTACTCGTTGTCGCCGAAGCGCTTGTCCGCCGCGATGATCTTCACGAGAGCGTTCACGTTGCTCTCTAAGATAACGCGCATGAACTCGTGGCCTATTTTCAGCGAAACGCCCTCGGCGTCCTCGAGCGTACGATCCACCATCGCGCCGCTCGCGAGATAGGGAGCCATCCAGCGGTAGGTGGTGAACGCCTTGAAGGCTCTCACGGGGTCGCTCTTGATGAGCTTGCCGGAAACGCCTCTGTCTTTGAGCCACTCGACATAATCGAGCCATGAATCCTTCACACCGCGCCATTTGCGGTATTTGGCAAGCTCGTAGCCGTCGTAAAAACGGTTTCTGGTACCTCTGTCCTTTTTCTTATCAGCCATTTGCGCCCGCCTCCTTCTCTTTCTTTATCTTTTTGAGCTCCAGTGCCTCTACGAACGCCTGGAAACGCGTGCGGAGCTGTCCGGAAGCCGCGGTGACGTATTCCTTCTCGATACCGAGACACGGCAGACCGTAATCCGCCTCCATGACGTTCATGCAGTACATGCGCTCGTATTCCCAGTATTCGCAGAATTTCATCTGCTCCACGATCAGGCCGTCCGCATGATACTCTTCGGCGAGCTGCTTGAAATATTTCTTTCTGCCCTGCACCTTTTCGGGGTTCATGTAGCGCGGGCACTGGCTCGTCTCCATATAATGCCTTGCAACGGCGGTGAGGGGCGCTTCGCCCTCTTTTACTTCGATTCTCTCACGTCCGGGGAGAGAGCCGTAGCAGTAGCGGTCTGCCACGACGAACGCGCCGCAATCCTCGATGAGCTTCGTGAAATACGGGTCGTCGTTTTCGCCGCCGGCAAGCACCACGCGCACGCGGTACCACGGCTTGTCGTCCGGCTTGCGGGTCTTGATCTCTTCGAGCGTTTCTCTCAGATAAGGCAGGATGAGATCCTGCGGGCAGGTCTCGCTGACCAGCTCGATGAGGTGGAATTCATAACCCGTGATCGGGGGATTTTCCAGCTTGCGGAACTGTCCGATCTCGGTGATGATATCGCATATTTCATTGTGCGCTTCGATCGCTTTGAGAATGGCTTCGTCCGAGGTATCCACGCCGTAGGTCTCCGTCAGCTTGTCTAAAACGTGCTTTCGGAGCTGATTTTCGTAGTGCTTTAAAGCGTAATCCTTGGTCACGAACGGAGAATCGACGTGGCTCACGAAGAACTTATCGTTCACGTCCTTGACGAGGTTCAGCATCTCGAAATGCTCCTGCGAACGGTTCATCATCGAGCAGGTCTCGGTACCGATGAGCGCGGCAAGGAAATTATAGCCGCCCTCGATGGCTCTTTCGAGGATGCTGCGGGAGAACATGCAGGTCTTTTCGGACATATAGTAGGTCGCGATGCCCGTATCGGTCGTGCCGGGGGCGCGCAGACGCAGGGAGAAGCATTTATCGAGATTGAGCAGCACCTCGGGGATGAAATAGCAGGAGAAGCCGAGCGGCAGCCGACCGTCGTCCATCGCTTTGGTGACGAGCTCGTTCTTTATATCTTCGAGCAGATTTTCAAAATAAAACTGATATTTTAAGTCTTTCATCGTTTAACGTCCTTTCTGCCGGGCGTATTCGGCGGCGCCGAGAGCGCCCATGAGCTGCGGATCGGTCTTCAATCCGACGACGTGTATCTTCAGTACCTTTTCGATCGCCTGCTTTAAGCCGTCGTTTTTGGCGCAGCCGCCCGTCAGGGTGATATCGTTCACCGCGCCCGCCTTCTTCGCCATGACGAAGCAGCGCTTGGCAACGGACATCTGTATGCCCGCGGCGATCTCCTCGGGAGCCTTGCCCTCGCCGACCAAAGCGATAACCTCGCTCTCGGCGAACACCGTGCACTGCGCGGTGACGGGAATGACGTTTTTCGCTTTGAGGGAGAGCTTGGAGAAATCCTCAAGGCTCATTTCGAAGCTTCTCGCGATCGCCTCATAGAAGCGGCCCGTACCGGCGGAGCATTTGTCGTTCATCGCGAAATTCTTCACGGTGCCGTCGGCGGCCACGGCGATGCCTTTGATATCCTGCCCGCCGATGTCGATGATCGCCTTGACGTTCGGATCGGTGACGTGAACGCCCATGGCGTGACACGAGATCTCCGAAATGTTTTCATCGGCGAACGGGACTCTGTTCCGTCCGTAGCCCGTGCCGATCAGATAGGCGATGTCGTCCACCGAATGAAGCTCCGGCACCTGACTTATCGCGTCGTCCATCGCCATGCGGGACGATTGCTCGGCGTTTATCTTGCTGTGCTGGATAACGGTGGCACAGATCTTTCCGTTTTCGTCGATGATGACGGCTTTGGTATAGGTGGAGCCTACGTCGCACCCGGCATAATATTTCATACCGTTTCCTCCCTTACGAGTATCGTATTTTCAAGCAGGTCGATTTCGATCAGACTGCCGTTTATCACGTTTTTTACGCCCATCAGATCGGTGAAAACGAGTTCTTCGCCGTTTATATCGACCTTGGCGATATTCTTGAAGAGAAATATATTTTCCTCTTCCCCTTTTTTATACACGTTGGAAAGGCACATTTACGTTTCCTCCGTTTTTATAAGCTTTAATGCCCTTGCGAGCTTGTCGTTGGACGACTCTATGTCGATGACGGCGGCGTGAACGAGCTCCCGGGCTTCCCCGTCGAGCTCATGCGCGAGGTCGTGCAGCTCGTCGGCGTGATGGCGGTTGTGGTCGAGCATATAGGAGAGCAGGGCGACCGTTTCGGCGGAGGTGCCTCCGCACACCGCGCAGTGCTCGTGCTCATGGTCGTGGTCGTGAGAATGCATGGTCATTTCTCCTTTCCGAAATGCAGTTGGCGGAGTCCCTCCACCTCGTCGCAGATGGGTTTCAATTCGCAGGTGTCGCAGCTTATTTCCAGACCGTCGAAAATTTTATTCAGCGACTCCGTAACGGCGTTCGCTTTGGCGGCGAGAGCGGCGATATTTTTATAATCATAGTCCTTTTCCGTAATAAAAAGCACCGTGACCGCTTTGACGAACGGATCTTTTTTGTATTCCTCTATAAAGCCGCAGCCGACGTTTTCGAGCGACAGCCCGTTCTCCACGGCCTTTTTGCCGACGCGGAGCTGCTCTCTTTTGCTCTCGGGCGACTGCCGCAGTAAGCAGTCCGCGGGATGCACGTGATATTTTGCGAATTCGATATCCTTCAAGCGCTTATAGAGCTTGTCGTCCTCCGGCAGTTCCTTTTCATTCAGGGAAACGACCGTAATGCGCGCGTAGGGCGCGTCGGCGTTCATCTCGCCGATATCCTTTCCCGTCAGCCTTATTTCGTCCTTTATATTTTCATCCGTGGTGAACAGCACCGCGTTGACGGCGGGGAGAGGCTGTGCGCCGAGCTCGTACGCCGTTTCCTTCGAGAGGATGAGCGTGCCCGCGTCGGTCATCTTGCAGACCTTCTCTTTCGCATAGGGAAAAATTCTGCTCCCATCCGCGGCGGCGAATATTTCTTTTATGAGTTTATCGTACAGTTCCATTTTCTTATATCAATCCGAGTTTTTCGAGGGCGGTCTTCGCGCCCGTCAGGAGCGGTGAATCGTCGGCAAGCGCGAAAACGCTTTCGCCGAGCATGTCGTTTTTCGTCTGGGCGGGATCGTCGGGGATGACGCAGAGCAGCTTTTCCCTGTCGAGAGATACGTCCTCTTCCTTCAGCACCGTGGGAAGGCGGTTGACGATAATTCCGTATTCGTCGTACATCACGAGCTCGTCCGCCACGTTTTTGATGGTGTTTATCACCTGTATCCCCTTGCGGGAGGCGTCGGTGACGAGCACAAGATGGCTCACCTTTTCCATGACGCGGCGGTTGATCTGCTCGCTGCCCGCCTCGCCGTCGATGACCACGAAATCAAAATCGTTCGTTACAAGCTCGATGACCTCTTTCAGGTAGGCGTTCACCTTGCAGTAGCAGCCCGCCGTTTCGGGGCGGCCGATGGCGATGAACGAAAAACCGTCCTTTTCTGTGAGCGCGTCCAGCACGTTGAAGCGCGCTTCGTTGAGCATTTCGATCGCCTCGCGCGTTTTGCCGTCGGCGATGCTGCCGACGATCTTTTTCCTTATATCGTCGAGCGTGAGCCCGACCTCCACGCCGAGAGCGGTGGAAAGCCCCACGGCGGGATCGGCGTCGATGGCGAGTATCCTTTTATCGGGATATTTTTCCGCAAGCAGGCGCACGAACGCCGCCGAAACGGAAGTCTTGCCGACTCCCCCTTTGCCTGCCGCGGCGATGATCTTCGTTTTTTCGGGCATGGTTTCCCTCACTTCTTTTTGGCCGCCGAAACGATATAGCATTTATCGTCGGACAGCACGGTGAAATTTTCAAAGCCGTCTCCGAACGCCGCCGCAAGCTCTTGTGCTTCGGGCAGAACGACGGAAACGTCGGGCACGTTTTCGTGACATTTTATAACGTCTTCGCGGGAGATCGAATGCGCGATCGTAAGCGTGCCGCCGGGAGCGGTGAGGGCTTTCAGACGTCCGAGCGCTTCCGCCTGCCGCAGAAAATGCGGGAACGCGTTATGCGTTATCACACAGTCATATTGTTCCGTGAGCGGATACGAGGCTATATCCGCGCATACGAAGGATATTTTTTCATTCCGGTATTTTTTCTCTGCGATCAAAAGCATTTTTTCGGAGATATCCACGGCGGTGATCCGCGCGGGGTCTCTTCCGAGATACACGGGAAACATCACGCCGGTGCCGCAGCCGACGTCCAGCACCGTTTTCTTTTCGGCAACGCCGGCGATATCCGCTATTTTTTCCAAGACGGCGGGATCGGCGTCGTTCGTTTTATCCCAATTGACCGCTGCCGCATCAAAAAACGCCGCGACTTTATCTTTCATTCTTTTCTCCGAAGCATTATTTCTTTTATTATATTAAAACGGAACGCGCAAGTCAAATCGTATCCGCTATACAATTTCCGGTCATTTGTCCGATTTTTTCTCCGGGACGCCGCCGAACAGCGACGGAAACGCCCGTTCGATCGCCATGACGATGAGCGGGATGAGCGCGATCTGCAATACGATGCCCGGTACGGCGTTCACGAACGCGCCGGACAGAAACGCCGCCCAGCCGAATTCCGATTTGCCGAGCCCGAACATCACGAGCCGCACGATGCCCCAGATAACGCGCCCTAAAAGCATCGCCGTGATAAGGGAAACGTAAATATACGGCTTTTTCTTCGGAAGGAGCTTATAAAGCAGACCCGAAACAAGGCCGTACGCCGCCAATTCGAAGCACATGCCCACGCCGCTCGGGATGAGGGGCGGCATGCCGAACAGAGCGAAGCGCAGCAGCGGCGCGATGAAGCCCACCGCCGCGGCCGTCCACGGTCCGCAGAAAAAGCCGCAGAGCAAAACGGGAAAATGCATGGGACACAGCGCCGCGCCGACCTTCGGGATCTGCGCGGTGATGAACGGGAATACGATGGCGAGCGCGAGGAACATGCCCCCGAGCACCAATTTCAACAGCCTGTTTTTCGATAACATCCCTTTTACCTCTTTTTTCGGTGTATCATGGGAAAGACGGAACGATATATTGCAGGTTTACAGTGCTTCGCACATGAAAACCCCCGGCGAGGGTTCTCAAACTCTCCTGCGCTTTGCGGACGATAAGGCGTTCCGCCCACTGCGGTGAGCGTCTTAAGGCCCCGCCTTAAGAACCCGCCGCCTTTGAAAAGGCGGGCGAAACTTTTTATCCGCTTCGCGTTCAGACAATAATTTTCTTATTTCAATTCCAATCTCATCAGGATAAGCTCCTGCCAGCCCGCGGTGCGGGAACGGAAGCCCTTGGGATTCCTGCCGAATTCCGTAAAGCCGAGGCTTTTATACAGATTTACGGCGGGGAGATTATCCGCCACCACGTCGAGCTCAAGCTGCGTATAGCCCGCCTCTTTCGCACAGTCGATGCACGCTTCGGTGAGCGCCCTGCCGATGCCGAGCCCCCAATACGGCTTTTCGATACCGATGCCGAATTCCGCGCGGTGCTTCACCTTGTCCTTGTCGCCCACGTAGGAAAAGCCCGCCGTGCCAACGATCGTGCCGTCCAACTCGGCGCACATCTCGATGCCGTCGTTACTGTCGCGGATCTCCACAAGATAATCCCGCTCCGACGCGGCCGTAAAAGTGTTTTCGTCGGGATAGGAAAGCATATAGTCGGTCTCGGCGTGCGTTTTCAGAAACGTATCGAGCACCGCCTCGGCGTCGCAGGAACGGCATTCGCGCAGGATACATTCCCTGCCGTCTTTGAGCGTTACTTTTTTATAGAATCTCATTGTTTTCTCTCTTTCGGAAGTTTTATTCGTCCGGTAATTCGTACATCATGTTGATCGTGCGGAAAATTTCGCCGCACGCCGGACATTTCCAGTCGTCGTTGCTTTTTTTCGCTTTTTTGTGCAGGAAAACGAGCCGCGCTTCCCCGCACACGGGACAGTCGGTCGGCTCCTCGCGCCAGAGCCGCTTCATGAACGCCAGCTCTTCGTTTCTCGTCTTAAAATACATCTTTTTTCAGTTCGTCCCAATCAATGGGCTCATTCTTATAAAAATATTCCCGATCGCGGCCGCTTATCTCACGGATCGGCTTACACGGATCACCCACGGCGACCACGTTGGCGGGGATATCCTTGACGACGATACTGCCCGCGCCGATCACGGAATTATCGCCGATCGAAACGCCCGGCACGATCACCGCGCCCGCGCCGATCCACACGTTTCTGCCGATATGCACCTCTTTGTTGTATTGCAAAGCCTTTTCGCGCAGCTCGGGGGAGATCGGATGGTTTGCCGTGGCAATGGTCACGTTGGGGCCGATCATTGTGCGCTCGCCGATATAAATATTTCCGTCGTCCACGAGGGTGAGGTTGAAATTCGCATACACCCAGTCGCCGAGATATACGTGCTTCCCCGCCCAGTTCGCGTGAAGCGGGGGCTCGATATAGCAGTTTTCGCCGAGTCCGCCGAACATTTTCTTCATCAAAGCCTGCCTTTTTTCGCCCTCGGACGGACGCGTTGCGTTGAAATCATACAGTAATTCAAGGCACTGCGCCTGTTCGTTCAGTATATTTTCATCGCCGGGGTCGTAGATGAGCCCCGCCGCCATTCGTTCTTTATTCGTCATTCGGTTTGCTCCTTTGCAAATTGTTGTTTAGCGGCGAAATCCGCTAAACTGCAGTGTTAAGCGTTAAGTTTTAAGTGTTAAGATCAGGCGAATTTCCCTGTCAATTTCTTAAAACTTAAAACTTAAAACTTGAAATTTTTCCTCTTCCCGGACACCGGAATATAAGTCGTTCCCTTTGCAGTCCACGGCGGCGATGCAGGGGAAATTTTCCACCTTTATGCGGCGGACGGCCTCCGTGCCGAGATCGTCGTAACACAACACCTCGGAGGCAACGATGCATTTGGAGAGCAGCGCGCCGCACCCGCCCACGGCGGCAAAATACACGGCGTGGTTTTCTTGCATGGCGGCTTTCACCGCTTCGCTCCGTTTTCCCTTGCCGATCATGGCTTTCAGCCCGGCACAAAGCAGCGCGGGCGTGTATTTATCCATGCGCGTGGAGGTCGTGGGACCTGCGGAGCCGATCACGCGGCCCTCTCTTGCCGGGGAAGGACCCATATAATAGACGGTCTCGCCCGCTATGTCTACGGGCAGAGCTTCGCCGCTCGTCAGGGCTTCGTACAAACGCTTGTGCGCCGCGTCGCGCGCAACGAGCATTTCTCCGCTGATATACACCTTTTCTCCGGCGCGGATATTCTCGATATCCTCGTCCGTGATGGGAAGAAGAATATGTTTTTCGCTCATAGCTCCACCCTCTTATGACGGTTTACGTGACAGCAGATATTCACCGCCACGGGCAATCCCGCGATGTGCGTGGGATAGGTCTCGATATTGACAGCCAAAGCCGTCGTGCTGCCGCCGAGCCCCGCGGGACCGATACCGAGCGCATTGATCTTTTCGAGCAGCTCTTTTTCCATTTCGGCGATATGCGGAATCCCGGAAGGCTCTCCCGCCTCGCGGGTAAGCGCGTGCTTGGCCATCAGGGCGCATTTTTCGAAGTTTCCGCCCACGCCCACACCGATCACCATGGGCGGGCAGGCGTTTGCTCCCGCCTCTTTTACGGCGGTGATAACGGCGTTTTTCACGCCCTCCGCGCCGTCGGCGGGCTTTAGCATAAACAAACGACTCGTATTTTCGCTCCCGAAGCCCTTGGCGGTGACGGTGAGCGTCACTTTATCGCCCGGAACAAGCTCGGTATGAAGGATCGCGGGAGTATTGTCGTTCGTATTGACGCGAAGGAGGGGATCGGACACCACCGATTTGCGCAGATAGCCCTCGGTATAGCCCTTTCTCACGCCTGCGTTCACGGCGTCGGCAAAGCTGCCGCCCGTGAAATGCACGTCCTGCCCCACCTCGGCGAAAACGACCGCCATGCCGGTGTCCTGACAGATCGGGATGAGCTCTTTCGCCGCGACGTCCATATTCTCGCCGAGCAGACCGAGAATTTCCCTGCCGAGCGCGCTTTTTTCCGTTTGCGCCGCTTTTTCGAGCGCACGGCGCATATCCGGCGATAAGGTGTAGTTGATCTCCGTCACGGCCCCGGCGACCGCTTCGGTGATCCTGTTTACGTCAAGCTCCCGCATGGTTTTCTCTCCTTTTTTTCTATTTTTTTATTGTATCATTATAAGGCGCGTTTTTCAATCGTAAATTATGGGACGACTGCACGGTAAATTTTTGTTTGAACGCCGGAGGCGTTCAAACAAAAAAAGAGTTGAGAGTTGAAAGTTGAGAGTTGAGATAAGAAATCGCTTGCGCGATTTGATTCTATCACTTGAAACTGTTCACTTGTTCAACAACATTAAGAACGATATATTGTTATAGTTGCTCCCGTTTGTACCTACTTTTATATAAACGGGTACGGGCGAAGCCCGTCCACATCTCAACTTTCAACTCTCAACTTTCAACTCTCGGCAGTTTAGCGGCGAAGCCGCTAAACTGCCATTTCCCGATCCGACAAACAAAAAAACCGCCGGGAGTCCGACGGTCTTTTTTCTTATTTGGAACTATTATTTTACTTCCGCGTAGGATACGGTCATATCGTCGGCAACGGTGATCTCGAAAACGAGCGTCGAGGCGTTGCCCTCTTCCCAATTGCGGGCATAGTTGAAGGTCACGGTCGCTTTGCCGGGCTTCACGGCGGTGAAGGTGAAGAACTGAACGCCGCCCACGCCTGCCATACCGGCTTCGTGCTCGTAAACTTCATAATGATCGTCGGTCTTTTCCACGGCGTCACCGTCGATGAAATAGCCCCACTTATAACCGGTGGTCGCGTTGGCGTCGAGCTGGAATTCGATCTTTTCTTCCATCACGGTCGCCTTGTAGTCGCCCTCGAATCTTTCGGCGCCCTCGGTGGGCTTTACAAGACCGAAGAAAGCAAGAATAGACATAAAGAATGCTATTATTTTCGCAAAAATAGCCTGCATAGTATTTTCCTCCTTAAAAATTAGTATATTTCATGCTGTTTTCAGCAGAAACTTATTTCTTGGGAACGAGCTTTTCGGTGCCGCCCATGTAGGGACGAAGCACCTCGGGGATACGGACGGTGCCGTCGGCCTGCAGATTGTTTTCAAGGAACGCGATGAGCATACGGGGCGGAGCCACCACGGTGTTGTTGAGGGTGTGGGCAAGATATTTCTTGCCGTCTTCGCCGTTGACGCGGATCTTGAGTCTTCTTGCCTGCGCGTCGCCGAGGTTGGAGCAGGAGCCTACCTCGAAATACTTCTGCTGACGGGGAGACCAGGCCTCTACGTCCACGGACTTGACCTTGAGGTCGGCAAGGTCGCCGGAGCAGCATTCGAGCGTTCTGACGGGAATATCCAAGGAACGGAAGAGATCCACGGTGTTCTGCCAGAGCTTATCGTACCACATCATGCTGTCCTCGGGCTTGCAGACAACGATCATTTCCTGCTTCTCAAACTGATGGATGCGGTAAACGCCGCGTTCCTCGATGCCGTGAGCGCCCTTTTCCTTGCGGAAGCAGGGAGAATAGGACGTGAGCGTGTAAGGAAGCTCCGCTTCGGGGATGATCTGGTCGATGAACTTACCGATCATGGAATGTTCGCTGGTGCCGATGAGGAAGAGGTCTTCGCCCTCGATCTTGTACATCATGGCTTCCATTTCCGCGAAGCTCATAACGCCGGTAACCACGTCGCTGCGGATCATGAAGGGCGGGATGCAGTAGGTAAAGCCGCGGTCGATCATGAAATCTCTCGCGTAGGAGATGATGGACGAATGAAGACGGGCGATATCACCCATAAGATAATAGAAGCCGTTGCCCGCGACTCTGCGCGCCGCGTCAAGGTCGATGCCCTTGAAGCTCTCCATGATATCGGTGTGATAAGGAATTTCGAAATCCGGCACGACGGGCTCGCCGTAGCGCTGCACTTCCACGTTTTCGCTGTCATCCTTGCCGATCGGCACGGAAGCATCGATGATGTTGGGGATGATCATCATTCTCTTTTTGATCTCCGCCTGCAGCTCTTCTTCCTTGGCCTCTCTCTGCGCGAGTTCTTCGCCCTGCGCGTTGACGAGAGCCTTCATCTGCTCGGCTTCTTCCTTTTTGCCCTGATGCATGAGTGCGCCGATCTGCTTGGAATACTTGTTTCTGTCCGCGCGGAGAGCGTCCGCCTTCTGCTTGTTCTCACGGCTCTCGATATCGAGGGCGATGACTTCGTCCACGAGCGGAAGCTTGGCGTCCTGGAACTTCTTGCGGATGTTTTCCTTTACGATCTCGGGGTTTTCTCTTAAAAATCTGATGTCTATCATGGTATTATCTCCTTATTTAGTCTTCATTGAATATTTTTGCCAGTTTTTTGAGGTCGTCCATATCGAAAAATTCTATTTCTATTTTTCCGCCCTTGCCCTTGTTTATGACGTTTACTTTTCTTGCAAGCGTTCCGGAAATGGCGAGCTCGACCTCGTCGTAGAATTTATCGCGCTTTCTGACCTTCACGGTCTTCTCTTTCGGCTCTTTGTTCAGGAGCTTCACGAGCTGTTCGGTCTGCCTTACGGAAAGATTTTCCGCCGCTACCCTTTCCGCCGCCGCTAAGATCTTGGATTTATCCTCGATGCCGAGGAGCGTTCTGCCGTGTCCGGCGGAAATAAAGCCGTCTTTCACGAGCGACATGACTTCCTCGGGGAGGTTCAGAAGCCGCAGGGAGTTCGCGATCGCGGGGCGGGATTTGGAAAGTCTTTCCGCCGCCTCCTCCTGCGTGAGCCCGAATTCGTCCATCAGCCGCTTGATGCCGAAGGCTTCTTCTATCGCGTTTAAGTCTTCACGCTGTAAATTCTCGATGAGAGCGATCGCCGCCGCCTCGGAGTCCGTAAACGACCGTACGATCGCGGGGATCTCGGTGAGTCCGGCTCTGCGCGCGGCTCTGTAGCGCCGCTCGCCCGCTACGATCAGATAGGTGCCGTCGGGTACGGGACGCACCAGAAGGGGCTGTAAAACGCCGTATTCTCTTATGCTCGCTTCGAGTTCGGCGAGCGCCTGTTCGTCAAAATCGGTACGCGGCTGGGATCTGTCCGGCTCGATATCGCCGATCTTCAGCATGACGGAGCCACTTTCGGACAAGGCTTCCGAGGCATTGTCTAAAAACAGCGAGTCGAAGCCTCTGCCGAGTCCGCTTTTCTTATTTGCCATCTTATTCTCCTTTATTTCGTCTGTTTTGCAAGGAATTCGTCCGCGAACGCGTCGTAAGCGACGGCGCCCTTGGAGGATTTGTCAAAATATATGATCGGCTGACCGTAGCTCGGCGCTTCCGAAAGCCTTACGTTTCTCGGAATGGGGGTGGCGTACACCTTTTTCGGGAAGAAACGCTTGATCTCGTTCACGACCTGCTGCGTAAGATTGAGGCGGCCGTCGTACATCGTGAGAAGAACGCCTTCGAGCTCGATATAGGGGTTATACATGGATTTGATACGCCGTACCGTCGCCATGAGCTGGGAAAGACCCTCCAACGCGTAATATTCACACTGGATCGGCACCAGAAACGTATCGGACGCCGTTAAGGCGTTGAGCGTGATGAGTCCTAAGGACGGCGGGCAATCGAGGAATATGTAATCGTAACTCTCCCACACGGCGCCGAGGGCTTTTTTAAGAATAGACTCTCTGTTCGGTTTATCTATGATCTCAAGCTCCGCGCCCGCGAGATTCATATTGGAAACGATCAGATCGACGTTTTTGAATTCCGTGCGGACGATCGCGTCTTTCGCGGTGCAGGTGTTGCTGATAACGTCGTAGGAAGAAAGCTTTATCTTTCGTTTATCGACTCCGAAGCCGCTCGTGGAGTTGCCCTGCGGGTCGATATCGGCGAGCAGGACTTTTTTTCCTTTCGCGCCGACGCAGGCGGCAAGGTTCACGGCTGTGGTCGTTTTGCCGACTCCGCCTTTCTGATTGAGGATCGCAACTGTTTTTGCCATCGGCTTCTCCTTCTTTTTATAATGTATTATGTAGTATAGCAAATGCCGCCGCAAAAATCAAGGACATAACGGAAAGTGTTGATATTATTATACGCGAAGCGGATACAAAGTTTCGCCCGCCTTTTC